>JACJYZ010000002.1:333466-666933 GCA_020635855.1 Flavobacteriales bacterium | reverse complement strand
ACAGCCACCAATGGTGTATTCGATGTGCAGAACGGAACCACACTGCATGTATATGTTCGCTCGGTGAACGACTGCGGCGCAGGTCCTTCCAGGTACTGCATCCTGAATGCTCCGTACAAATCCGGTTGTGCACAGAAAACGGTTGAAACCGATCCGAACGCGGTCATCACAATCGACGCCGCTCAGTTCGAGGTAAAAGCCAACCCAAACCCGGCCAACCAGAATGTAACGGTGACCATCAACACACCCGAACAGGTGAACTGCACCATCCAACTTTTTGATATGATTGGCAAAGCCATGATTACAAAAGAACAGGTGGTAGATGCGGGTTCCAACAGCCTTACACTGGATGTGGCTTCTGTTCCTGCAGGCGTTTACTTCCTGTCGGTGTACGACGGCGTGAACATCCAGAAAGAAAAACTGGTGATCTCACACTAAGATCAGCATTGCTCATAAAAAAAGGCTGCCTGTAAACAGGTGGCCTTTTTTTATGAGCAAGAGCAACGGCAAGTGCAAGAGTAGCTTTTTCCCAACCCAATCATAAATGCGTTTCACTGTACAATCCATGCCCGAACACCCGAGCAACTACAACGCCCACTGTATGCTGTATGCTGTATGCTGTATGCTGTATGCTGAGAAAATGTCATGCACATTCTTACCTCGCAACCTTTTGAAAAAACTTTTGGGATATATTGGCTTGCCAGGAGGACGCACAGCATACCATCCGAATATTATCCATTCAATGCATCAACAATTATGCTACCTGCAGGAAACATGGACCGCGCTATTCTTTTCATCCGGGGGCATAGGGTAATGTTGGATACAGACCTCGCAGACGTGTATGGTGTACCCACGAAACGACTGAATGAACAGGTAAAACGAAACATCCATCGTTTTCCTGCAGACTTTATGTTCCAGCTGAACCCGGAAGAAAAATCCGAGGTGGTCGCAAATTGCGACCACCTCCGGAAGTTGAAATATTCCTCGCATTTGCCCTATGCTTTCACCGAGCATGGGGCGGTGATGCTGGCCGGTGTGCTGAACAGTCAAACCGCTGTTGAAGCCAGCATCCATGTAGTGAGGGCATTCGTCAAACTAAGGGAATGGCTTGCCACCCACAACGAGCTGGCAAAGAAATTGGAGGAAATGGAAAAGGCCTACGACAAACAATTCAGTTTTGTCTTTGATGCCCTTAGAAAGTTGATGACCCCTCCATTACCCGAACGAAAATCCATGGGGTATGAATTGAGCATACAGCAAGGGCAAGAGTAGCTCCCTTCCAACCCAATCATAAATGCGTTTCATTGTACAATCTATGCCCGAACGCCCGAGCAACTACAACGCCCACTGTATGCTGTTACGGATAAACAGCCGTTCAACATTACATCTGCAACTTCCGGCATTGCTTTCGTCCGGTTTCTTCACCTGGAATATCCAGATTTGTCAAAAAGCAATCCAACAGATAGATCACCTGAGAATGATGTCAAAAAGCTTAGCTAAACACACAGTACCAGACGAAGTGATCATGAGCAAGATCCATATCATCCGCGACCAGAAGGTGATGCTTGACCGCGACCTCGCAGAACTGTATGGTGTACCGACAGGCCATCTGAATAAAGCCGTAAAACGTAACATGAAACGCTTTCCTCCGGATTTCATGTTTCAACTCAGCCAGGAGGAATTTAAAAACTTGATGTTCCAAAATGGAACATCAAGTTGGGGTGGAACAAGAAAGCCTCCATGCGCCTTTACGGAACAAGGTGTTGCCATGTTGTCGGGCATTTTGAACAGCGACCGGGCCATCGGGGCAAACATCCTTATTATCCGCACCTTTACCCGATTGCGGCTGTTGACATTGACGCACAAGGACATCCTCCTGAAGTTGGAGCAAATGGAAAATCATGTCGCCCGGCACAACAAAGACATAAGATACATTTTCGACATCTTGAAACAACTGCTACAAAAACCGGAACAACCCAGAAAAGAAATAGGCTATAAAACCGGAACAGGAAAAACCTAGCGCTCCGGAACACGTGGTGAAAACAGCAAGAGCATACAGCAACAGCATACAGAAGCTTCCTCCCTACCCAATCATAATGGCGTTCACTGTACAATCCATGCGTGACCGCCCGAGCAACTACAACGCCCACCGTATGTCTTGTCCGCCGTAGCCCTGGCGAAGGAGGGCTCTTGCTGCTACAATTTCTCTCCCTTTTACATCTCCCCTTTCTTTACTTTTGACCATGTCCGACCGCGATCCCGTCAAAGGCCAGGGAGCCCAGTTCAACACACACAACCCGTTTCTCTCCGTCCGATATGTAAAAGAACATATGGAGGGTTTGGATGAAGAAGAAACCATCAACCCGAAAACCGAGTTCCTCACGGAAACGCCGAGAAAGATTGTGAACAAGGTGACCAGTCCGGACATCGGACACGCCCTCTCCATGAATCCTTACCAGGGCTGTGAACACGGGTGCATCTACTGCTATGCACGCAACAGCCACCAGTATTGGGGCTATAGCGCAGGGGTGGATTTCGAGCGGAAGATCATCGTAAAACCCAACGCCCCGGAACTGCTGGAGAAACAATTGAAAAGCAAATCGTGGAAGGTGTCCCCCATCATGCTATCGGGCAATACCGACTGCTACCAGCCCATCGAACGAAAGACGAAGCTCACACGTCGCATGCTGGAAGTGTTGCTGAAGCACCGTCATCCCGTGGGCATCATCACCAAGAATGCACTCATCCTGCGCGACCTCGACCTCCTCACCGAACTCAACAAACACAACCTCGTGCACGTGAACATCAGCCTCACCACTGTGGATGAAGACCTGCGCCGGCGCATGGAACCCCGCACAGCATCCGCCAAACGCCGGCTGGAAGTTGTCTCCACCCTCACGTCAAATAACATCCCCGTGAACGTGATGGTGGCGCCGGTGATACCCGGACTGAACAGCCATGAAATACCTGAACTGGTCAAAGCCGCTGCTGACCACGGTGCGCAATCAGCTGCCTACATCATGGTGCGACTGAACGGTTCAATCAAAGACCTGTTTGAAGACTGGGTACAACAACACTTTCCCGATCGTGCGGAAAAAGTATTGAACCAGGTGAGGGCTTGTCATGGAGGTCAACTGAACGACAGCCGGTGGGGCAAACGCATGAAAGGCGACGGACCCGTGGCGGTATCCATCGCCAACTTGTTCGCAGTAGCACGACGCAAACACATGGCAGGAAGAAAAATGAAACCGCTGAACGTATCCGCATTCAGGAACAGGGGACTGGACCAGCTGGAGTTGTTTTAGCAGGAAGCGGTGTAACGGACCACGGAAAGGATGCAACCTACCTGTATGCCTTGATAAATTTACCCATGAATACCTCCCCTGCTCCATCCGCATATTGGGCACGTACAAAATACAACCCGTTGCTGAGGGCAGTGATATCCAGACTTGATCCCGCACCCGGCGGATACGTCATGACCAGCATACCCGAAGTATTGTAAATGGAAATTTGCATGTCGCCGGTGGTGCCGGTCATCTGCACCTCCAGCCTGTTGGTGATGGGATTGGCAAACAGAAAGGCCTGTTGGTCTTCCATGCTTTCCGAACCAACCGCTACCGTTTTCAGGTCTTCGGATGTTCCGTCGTAATCGGTTTGGCGGAGGCGGTAGTATGAAACGCCGTTGTAAGGGTTGTGATCGTAGGCAGCATAGTATTGTTCGGTGCTGCTGTTTCCGGCGCCCTGCACCTGAGACACGAATGTCCAATGCTTTCCGTCGTCGGATTTCTCAACGGTATAATGGTCGTTGTTGACCTCAGATGCCGACACCCAGTCGAGCCGAACCATGCTTCCGGTCATGCCGGCCCGAAAAGAAACCAATTCGATGGGCAGGGAGATTTCGCTCCCGGATGATGCCACGGCAAACCCATCGCCATCGCCACCTGTATATTGGGCCATGACGGGAAAGCTGATGGAACAACATGCTACCATCATACAGCGTGCGATTCCCTTGCTCCGGATCTTCATATTCCTTTTCATTTATTTACACTTTAAGGTGCGGTGCGTACGCCTCTGCCACCTACGTGTGTGTCGCGGTATGTAGCAGAGTACACAGCAACCCCGCGGTCGGATACACGCAGACTGCTGCTTCCGTTCACACGATCACCTCCACGGAAACCCATGCCCACACAATCAGTAGCCGGCCAGTTGGTAACGTCTGCATCACCGGATGCGTTCAGGGTACCATCACCCTGCGCACCTGTATATGCCCTGCCTGTTGCTTCTCCAACCGTAACCGCCTTTTCCCAAACGTTGCCGCTCATCTCCATGATACCATAGTAAGTTGCGCCTGAAGTGACCCTTCCGGTATTGCTGCCATTCGCAGCGAATATTCCCTGTCGCAGGGGCCCCACGATGCTTCCGTTGGTGGATGAGAATGTGACATTACCGGCAGTGGTGCTGTAGTTGGTGGCAATTCCTTCATTTGCCGAACCCGCATTGCTCAGGGTGTATGCCGACGAAGCGTAGCTGGTGGTTCCCCATGCGCGTTCGTTGGCCACCGGGCTGGCGGTGCCACGGCACGCCTTTTCGAATTCCAGCTCGGTGAAAGGCCGCAATCCGCTCCAGTCCAGATATGCTTTCAGATCATTTGAACTCAGAAAATTGCAGGTGATGTTTTGTCCGTCATCGGACTCATCGCCTGTCCCGTTCCCATTATAATCGCAATAAAAAGTAATGGGTGTGGGACTTGCAGGCAGGGTAGCGTCGCAGCGAATGCCATTCCGGTATTGAACGGTTGTCGAGGGTGAAGGCCCCATCACATATACATCCGTAATGGATGTACCTGACACATTGGTTTGCGTACGCGTGTTCTGTTGGGTGCGCGTGAGGGTGTTCAGAAACGCAACGTACTGTTCCTGACTGACCTCATATTTCATGCAATAGAATGCGGCATATCCTTTCGGAAAAGCTGCCGGTATCGGTCCCGACTGGTCTCCGCTATACGCTGTGGATGGATAGTAGAGATTGCCGCTTGCAGTCCCCACGGTAATTGCGCCTTCACTAGCTACCGAGTAGGTATCCGTGGTGGTGGGGTATTTATAGAATGCACCGTTTTCAGTACCTCCGCTTCCAAGCGCAAATGCTCCCTGGGGGACATACACCATTTCAATGGCATACACGCGAACCTCCACCATGGCATCATCGGCCAGACCGTCAGTACCATAGTCCCACTGCAACTCAACCCCGGTTAAAGAAAAGGTACCCGTACCGTTGGAACTGCGGTAAATAAAAACGCCTTTGCCATCAGAGGGCGTATCAATCGTACTGCCACTGGGAGCCGTGTGTCCGCTGGTGTTCAGTGTGGCATGGTACCAGGTGGTGGAACCCTGCTCCCTGTACTTGACAAACACCCAGGCCGCATCCCAGTTGTTGGGCGCAGAACCGGTTCGCCATGAATTGTCCCAGGAAATATCAAACGACACCATGGTATAGTCGCTCGACGTATTCTGATCGGAAAGTCCAAGATTGGTAACATCAATATTATTAGCTGATGCCCGGAATGACAAAAGACCGGTAATGCTCAGAAAAATAAGCAGACATTTGCGGAACATATACGGAGGTGTTTTTTTATATGCCGTTCCTTAACGCATACAAGTTAATGCTAAATTTCTGTATCTCATAACTTATTCCATAGTTTTTGTGATTCACAACCGGGACAGCAACTTCGGCGCATATGAAAAGAAAGCATATGGAACCGGATACTCCTGGCACAGGAGGAATACCAGTGTGGCGGTCTTTGTCTATATAACAAAACCCTTTTCCATTCGCCTCCCGGTCGGATTCCAATCGCTATTTCAAAAAACCGGATCTCTCGTTCAATAAAAACATCCGGTGGTTGAGCCGGAATGCTGTTTCGTTGTTTCCTTCCAGCCATACCTCCCGACTTGCACTACTCTTGCACCATTAATTCAACCCTAATCACACTTCAATGAAAAGAATTCTTCTATCCGCCGCCTTTCTGATGGGATTGGCACATGTGAACATGGCAGGAACCGTGACCCCGGAACGGGCCCAATCGGTTGCCAGCCATTTTCTGCAATCCGGGCAACCCAATGCCCTTAACAAGGTAGCGCCCAAAGACGCCGTACTGGCGTACACCGAAACCCTGGGCGCCGCAATGAACAATGCCCCCGCATATTATGTCTTCAACGATCCTTCCGGGAAGGGATTTGTCATCGTCGCGGGAGATGACCTGATGGAACCGATTTTGGCATACAGCCGTGAGAGCCGGATTGACATGAACCAACTATCTCCTCCCTTCAAAGCATGGATGAACAGGTACAAGGTCACAGCCCAAAACATGAAGGCCACCCGTCGCGCTGCCTCAGCCGAGGTGCAAAACATGTGGAACGATGCCACCCGTTTAAACTATGCCGGCGTACCGGTTGTGGAACCCCTGATCAGAGCCAGGTGGAACCAGTTCGATCCTTACAACGCCATGTGCCCGGCGCCCGGCGGTTCCACACAAAGGGCTCCGACGGGTTGCGTGGCCACAGCCATGGCACAAATCATGTATTACTGGCGGTATCCGAACACCGGCCAGGGTTCCAAATCCTACACCCCCGACGGCTACCCGAAACAAACCGTTGACTTCAGCAAAACCAGCTACGGCTGGGGATACATGCGCGACATTTACGATCCCGGTCAAACCTATACCCAGACAGAACGAAATTCCGTTGCCACCCTCATGTACCATGCGGGTGTGAGCGTGAGCATGGAATACGGCACAACCAGTGAAGGAAAGGGTTCGGGCAGCAGCGCCAAAACTGCCTCCGCAGCCACCGCCTATGCCAAGTACTTCCGTTACCCGAGTACCACCTCCTATAAAAAACGTTCGAGCTATTCCGTAAGCAGCTGGATCAGCCTGCTGAAGTCGGAGCTGGACCAGTTCAGGCCCATGCAGATCCGTGGCAGCGACCCCGTCAAAGGTGGCGGACATTCATGGGTATGCGACGGATATGACAACCTCAACCTGTTTCATTTCAACTGGGGCTGGGGCGGTCCGGAAGGATACTTCAATATGAGCACCCTCGACTTCACGTTCAAGTCGGATGTAGCCGTGGTCACCGGCATTGAAAAACCCAACCGGCTCACGATCTCAAATGTTACCTCCAGCGTAAATGTGATCTGCTCCGCCAAAACATTCACCTGCTCGGTTCCCAAACAATCCAACATGAGCGGAATATTCTGGACGGTGCCTTCCGGTTGGAAAGTCGGTTCGGTGGTCAGCACAGGTCAGCCCATCCGTGCATCCTTCAGCGTTACCATCTCTACGCCTTCATCTTATTCCCCTACAGGTGGATATGTGGTGATCAGCGCCAGCGGAATAGCCTATTCCGGAGAAAGAACCCTTACGCGCTCGGTATTGATCGGTACCGGCAAACCCAGTTTCACCTATAGAAAAACACTGGATGTGGGTTCCGCAGAACATTGCTTCCTGCCTTCACCCGGCGCTTCCATCCAGTTCCTGGTCAGTGGCAAATGGGTCAGCGGCGATGCGTGCATCGAACTGTTCAACGGCGCCATCAAAACCGTAACGGTAAGAGCTACCAACGGATGCGGAAGCTCAAGTGGTGTCACTTACAAACTCACCAGTCCCATCGATAAACAGATCCTCTATAAAAGCGGAGACGCCATGGAAGAAGCAGCTTTGAGCATTTACCCGAACCCGACGCACGACTACATCCGGATCCGGTCAGCATCGGATATCCAGGGTGTTCGTTGCTTCAACGCCATCGGCGAAATGGTGAACGTGGAATCCAAAGAGAACAACCTCTCGGTGGCCCATCTTCCGAACGGTGTGTACTTCCTGTACATCACCCTGCAGGACGGTCAAAAGGAGATCAGGAAATTCATCAAAGAATAACATCCACCTGTCATTGATAAAAAAGCCGGCTCGAACGAACCGGCTTTTTTGTTTTCATGACCGCTCCCTCCCGCCGATTTCCACCCGATCCTTACGCTTATGTAATGAATGCTACCGGATATGAAGACATCCCCACACGCCCTGTCTCATGATTTATCTTGGACAAGGAAGCATGCCTTCCTTTTGACATGTCCCAGTAAAACCCAGTACCATGTTTCAAAAAATGAGAAATACGTTCAGCAGCTGGATCACGGCGTCGCTGCTGCCTTGGCTGTAACATACAGCATACAGGATACAGCATACAGCATACAGCAAGAGCAAGGGCAAGGGGAACAGTAGGATTGTAGTCAATTGGGCATTCAGGCATTGATTGCGCAATGAACGCCTTCAGGATTTGGTTGGAGGATATCACGCTTGCACCTGCTCTTGCTCTTACCAAGGGTAAGGGTATCGGTTGAAAATTCGGCTTCATGGCATCTCAAATTCCTATATTTGATTGCAGCACAATGTCTCTCACCAATCACGTCATCTTATGATGCACCAGATCATGATCGTACCCAAACCCCAAGTACGCTGCTCATCCAAATATCTGTGTACACTTATTGTGTGTCTGACATCATTCACATGCCAGGCACAGATCGCATGGGAATGGCTCAACCCGCTTCCCCAGGGAAACACCCTGTATGCCTTTGAAATGATAGACACGAATGTCATGTACGCCGCAGGCGACATCGGCACAGTACTCAAAACCACCAACAGCGGACAAAGCTGGCAACTGACACGGCTTGATTCAATGGCACGTGTGAGAGATTTGTTCTTCCGGTCGGAAGAACTGGGATGGGCCGTCACCGAAAAGGGTGATATATTCAAGACCACAAATGGCGGACAGCATTGGATACACCAGTACAAAGCCCCGGGAGAATACCTCAGTGCCATTCATTTCATTGATGACATGAATGGATGGGCTACATCCAGCTTTGAAACCATCCTACATACGGAAGACGGCGGCGAGAACTGGACCGTGCAAGTATCTTCGGGCAACTCGGAAGCCTTCTTGGATATTTTCTTCATTGATTCCCTGAATGGCTGGGCATACGGAACCGGCGGCATCAATCTTCATACCAGCAACGGTGGTAAAAGCTGGCACAACCACCAGTATGTGCCGAGCATGAATTTCAGGAGCATTTCCTTTATTGACGCGCAGTATGGATGGGCCGCTGCAAACAGCAGCATCATGGCCACATCCGACAGTGGCAACACATGGGTTGAACAAACCACCACGAATGGAGCGGCGGCAAATTGCATCCACATAGACCCTGTTTCGAAAAAAGGATGGGCAGGTGTTGGCACCGGTATTTACAGAACAAAAAACGGACTCAAGGGCGGATGGCATCAAATGTCCTTCAGTTGGGCAGACCAAAGCAGGCAAAGAACCAAATACGCCATGGATGCGTCCGACAGCAACCATGTATGGATCGTGGGAAGGAACGGGCAAATGGTTCGCTCCAATACAGGCGGGTTATCTGAAAACACCTGGGACATATTCCCATACACCGGGCTGTTTCAGGGACTGAAGGATTTTTCATTTGCCAACGTGAACCAGGGTTGGTTAATCGACGAAGACAACATCATCTGGAGTACGGACAACGGTGGCAAAGACTGGAACATCTACATTGACCCCGGCCCCACCTTCACATCCGATTTCAATGCCATCGACTTCTACGATGAAAACACCGCGTTGCTTGTAGGCGATAACAATGGCAGCAGTGCGCTTATTTGGTACACATTCAATGGTGCCATCTGGCAAGGAGGAGCCTATTACAATGAATGGCCGCTGCGGGACGGATTCATACTGAACCCCGGGTTTGAAGCGGTTGTGGGAGATAACGGCACCATCGGAATCCTCCGGGACACCTCCGGATGGCATTTCAAATCTTACAGTTCCTATCAATTGCGCTCGGTGTTTTTCGCAGATACGTCAAACGGGTGGACGGTCGGCGAAAACGGCGCCATCCTGCACACATCAAATGGTGGTGACAGTTGGAAGAAACAACCATCTGACACAACTTCTGATCTGAATGATGTGTATTTCACCGATCCCCTGAACGGGTGGGTCGTAGGAAATAACATCGCATTGCACACAAAAGATGGAGGCTATCATTGGGCGCCATCCGGATATTTTGAATATGAAGATTTGAACCGGGTCTATTTCAAAGATCCGGCGAACGGAATTGTCATCTGTGCAACCGGTTCCATTTATGGTACTGCAGACAGCGGGAACACCTGGGTGCGTGAACCGGTCCCCATGACCAATCAGAGTCTGCGTGCCTTCGCTGCAGCAGGAGGTGAATACTGGATACTGGGCGGCGAGAGCATCCTCCTGCACGGGAAAGGAGATTCGTTTGTAGGGATGAAAGAAGCCCTTCCTCACACCAACGACCTCCCAATGATCATTTATCCGGTTCCGTTTCATGACCACGCGGTCATTCAGGTAATGGACCCATCACTGCGCATGGCGTCTGTTCGCCTCTTTGGGATCAATGGCCAGATCATGCAACAGGCAGATCACCTCCTAACCAATCAATACATGATAGGAAATGCAACACTTCCGCCCGGTGCGTATATCGTTCAGGTGACTTTCACCAACCACGTCACATGCTACCGGAAAATGATCAAATACTAATCCGATTCATCAGTTACATGTCTCAAAAACATACAAACGCATCATGCACATCACTTCAACCCGATGCTTCACCCGGGTACGTCCTTGGATAACCCTCATTGCCCTCATGCTGGTTTCAGAAACATTGCCGGCCCAATGTGACCACGGTTATCTGAATGTAGCATCAGCTGATAATGACAATACCGCCATGAGGGGCATGGCTGTTGACAAAAACGGCAATGCATACATGACAGGTGACTTCAACCATACCCTGACCATCGACGGATTCACCAAAAGTTCAACCAAAAAAGAAACCCTGGATATATTCCTTGCCAAGTTCGATCCGCAAGGGAAATGCCTCTGGCTGAAAAGCGCAGGCGGCACATTGGATGACAAAGGATACGATGTGACGGCAGATACCAGCTCTGTATACATCACCGGATCCGCAGGCTTTGCCACTTTCGACTCCCTGATCGTGAACCCCGACAGAAACAACTTCTTCCTCGCAAAATATACCAGCTCCGGTGAACTGCAATGGGTAAGGACCCTGGCCCCCGGTTTCACGGGATTGAAAATCCTCCATAGCAACACCGACAACACCCTATTGGTGGGAGGCTCATTAACCGCAGATACCCTCATATTCGCCGGTGATACCATCCGGAGGGCAGGACGCACGGATATCGGACTTTTTAAATACGATCCGGACGGCAACGAAGTGTGGGGCATGGCCATGGGCGGGCCATCCGATGAAGGAATATGGTATATGGACAATGACAAAGATGACAACATATACCTCACCGGTTCTTTCAAGGACAGCACTACACTCGGAAACTTTCATTTCAACTCGGATGCGGAAGGGGATGGCTACATCACAAAAATTACCAAGGGAGGAAGTGTCGCATGGGCCAAAAAGATTGACATACCCGGTAAACTGATCAATGACTTCTCCATGAAATCCCTGGAAGTGGACGACTATGGAAAAGTGTACCTGACCGGCAAATGTGATTTCCAGGTGGACTTCGGCGGCTGCATCACCTCAAACGTAAAAAGAGGCGCCTTCATCGTGAAGATGGATACAACCGGTCAATGCCTCTCCCTTGAACAACTACCCGATATCGATGTCAATGACATCAAGGCGCCTTCTGACAAAGACCTTATCATCACCGGAACTTATAACCAAACCACAACCGTCTGGGGAGAAACGCTGGCCATGGAAACCGGGCAACCGATCGAAGATCACACCTTCCTCTTTCACACAGATACGGCATACAACGCGGATTGGCTCAGAACTTCAACGGGAGGAAGATTCAGTGCCATCAGGTTGAGTCTCCTCAACAACAACATATACATGGCAGGAGGTTATGGCGGAATGCCGATCTTCCAGGGTTACCAGGTTCCGCAATACGGCAAATATGCGTCCTTCATTGCAAAGGTGAATACCTATGGCGAACTGGTGCCCTCAGATCCGGCCGGACCGGATCAAACGGTGGTGAGCTGCGACAGCGCAACCCTGGGGTTGGTGAACCTGACAACGGACATATACGCCTGGGCGCCGAACATCAACGTAACGGATACGTCATCGGGTATCGTGAAGGCCAGCCCGTTAAACGATACCTGGTACCACCTGTCCATCCAAACACCTCATTGCACCTTCTCCGATTCGGTGCATGTGTCCGTGGTTCCCATCACTGTTTCGGCAATGACCGATACCTCCATCACCTGCGGAAAACTGAATATGTGGGTGTCTACCAATGCCATTGATCCGGGGATTCAGTGGTTGCCATCATCCAAGTTCAACAACAGCACCGTCAGCAACCCGGTTGCCACCCTCACAGACACAACCCTCGTAAGGGTTCAGATCACCAACGGATCCAGGTGTCCCACCGTGGAAGATTCCGTTCAGGTGAACGTGGCGCCCATTCCACAAATAGACATACTCGGCCCTGACACGGTCCACTGCGGACTGCTGACCCTGAATGCAGGAACCGGATATACCTACTACAAGTGGTCGAACGGATCCCTGATACGAACCACAAACGTGGTATACCCCGGCATGTTAAGTCTGGAAGTCAGGGATGATAACGGTTGCCCGATCTTTGATTCGTTGTACGTGAACATCATCCCGGTTCCCAACCTTGACTTGGGCAATGACATCGTCTTATGCGATACACCTTCCGTTTCATTAACACATGGGATCGCAAATCACGCGGCGTATACCTATCTATGGTCCACCGGAGAAACAACCGACACCATCTCGGTCGACACAAGCGGCACATACGGAATCTTAGTGCAGGACACCACCGGGCATTGTAACTTCGCCGATTCCATTCACGTCAGTTTCGGAACCTCACCCAAACCGTCCATTTTGGTGGCAGATAGCGGTGTGACGGGCGTACCCCTTATGTTCATTAATACAACGACAGACCCATATGCTACCTGTCATTGGTATTTCAGTGACGACTGGATCGGCTACCCCTGCTCCGACACGATATATCACACGTTTACAGATCCCGACACATACCGCGTATGCCTGGATGCCTGGGATTTGAACTTCGGATGCAGCAGCTCGACCTGTGATTCCATCCGGGTCTTGACTGGTTTAACAAACTTGGCAGGCCTGAACAACCAAACCCGACTTTTTCCCAACCCTGCAACAGATCACGTCAGCCTCAGTACACTCAATCCCAACCAACCGATTACTTCCGTGGATATTTACCAACCGGATGGCAAGCTGATCCTAGGTACGGATCAACTCCGCAAATCAATTATAAACCTGGATGTAACCCGACTTCCTTCAGGGCTATACATTGTTTTCGCGTACCACGACTCAACCCTTCTGGGCATTCACAAATTCAGTGTACAGCGATAACATACAGCAAGAGCAAGGGCAACAGTTGGATTATAGTCAATTGGGCATTCAGGCATTGATTGCGCAATGAACACCTTCAGGATTTGGGTGGAGCGTATCACTCTTACACTTGCTGTTGCTCTTGCTCATTTCACTTCCGTCCCGTCCTTCATCACGAATGTGACCTTGCGCATGGCAGTGATATCGATGGTGGGGTCACCGTCTACCGCAATGAGATCGGCAAGCAAGTCTTTTTGCACGGAACCCAACCTGTCGGTGAGGTGAAACACTTTTGCATTCACAGAGGTAGCTGAACGAAGTGCGTCCTGCGGCTTCATGCCGTACGCCACCATCAGCTCGAGTTCACGCACATTGTCGCCATGGGGGAACACACCCACATCACCGCCGAAGCAAATCGTAACACCCGACGCCAATGCCAGCGCAAAAGTTTTTTTCTTGTTGGCCACACGCGCCGGATCGGCATCCTCTCCTTTCTTCCAGCCGTTGTATTGTGAGATGGCTTCTCCTGCGGCCAGGGTCGGACAAAGCGCCACGCCTTTCGTTGCCATCAGTTTGAATACGTCAGCCGTTCCTTCATCTCCATGTTCGATGGTCTCCACACCGGCCATGATCGCACGCCGCATGCCTTCTTCCGTGGTGGCGTGTGCCACAACCGGGCGACCACTGCTGCGGGCCGTTTGCACCATCTGCCGGATCTCCTCTTCTGAAAAAGTAGCGCGTGCTTCGCCGTTCACACCCCACCGGTAGTCGGCATATACCTTGATCACGTCCACACCCCCTCCTGCCTGTTCACGAACCACCCGCGTAACACCTTCGATGCCGTCGGCGGTTTGCGCACCGAGGGGTACCTGCATCCCATCACGGAAACCCTTCGGACCATAACTGCCCGTGGCCACGATGGCAGGACCTGCCACCAGCATCCTCGGTCCGGGAATGATGCCCTTTTCAATGGCATGCTTGATGTCCACATCCGCATAACCGGCGCCTTCCGATCCCAGGTCGCGCAAGGTGGTCACACCCGCCATCAGGGATTTCTCCGCATGAACGGCTGCACGGATGGAGCGTTCGGCCACCGACTCTTTCAGCACCTGGTCGTTCCATGAAGTTTCGTTGTAAGGATGCAGGAGGATGTGGCTGTGCCCTTCGATGAGTCCGGGCATGAGGGTCTTTCCTTTCAGCTCGACGGTTTCGGTATGTTCAGGCAGCGTGACACCAGCTTCCGGACCGGCATACGCGATCTTCCGGCCTTCCACCAGCACCACCCAACCGGTGTGCATGCTTGTGCCGTCAAACACCCGATCTGGACGAAGCAGGGTTTGCGAAAAAGCGGGAAGAGACAAAACAATCAGGATCAGGATGAGCAGGCGACGATACATGGCGTGAGGGATTGAAGGGTAAAGATAGAAAACAGCAAGAGCATACGGCAACAGCATACGGCAACAGCATACAGCATACAGAATGGGCGCTTAGGCATTGATGGGACTGAACGCCTTAAGGGTTTAGGTGGAGGGCATCACCCTTGCACTTGCTGTTGCCCTTGCTCAAAACCACCTATCATTCCATCATGGACGAAGCACATCCCAAACAAAAGCCGACCTGATGCTATCCACCTTCAACCTCTGTTGTTCATTGAGTTGAAACGTAGTCGTATCGACTCCTCCGTTTTGTACAATGTCGAGAAACACGTGCCCTACGGGCAGCTCACTTGTCATACAACCACAGGCATACTCAACCAGATCACCATCATCCAGATGCTTCATCAGGATGTCATAGACATGTTTATTTCCTCTGCGCGCAAGACCCTGAAAAGCATAACATCTCACCGCCGGATTGGCATGATCCGTCAAACGAATCAATACATCATCGGAAGCGATCGTGATTAACCTTTGGTATCGTTGAAACTGGCGGGACGACTTCGCACCTAACCCTCCGCTGATGGCGCACTCCACTTTATTGTTCCAGGCCATAACGCGTGTAATCAATCCCGCCTTATTCGAGTTCAACACACATGCTGTCGTGGCCAGCAACACCGCCAGAATGATGATCCGTTCTTTCACCTTTCCCTTCAGCATGTCTTTACGCTTCTGTTGGAGGGTTCGCTTGCCCGCCGTAGCCCTGGCGAAGGAGGGCTGTGTGCAGTATGCTGTTATCCTCTTCCAATTCAAACAGGGTGATCTCCGGGCGCACGTTGAAACGCATCTGGTGCAGGTTGCCCAGGGCACGGTTAATGTAGAGCGTGCGGCCGTCGTACAGATCGATCTCGCCGGCCGAATAGCGTTTGTTCTTTACGGGCAGCACGGGCGGATCAAGGAATGGCGGCTTGAACTGACCACCATGTGTATGTCCCGACAGGATCCATCCCTGGTAGTTGTTCCAAACGTTCATATCGCATACATCCGGATTGTGGCAAAGCGCAATGGTAGGCACATCCGCGATGTAACCGCGCATGGCATCGTGCGGCCTGAAGTTGAGTCCCCAGTAATCATCGAAGCCGATGAAGTTGAGTCCGGCCACATCGTATCCACAGTTTCGTAACACAGGAATGTCATACCATCCGAACACGCGCACGATGTGTTCGGCCACTTCGGGCATCACCCAGTTGATGCCGTAGTCATGGTTGCCAAGAATGGCTACGGTTCCCAGCTTGCCTTTCACCGCGCTTTTCTCCATCACCTCCTCAAGTTGTTTGAGTTGCTGATCGGTGCGGTAGGTGACGTAGTCGCCCGTGTACACCACGATGTCGGGTTGGTAGTCTCGGGCTTTGATGAATGAATCGATAATGAACTGATAGTCGAACTGGTTACCGACGTGGATGTCGCTGATCTGCATGAGGGTTTTGCCGGCCAGTGCGGGCGGCAGGTTTCTGACGGGCATCTTCCTGCGCACGAACTCCAGCCAGAACGGCTCGATCATCTTGGCATACACACCCACCCCTACGCCCATTCCGACGACACTCAGAAATGTATTCCGGATAAAACGCCTTCTCTTCATGTTCCCTTGCCGGCTTGTTGATTGGCCGGATTCCCTGCAAAATTACAGGTTTTCCAAGGAATGAACGTGGATCATCTCCGGTGTTTTCCAAATAATTGTTAAAGGAAGGGGACGCAAGAATCAACGTGTCATTACCCACGATCGGGAAATGAAATCATTGAACCACGATGCGCTTCAGGACATGGCCCTCTTCGGATGCCAACCGCAACAGGTAAACGGCCTTTGGCAGGTCATCGGGAATATCAACGAACAACACATGGTCGCCGGGTGTATCCGATTCAATCAACCTGGTAATCCACATCCGCCCCTGCATATCCAGCAAAGCAATGGAAACCGGAGATGCTTTCCGAAGGGTGTATGACACATTCACACGGTTTGTTGCAGGAATGGGAAACACCCGGACGGATTGGCCGAATGGATCTCCATTGTCCACACCGGTATACGGGTAAATGGTGAGGGTGGTGGTATAGGTCTCATCCAGGGAGTCATTCACGCCGTTGTTGTTGGCTGCAAGAAAAGCGGCATAAAAAGTAATGGCTCCTTCATTCGCAGGTGGGGCCGTCCACTGGAACGACCATTCCCCCAAATTGGTTGATGCCGGAAACGTACCAAAGTACTGGTGCATGACATACCACCTGTCCTGGCAACACCCCCAGGTGGGACGCTGCATACGTACCTTGGAGGTATCGGCCAACACAAACCGGCCGGCATTGCTGTTGTCAAGATTTTTCAACGCTACGATCTGAAAACCGAAGCGGTCCACACCGGCGTGGTAGATGGAAGGTTTGATCGTGTATGTTTGTCCGGGCACATAGTAATTGTTCCCGGCATTGAACAGGATGGCCGGAACACCGGAGCCGGGGTTATCCACCACGCCGACCCCACCATGACAAGCATTGCCACTTTCGCCTCCGCTGCAGGTCTTTTCATCGGGAGCCCCTGTGTTGTAAGGCGGTCCGCCTGCACTTTTCCGGATACCGACCCCTGTAACGATCATCAGGATCGCTGCTGAGAAAATGGTCAGGAGTATTTGCTTTCTGAATCTCATAGGGAGGAAACAACCATGATCTTTTTGAGTGTAATCTCACCCCCACCGTCTTTCATGCGCAACAGGTATACCCCGGGTGCTACATTCAACGGGATGGTTATGCGAACAGAACCGGCATCCACCACCCTGTCCGCTTGCATCATAACACTCTTTCCTTCCAGGGTTAACAGATCCATGGTCACCCGTTGCCGGCGATCCGAAACAAATGACACATGCAGCATGTCTTTAGCCGGAACGGGGTACACCTGGAATTCGCTCAACCCAATCTGATTGGAGATTCCCGTAGCAGCCGGCACCAATGTAAGGGTGGTGGTGTACACCTGGTCGCCGAGGTCGGTGCCATCGTTGTTGGCAGCCACACCAGCCAGGTACAGAGTGATGTCTCCTTCATCGGTTGCGGGGGCGGTCCAGTCGAACTGCCAGCTGTTGGACCCTGTTTGGGGTGCCACGCTTCCTGCATAGGTATAGGTTGCATACCTGCGATCATCAAAGCTGTTGAATCCGGGTACCACCCAGTTTCGATTGGGATCGGTAACGGTGATTGTTCCTGCGTTGGCCTGGTCGCTCTTCCGCAGGGCCACCCATTCGAAACCGAACCGGCTGACATCCTTTTCACTGAGTTCCACCTGAACCGAATACGTTTCACCGGGCACATAAAAACCGGAACCATCACCCACCTGCATGGAAAGGATTCCGGTGCCGGTATTGACTGCATAGGTGGTATGGCATCCGCTGGTGGTGCAATCGTGTTCGCCGGGCGCCCCGGTAGACGATGCGGGCGCTCCGTTGCTTGCCACCCTGCTTGTTGCGGATGTGAGTACGATCACACAAACCACTGCAACACCGGAAAGCCATATGAAGTAACGGCGTATCACAAATAAGTCGGAATTGGTTAAACACACTCCGCAAAACCGGAAACTTCGGTTCCGCACAGACAGGACGCTAATCAAAGTTAACACATCCGGGGACAAATTCAAATGAACATCGGCACAAAATCAGCGTCGCACCTGGTATTTCAGCAACTGGGCATTGATGGCAACGATGACGGTGCTCAGGCTCATGAAAACCGCTCCCACAGCCGGCCCCAAAACAAAACCTTGTGAATACAGCACGCCTGCGGCCAATGGTATGGCAAAGGCATTGTAGGCCGTGGCCCAAACCAGGTTTTGTATCATCTTTCTATACGTGGCCTTGCCGAACAGGATCAGGTGAAGGATGTCTTGCGGATTACTGTTGACCAGGATGATGTCGGCGGTTTCTGCGGCCACATCGGTACCGGAACCAACGGCAATGCCCACGTCTGCCTGTGCCAATGCAGGCGCATCGTTTACGCCGTCTCCGGTCATGGCCACGAACTCACCTTTTGTTTGCAGCTCTTTCACAATCTCCACTTTTTGATGTGGCAACACTTCAGCGTAGTAACCGTCCAATCCGAGTTCATTGCTTACCGCTTTGGCCACCGCTTCGTTGTCTCCGGTGGCCATCATTACCTTGATGTTGTTCTTTTTGAATGTGCGGATGGCTTCGTGCGATTCAGGCCTGATTTCATCTGCCAATGCAATGTAGCCTGCCAGTTGTTCATGGATCATCACAAAGACAACCGTTTCAGCCGCATTGCCAAAGGCCCCTTCGGGAACGGGAATACCTTTGTCTTTCAGGTAACCCGGACTGACGACTTTTACGTCGTGGCCTTCCACTTTGGCCTCCACCCCTTTTCCGGTGATGGCATTGAAATGTTCGGCCGGGGGAACAGGAACGTTCAACTGTTTTGCTTTCTTCATGATGCCAACCGCGATGGGATGTTCCGAACTTTGCTCCAGTGCACCAGCCAACCGCAACACTTCCTCTTTTTTGAATGTATCGGAAACCGCCTCGTAGCGGGTAACACCAAAATCACCTTTGGTCAGCGTACCGGTTTTATCAAAAAGAAGGGTGGATATTTTTCTTGCATTTTCAAAAGCGGTACGGTTGCGTATCAGCAATCCGTTTTGTGCGGAAATGGCTGTGGATATCGCCACCACCAGCGGTATGGCCAGTCCCAATGCATGCGGACAGGAGATCACCATCACCGTCACCATGCGTTCGAGTGCATATACAAAATCAAAACCCAGTGAAAGCCATACGGCCAATGTGGCCAAACCCACGGTGAGTGCAACATAGGTGAGCCATCTGGCTGCTTTGTCCGCAAAATTCTGTGTTTTGGATTTGGCCTTTTGCGCCTCCTGAACCAGCGTTATCACCTTGTTCAGGTAACTGTCTTTCCCGGTATGCAGCACTTTTACCTTTAAGGATCCATTGCCATTCACAGAGCCTCCGATAACCTGCTGATCGGTTCCTTTCTTCACCGGTTTGGACTCTCCGGTCAGCATGGATTCATTCAGGTAGCTTTCCCCTTCGATGACCACGCCATCCGCCGGTACTTTCTCTCCCGGCTTGATGAGGATCACATCCTCCTTGTTCAAATCTTCCAGTTTCACATCCATGATGTGATCACCATGTACTTTGTGCGCTTCGGATGGCATCATGCTGACCAAAAGTTCCAACGCTTTGGATGCGCCCAGAACGGACCTCATCTCAATCCAATGTCCCACGAGCATGATATCGATCAGGGTAACCAGCTCCCAGAAAAACATCTTGCCCTGCAATCCGAACACAACGGCGCTGCTGTATACATACGCCACGGTAATGGCCACGGCGATCAGGGTCATCATGCCGGGTGCACCTTTTTTCAGTTCATTGATGAGCCCTTTAAGGAAAGGCCATCCTCCATAGAAAAACACCAGCGTCGAAAGCACAAACAACACATACATGTTCCCATCAAAAGCCCATTTGAATCCCAGGAATCCCTGGATCATGGGAGAGAGTATCAACACAGGAACGGAAAGCACCAGGGAAACCCAGAACCGTTTTCGGAAATCGGCGATCATCATTTTGTGGTGATCGTGCCCCATATGACCATGAGGTGGGTTGTGGCCGGAATGATCCATCATGGCATGGTTCATTTTGCTGTGATCCATGTGTTCGTGTTCGTCGGGGTGACCGGCTGTCGTGTGGGTTGTATGTTGATGTTCCATGTTCGTTTGTTGATACGTACAGATCAATGTGCTGAATCCCGCAAAGAATCCAGGTAAGAAATGAGCGTGCTTTTATCGTCTTCACTCAACCGTGCTTCCTTGTGCATGAGTGTATAAGAAGACAAAGGCATTCCACCATCTTTGACCTGATGAATCATTGACTTTAATTTGCTTCTTTTTCTCCTGGAGGAATAAGTGTCAAACGCACTTAGGTTCAGATTTTCTTTGCCTTTGTTGATGTGACGTTCCAAATACCACCCTACCGGTTGAACATAACTGTACCATGGATAGTCGGTATGGTTGCTGTGGCAATTGTAGCAGGCATTTTTCAGAAGCGTGCTGATATTCGCCGGCGGATGATAGGTTTGGAGAAAGTCCGAAGAAGTCCCTTCATCTTGCTGATTTCTATTGACGGGGATAAACTGCATCCCCGCAAGCACAATCAGCAAAACAATTCCGGCTTTTCCAGATCTGTTCACTCCACCGAAATTTCAGCTTTTACCGTACCGCAGGTCATCATTTTACTTCCCATGTAGGGATTCTTGATTTCATTGGAGGCACTCAGCCACATGGCTCCTTCATTGTCGTTGGCCATCGGACAGTATATTTCATACAGATTGCGGTCGGAGCCGGTCAATGCCACCAGGTCCCTGATATCGGCAAACAGTTCGGCCAGGTGTTCCCGCTGATGATCGATATTGCCTTGGTTCTCGGAAATATGTTCGGCATTTTCTCTTGCATTATCGATGATATCGTCAACTTCCTTCATTTGATCCTGCGAGACCGAAGACTTATCCATGTGATCAAATGCAGCAACCAGTTTTTTTCCTGCCTGGGCTGCTTTCGCATCATCATCTTCCACCAGGGCATTTTTGATATCGAGGTAGGCATTAAGAACCTCAGAGGCTGAGGCTGATTGCTCCACGCTCATGGATGTAGCATCCATGTGGTTATCAGATTGTGCATGATGGTGTTCTTCTCCTTCATCATGATGTTCTCCCATGCCGTGGTCATGATCCATTGCAGCTTCGTGGTGCTGGTCCGGGTCTTTTTCTGCATTTCCGCAGCCCATGAAGAGAGCAAGACTGATCGCAAACAAACCTGTTGTTCCGATGATAAGGATTCTTCTTTTCATTTTATCTGGGTATTAGTGAATGATTGGTTATTTGATTTCTTTGGTCACGGATCCGCACCCGACCATGCTTTGTCCGAAGTAAGGGTTTTGAATGATCTTCTCCTCGCTGATCCAGTCGGCACCTTTGTTGTTATTTGCCATCGGGCAATGCTGGATGTACAGCGCTTCCCGGTCGAACGGGCCGAAGGCCACCGCCATCAGGATCATGTGATCCGACACATCCTTGAAGGCCCGCCTCACGCCACCGATGTTCTCCGCTTTCCCAATCATCTCGAGTGCATTCATCACCGCCTGGCTATGCTGCATCCATGTCATGTGCTCATCCCCTTTGAACATTTCCATGTTTACATCCTTCATGTGTTTTTGGAGGGAACCGGCTACACGTTGTGCCGATCTGAAATCATCAGTCACAAGTGCATCCTTCAACGCCAGGTAGTCCTGAAAGAGCGGCACCAGGGATTCTTTCACCTGTTTGCTGATGGTCATATTTTCGGAATGGGTGGTTGATGGTTGCGCATCGGAAGTCATACTTCCCGATCCACCCGTCATACCAGCATGGTTGTGCCCTGTCATTGCCGGTCCGCCTTCGGGATTCATCATGCTGGGTTTGCCCGCCAGTTGTGCAGCAGCATCAATGCTGAATGTTCCTTGGGTGGCAATCTCCTCACCTGCCTCCAGGCCTTGCGTCACCACATAGCTGTCACCCAATGCAGGGCCCAATGTCACTTCGCGCATCATAAAACCCACTTCCTTTCCAGTGTTGCTTTTCACATAAACAACAGACCTTTTTCCGGTCCACATCACAGCCGTTTTGGGTACGATCAGTCCATCCTGCTCTTGCCGAAGTTCACTTGTAATGATCCCGCTGGCGAACATTTCAGGTTTCAGTTTGAGTTGCTGATTGGGGAACTCCACCCTGGCTTTGGCCACACGGGTTTGCGGATTGATCACCGGGTCAATAAATGAGACTGTTCCTGAGAATGTTTCTCCGGGAACGGAAGCAACGGTAAAACTTACTTTGCTGTGGGTTGTTACCCAGGGCATATCGCTTTCATACACATCAAACAATATCCACAGGTTTGAAAGATCAGCCACATCGTAAATGGACATGCCCTTCATGATATAGTCACCTGTATTGACTCTTTTTTTAAGCACCACCCCCGATACATCCGCCAACACCGGAAACTGTTCCTGGGGCTTTCCGGCGGCGATGATCTGATCGATCTGTCCGTCGGTAAGTTTCCAGCTTTTCAATTTGTCCCTGGCTGCGTTGAACAATGCAGGCTGTTGTTCTTTGATTTTCATGGCTTCAAATAATTCCTCCTGGGCGGAAATCAGTGCCGGGGAATAGATGATCGCCAATGTTTGCCCTTTCTGTACCTGCTCTCCCGTATAGTTGATCATCAGTTGCTCGATCCGTCCCGGAATATGGGAAGCCTGGGAATAGATTCTTCTTTCATCCGCCTGCACCTTGCCGGTCATTCTTATCTCCTTCACCGGTTTTTGATTACCGACAACAGACGTCTGAATGCTGGCCAGTTGCATGGCTGTGGGTGACATGGCAACAAGCATGGGGTTTTCATCCGAACCGTTTTCACTGTTCAATGGTATCAGGTCCATGCCACATATCGGGCACTGACCCGGTGCGTTCCGGCGGATTTGCGGGTGCATGGAGCAGGTCCAGATTTGCTCCCGGGCTGCAAGATCGCTCTGTCTCTGCTCCACGGATGTACCATGTGTTGGTTTGATCAGCCATCCGATCCATATTCCCAGCAACACCAGGAATCCGAACTGTATGTATTTATTCTGAATGATCTTTTTCATGTCCGTTAATTTGTTGCCGTTAAATATTCAAGCCTTGCAACAGCTGTAAAATAGTTTTTGACAGATGTAGCCGTTGCTATTTTATATTTCAGCAACAATTGCTGCATCCGGAGCACTTCTTCAAAGTCTTTTCCTGATGTGCTGTATGCAGTCAAAAGGAGGCTCTCTGCCTGGCGGGTTTTTTTCATTTGTGCAGCCAACAGTTTGTATTCCTCATTTGCCTTTTCCAGTTCATAACCGGCCATTTCATAAGAGGCCAGCAGATCATTGCTTACCTCCTGTTTCATCTGTACTGCGGAGGTATGCATGAACTCGGTTTCACTCGCCATCGCCTTGTATTTTTTTCTGTAAATCGGAAGAGAGACGGATATCATAGGCATGATGGCATCCTTCCCGTTCCCAGGCACATCCATATCGGTTCGTTTACCGATAACGGTATAGTTCAGGCCTGCACCCAACTTAGGCATACCCTGTTTTCCAGCTGCTATCTGCTGTTGTTTCCAGGCTTGCGCTTTTTTATCCAGTTCAATCAACCTGGGATTGTTTTGCAGCATACTGTCCGGGGAAAACGCACCGGGTGAATCATCGGGAATCAAAGCATCGGCCACAACCACCTCACTGTTTACATCCCGGTTCAACAGCTTGTTAAACATCGCCAACAAAGGTTTTCTTTTGTCTTCCAGCAATGTCAGTTCCGTCCCGGCATCCTCCAGCATGATGTCCACACGAAGCACATCCACCATGGTTCCATTGCCATTTTTGAAGCGTGTCAGGGCAAGTGTTTTATAAGATTCCAGTATGGATATGTTTTCCCGCTGGTATCGGATGGTTTGGTCCAGCTCATACAAAGGATACCAGGCAGATTTGACCTGGTAGATAAGTGCGTTGCGTGCATCCAGCCATGCCTGGAATCTGGCTTCTGCAAACAATGCCATTGCATCGCCCCGGGCTTTCAGGGTTCCGAACCAGGGAAACATCTGATTGAAAATAAATATGGCTCGCTGCGGACCGACCCTGGTTTCAATCATTTGTCCGAAGGCACTCACTGAAAAAGTGGGATCCTGCAATGATTTCACCTGTGGGATTTTTTGCATGGCCGCTTCAAACTCGGCGTACCGGGCTTTTAATCCGGGGTTGCTGTCCGTTGCTATTTCCAGGTAGTTCTGTAGGGTTTGTGCCCGGACACCTATTCCTGGAAACAATATGAACAGGACGAATATCACCTTCCTCATGATACCTGGTTGTTTTGTTTTTTAATCACCGATTCTCTCCAGTATGCCTGTAGTACCGGCACCACAAACATGGTCATGATCTGTATGGTCATACCACCGAAAGTGGGAATGGCCATCGGAATCATAATATCTGCTCCTTTGCCTGTGGAGGTAAGTACCGGTAGCAGGGCGATAATGGCAACAGCTGCCGTCATCATGGCCGGGCGCACCCGCTTCTTACCAGCTATCAGCACTGCCTCTCGAACGCCTTCAATGGTTTGCGGTTTCCGTTCCTTAAATACCTGATGAATATAGGTTCCCATGATAACCCCGTCATCGGTGGCAATACCGAACAAGGCGATAAATCCCACCCACACGGCCACACTTAGATTGATGGGATGCATCTGGAACAGATCCCGCATATTTACATCCGCCAGCGTGAAATTCATGAACCAGTTCTGCCCATACAGCCAAAGCATGATAAAGCCTCCTGCGAAAGCAACAAACACGCCCGAGAAGTGAATGGAAGAAGCAATGATGGTTTTAAACTGAAAAAAGAGCAGAAGGAAAATCAGAACCAGGCTGATGGGGATAACAACAGCCAGGCGTTTCACAGCCCTCACCTGATTTTCATAGCTCCCGGAGAATTTATAGCTGATACCGGGGGGAACCGTCAGCTCTCCGGCATTGATCTTATCCTGAATGGCTTCCCGGGCATCATTGACCACATCCACTTCTGCCCGGCCTTCCTGTTTATCGAACAGCACATACCCTACCAGGAAAGTATTCTCACTTTTTATATTCTGTGGCCCGCGCACGTATTCAAAGTCCACCAGTTGTGAAAGCGGAATCTGCGCTCCGGTTGGGGTAGCGATCAGAATTTTACCCAGCGATTCGGGGTCGTCCCTCAACTCCCTGGGATAGCGAACCCGGATGGGAAAGCGCTCCCTGCCTTCAACACTGGAAGTGATTTTCATACCACCAATAGCGGTTTCAATGCTTTGCTGCACGTCTTCCACATTCAGGCCGTACCTTGAAATTTCATCGCGGTTGATGTTCAGGTGCAGGTAAGGCTTACCGACAATGCGATCGGCAAATACCGCTTCCGCCTTTACCGACGGAACCTCTTTCAAAACACCTTCCAGCCGCATGCCGAACTGTTCGATGGTGGCAAGATCAGGCCCGAACACTTTAATTCCCATCGGTGCACGCATTCCGGTTTGCAGCATCACCAGTCGGGTCTCAATCGGTTGCAATTTAGGTGCGGAGGTGATACCCGGGATGTTGGCCACTTTCACGATTTCATCCCAGATATCATCGGGTGATTGGATGCCGGGTCTCCAATTGCGGTAAAACTCCCCGTGATCATCCCGGATCAGATCGGTTGCCGTTATTCCTCGCTTCAATCCTTCTTCATTGGTGAGGGTATCTCCGCGAACCGTGATGAAACGCTCGTGTTTATCCACTTTGAACCGAACCCTGTGACCGTTCTCGTCAAGAATGTATTCAGGCCTGTAATTGATGATATTTTCATACATGGAAACCGGAGCCGGATCAAGGGCAGATTCCACCCGTCCCATTTTACCCACCGCCAGTTCCACTTCCGGGATGTTGTTCAGCATCATATCCAGTTGCCCCACAACTTTGCGGTTATACTCCACCCCGGAATGCGGCATGGAGGTGGGCATCAGCAGGTAGCTACCTTCATTCAACGAAGGCATGAACTCCGAACCTATGCCGGGAAAGCGATGGGATGATGTCGTCCAGAAAGACGTTTGCCGGATGTTCCAGCCCATTCCTTCCACTCCATTGGCCACAAAGCCAAAGGTGCGGTCAAACCCCAACCAGATAACGATTCCGAAAAGCAGGGTGGATAAGGGAAGCAACATGAATTTCCCCTTGTTTGCCAGACACCATTTCAACACCCGTTCATAGTAATGAACAATGCCGAGTAATATGCCCAGGATCAAACCCAGCAATACGATCACAAATAAATAATTCACCAAAAGGCTGTTCTGAGGGCCCAGCGGCATCCACTCTTCGGTAAGAAAGAATGTGGCAATGAGTACGGTAAGTCCTAAATTGACATAGTTAGGCCAGGCTTTATATTTGGCAGGATACCTATGTTCCAACAACCCGTTCAGGCCGATACAACTCAATGCCAGCGGAAGAATCATTCCTGCGGATACCGCTAGCAGGATACCGCCGGCAAGGAGTATAAGGCTCCACAACCTTCTCACCCGCTTCCTGCTGTAGTCGATTCCGAAAACAAGGTGGGTGAATGCGGGCAACACCACCAATCCCAGTACAAATGCACCCAATAGGGCAAAGGTTTTGGTGAAGGCGAGGGGTCGGAACAGTTTGCCTTCGGCAGATTGCATGGCAAAAACCGGGATGAAACTCACAATGGTGGTTGCCAGCGCAGTGGTTATGGCAGAAGCGACCTCCACGGTTGCTTCATAAATAACCCACATCAGTTCTTTTCCTTTCACCCCATGATTCTCAGGTAACTCAAGATGACGGATGATGTTCTCCACAAATACGATTCCCACATCCACCATCACACCAATGGCAATGGCAATTCCCGACAAAGCGACGACGTTGGCATCCACCCCGGAATAGCGCATCACGATAAATGTCATCAGCACAGCAATCGGCAGAAGCGTTGAAATGATAACGGATGCCCGAAGGTTCAATACCAATATCAGAACAACGATCACACTGATCAGCACCTCATGGGAAAGGGCGCTTTCCAGCGTACCGATGGTTTCATGAATGAGTTGGGTGCGGTCATAAAAAGGCACGATGGTCAGCTGGCTTTCCACGCCGTTCGCCAGGGTTTTCTTCGGCAACCCGGGAGCAATCTCTTGTATTTTTTCCTTTACCTTATTGATGACGTGCAAGGGATTTGAGCCATAGCGCGCCACAACCACACCTCCCACCACTTCTGCTCCACCTTTATCCAACAGTCCCCTCCGGGTGGAAGGACCCAGTGTCACAACACCGATATCGCCGATTCGGATCGGGACATTGTCCTGAACAGCCACCACTGCTTTTTCCAGGTCTTCGGTTTTCCTGACATATCCCAACCCCCTGATCAGGTATTCGGCTTGGTTGATCTCAATGGTTTTTGCCCCTACATCCCTATTCGATTTGCGGACGGCTTCCATTACTTTTTGCAATGGAATATGATAGGCTTTCAGGGCATCCGGATTTACGTCTACCTGGTACTCCTGCACGAAGCCGCCAATGGAAGCCACTTCGGAAACACCTTCAACTGCGTTGAGGCCGTACTTCACGTAAAAGTCCTGGACGGTGCGTATTTCATGCAGATCCCATCCCCCGGTGGGGTTCCCGTCCTGATCGCGCCCCTCCAACGTATACCAGAAAACCTGTCCCAGGGCCGTTGCATCCGGCCCGAGCGTTGGCGTTACGTTTTCCGGCAAAAGACCGGCAGGTAACGAATTGAGTTTTTCCAGGATGCGGGAGCGGGACCAGTAAAAATCCACATCTTCAGAAAAGATGATATAGATGCTGCTGAACCCAAAGATAGAAGAGCTACGAATGGTTTTCACTCCCGGTATCCCCAATAAATAGGTTGTAAGGGGATACGACACCTGATCCTCGATATCCTGAGGGGAACGCCCCATCCATTGGGTAAAAACGATTTGTTGGTTCTCACCGATGTCCGGTATGGCATCTACCGGAACCGGATCGGAAGGCAACCCATCCAGCTTCCAGCCAAAGGGAGCGGTGATGATGCCCCAAATGACGAACAGGCAAACCAGCAGGAAAGTGACCAGTTTATTCTCCAGAAAGTAACGTATGGTTCTATTGAGCAATGTTGCGGTATTGAATGACACAAGAATTGATTTCACACATAGTCCGCTACCGAATACCGGTTGCCGGACGTGTCAGATCAAAGTGTCATCAAATACGAAAGGCCTGGATGCTCACCAGTATATCGGCATCCAGCAATGGTGGTAGATAGTTGAGGTAATCCGCGTGGTTGCGGGCAGGCTCCACCCTGGAGAAAACGCGAACCGGAAATGAACAAAACGTCCACAATGAACCTGTATCAGACATTTGTCGGACGTCCCCCTTCTCGAAAGAATCACGGATATTCACCTTCTGGTATTGGGTATCACAGCAACTCTTCCGATGAAAGGACGAAGAATTTCCGCCATGTTCACATGGAAAATCCATTCCTGACATCCCGCAATCCAACGGTTCTGCGGAAACAGCCACCGCATGCCTCACCGCTTTCCCTCCGCAGTAATGTGTGGCGAACACAAAGCCGGGGGAAACGGCAAGCATAACGACCGAAAGAAATATGGCAAAAACTTTTCTCACAAATTGCAGAATGAGAATTTATATGCAAGATACTCATTCCTCTCGTCGAATTCCAATGAGAAATGTCATTATCGACGGATGATGTTGGTCAGATCCTTGGATGTGTAATTTCAAGACAGCACGCCACCTTATCAATTGATTTCGTAATTTTATACCATGCCAAAACTGATCCTTCATACTACTTCGGATGTGGAAGCGGTAATGCGACGCAGATTGTTGGAAAACCTGCAACGATCGCCGATGGAGCGCCTGCTCCATGCTTTCCACCTGATGGAACTGGCAAGTTATTTCAAACAAGGGCCACTGAAAAATGTGCAGGGAAAAGGTGTGGTGCTCCGATTGAAAGAGAACCAAGAATCGCAGGATTAATAAAAAGGATACCCCTACCTCACCACCACCTTCCCATACCAACTGCGTGCATCCGTTTCCAATTTCACGAGATAAACACCTGCCGGCATTCCACCCGCATTCCAGGTAAACGCACGTGTACCCTCCGGTAAGGCACCCCCATATATGTCAGTCACCTGCTCACCAAGCAGGTTGTATACTTTCAGTGTTGCATGCGAACACCCATGCGGCAGATCCACCACGATCGCCACCTGATCAATGGCGGGGTTCGGATACAGGAACAGAGATGTGGTTACACGTACATTGCTGTGTATTCCGGTATACACATCCGTGCTGCGATGGATCACATTGCCGTTGGTACCCACATACAGGTAACCGGATGCGGCGGTGTCCAGTGCGGTGATGTTCAGGCTGCGCAAACCTGTATTGACTTGTGACCAGTTGTCGCCCTGATCCGATGAACGGTACACACCCGAATCGGCGGTGGCTGCATAGAGGTCTCCGTTGCGGCCGATCGCCAGTCCGGTGATGGATTGATAACCGCCGTTCCCCATCCCGCTAACCACCTGCTGCCAGTCGGCGGAATCCAACCGCGTGCGGTACACGCCGTTACCCGATGTACCGGCATACAGGTAATTCCCGGCGGTATCCACCGCGAAATGCTGCACGGAAGGATCATACCAGTTGGTGCCACCGTTGAAGGCCGTCCAACTGTCGCCGTTGTCGGTCGACCGGAACACCCCGCCAAGCCAGGTACCCACATACAGATCCTGACCGGAAGGATCCAAAGATATGCTCACGATGTTGGAATCCACAAGGCCTGTGTGGATACGCTCCCATGTTTGTCCGCCGTCGGTGGTGCGGAACAATGCGTTACCCGTTCCTGCGAACACATCACCTGCAGCATTGAGTTGCAGGGCGGAAATATTTTTGTTGGATGGCTGGGCGGGCGTTGGCTGCCAGTTGTCTCCCGCATCTGAAGATTGATATACACCGGTGGTGAGGCCGCAATATAAAACGGGGTTGCCGGGATATACGGTAAACACATGCGCAAAACGACCGCTGAGACCGGCGTTGCTTCTTTTCCATGTGGCACCGTTATCGTCTGACACGAAGATGGAATCGTTCGTACCTGCCAGCACACGACCGGCGGCGGGCCAGGCAGCGAAGGAATACACATATGCATATGGCACACCCACGCGTTCCCAGTAGTCGGTACTTATGGAAGAACGATACACCCCATTGCCGTTGGCGCCGGCATATACTTTTCCATCCACTGCAACAGACCGCATGAAGAGCGAGTCGGTCAGGTTCTGGTTGAACGCCTGCCAGGTCTGACCTTCATCCGCCGACTTGTATATACCGAGTCCGGTCGCCGCCCAAACGGTACCGCCATCCACCTTCAGATCGTAGATGGTGGTTTGGTTGTCGAGGCCGACCTGGGTCCACGTGTCGCCACGGTTGTCTGAGCGGAAGATCCATCCGTTGGTGCCGGCGAAGAGGATATCGTTTTGAAGCGGCCCGCGCCGGATGATGGCCATGGACACCACGCCGGAGGTGGTCATGCCGGTGTTCACCAACTGCCAGCTTTGTCCGTTATCGGTGGTACGCCAGACGCTGCTACCGTATGTGCCGGCGTACAGGGTACTGTCGGATCCCACGGCCAGTCCTTCCACATCGGTGGCAAAATCTCCTCCTGCCTGGATGGTATCCCAGGTAGTTCCTTCATCTTCCGACTTCATCACGATGCCACCGTTCCCGCCGGCATACAGGGTATTTTCAGATGGCCTGAATGCAACTGCGCGCATGATGGGCTGGTTGAACCCGGTGGGCATCCAGCTATCGCCATCGTCGACCGAACGTGCAATGCCGGAAGAGGTGGCAGCAAAAAGATGACCGTTTCCTTTGCTGCGAACATCAAACACCGCCGTGGCTGTCAGGCCCGACACCGCCCAGCTGCTGCCGTTATCGGTTGAACGGAAGATGCCCTTGTCGCCACCTGCGAACACGGATCCGGACGGTGCCACATCCATGGCCCAGATGTACCCGCTTTGCAACCCGGATGTGGGCATCCAGAAATCATTCTGTGCATGTGCCTGTATGCCAACAAGGATAAGGCCGGTCAAGAAAAAAACTAAGAGGGTCTTCATGATTTTTCACCTGTTAAAACATGGATGGTTTTCTCCAATGTACAAGTTGAATCCGTTACCGCACCTATACCACAAGATGATTTTTGTCAGGCAGGCCACACCGCTTTACCCACTGGCATCCGAAAAATACCGCGCCTACAGGTCCCTGGCAAAAGACCCGTTTTTACGGGCATCGCCCCGAAACAGGCTGTCCATCACCGCCGATACCGAAACAGCTCCTTCCCATGCGCAATCACCAAAGCAAGCACGCGTAAAACTTCCACGGGATATTTAACTTGACAACGCACGATTCTTGCCTGCAGGATCATCCGACACACGCAGGCGGGTTTTCCAACAACCCCACTTCGCAACTAATAATTTATACATTCACGCGTTCCATTGACTATCCGGTCAATTTGAACATATATACACACACTACCACACCATCACATGAAAGAATTCACAGGACGCTACCTGCTGCTCTGCTTGTTGCTTTTTACATTTGGCCTGGTTATCATTCCACATGGCGGTCATGAATGGGACATGCGATGCTGGGCGAGATGGGCAGAATATATTTCCGGGAACGGTTTGGGAAATGTTTATGAAAGCGGCTCTGACTATCCACCTGTGGTGTACTACCTATTGGTTGCCTACAATGCCTTCCTGGGCAATCCGGAAAAAACCTACCAACGGGTTTATTACCTGAAGTACGCTGCACTTCTGTTTCACTTCATATCCGGGTTTGTGCTGGCGTTGTTGATTAAAAAGAAAGGCGACAGCCCCGAACGGATGATATACCTCGTTTTGTTTTATCTTCTCAACATCGCTGTTCTATATAATACGGTTATCTGGGGACAGTTTGATGTCATCCAGACTTGCCTTGTGTTCACCAGTTGTTATTTCGCCTACCGGCAACAAGTGGTTCCATCCCTCATCTTTCTGGTAATTGCAATCAACTTCAAGATACAGGCTGCAATCTTTTTTCCGGCCATCGGGTTAATGTTGTTGCCTGTGCTCAGCCGGTCCTTTTCATTGAAAAACTTCGGCACATGGATCGGCGTCATCCTTTCCACCCAGTTGCTACTGCTGAGTCCGTTCATCGCAAGCGGTTCGCTGAACCGGGTATGGACGATCACTACCGAGTCGTTCGGCAAATACCCGTTTGTTTCCATGAACGCCTTCAATGTGTGGGACCTGATATTGTCAGGCAACCTCATAGAGATTCCTGACCGTTTGATCGCCCATGGCCTCAGTTATAAAAACTGGGGATTGCTGATGTTCTTCACCACCAGTGCAGTTGCATTGTTCCCGTTGCTGAGGACGGTTTACAATACCATCCGGCAGAAATCCGCGGTTCAAGTTCCCTTGGAAATGTTCCTGCTTACCTGTGGAATCATTCCGTTGCTGTTTTTCTATTTCAACACCCAAATGCACGAAAGATACAGTCATTCCGCCTGCATCTTCCTGGTTGCCCATGCCCTGTACACAAAAAAGCCTTGGATGGCCGTCATCGGGTGCCTGGCCTACATCCTCAATCTTGAACTGGTTTTGAAATTCATGGGACTGGAAAACTATGACACCTGGTATTTCAACCGGACGTTCATATCCATACTGTTCCTCTCGACCATCATGCTGGCGCTTCTCACACTTTACTTCCCGGCCAAAAATAAAAGTCGCCTCCAATCCTTCGGTTGAAGACGACTTTACCAAACGGATATGTCAACCCGTGCGTTGGCGCGTCACTTGGTTTTCAATGAATCCGCGGGTATGCACACCTTATTAATGAACTTCTCGGGGTTCATCTTGAAGGACTGTTTGCAACTGTAATTATCGAAGTAGTATTTTTTCCCTTTGTACTTGTAGGAATAGGCATCGGCAACTTTCACCGACATCCCGCAAACCGGGTCTACCAACTCTCCTTTGTCTTGCTCTTGTGCCTGATGTGAAAACACCGAACAAGAAGAAAAAATCACCAACAGTGCGATAGCCAGAGATAGGGTATAGAAATGCTTTTTCATGACATGAAGTTTTAACGGCAACATGAAATAACAGGATTTCTGATTATGAACATATGACAATTGTCATGTTGTTCAACTTACCGACAGCAGCACCATCCACGAATCGGTACCGCTACCTGCGAATACATACCGCTTTCTCATGAGATCACGCCGTTTACATATTTGCGTTGGCGCGGGAAGTGTAGCGGTTGTATTTTGGAGGGGACGATATCCAAATAACTTCAAACCCAGATATACTTTAAGGTCATGCATACATTTTATTTCTCCCCAAGAATTATCGGAAAGAACATGCTTGCCGTTGCATTTACCACATCCTTGCTACTTGCCGGATGTTCCAAAGAAGAAAAAACGTACACGCCTCCCAACTGCTGGCAGGTACCCTGTAACGCCAACCAAAACTTCCTGGCATTCAACAAAAACGGAACCTGCTATTCCCTGTGTCATGAAGAAGGAACGATTGCCCCGTCTTTTCGGCAGGAATTCCAGCAAGGCAGATCAAACCTGAAACCGGATGAAGTGGAACTAACCTATGGTTACTACATCACCGACTCACAACATGCAGATATGACAAATATTCAATTTCACATCAACCTTCCCAAAAATCTGCTGGAAGACCCCGAGGGTGTATCTCCCTTCATTGATGTTGAAGACTTCGCAAATATCTTCAGAAAAACGTGGCAACCATTTGACAAACAGAACCAGATCGGCAGCAGCTGGGTTACTTTACGCCATGCATCAGATCAAGATTATAGTACATACGATGATGAACTTGACCTGCAGAACAGTTCCTTCGAAATCATCAGCGCAGAAATTTTTCATGACAAACGCAACGTAAGAGCCGTTCGGGTGAAGGCCAGGTTCACATGTGTATGGATCGATCCCGACACCGGTGAAGTGCTGGAATTGAAAGATGGTGAGTTCACAGGCAACTTTTATGAAACACCTCAATAACATCCGCTACATTTTTCATACATTTGGTTATCCCCACTGAAATTCTCATACATCTCAGGGCCGCACTGTTGTGAATATGGTTAAAAGGCTCTTCGTTTACATCTGTATCTTCCTCCCCGGAATTCTGCACCCGGCACTGGCCCAACAACCCGCCCCCTGCTATCCACCCACGGCCAGGGTTGATCTGGACATCAACAATGTGCGGGCCACCCTCAGCAACGGCAATGATGTGTGGTGGGATGATTATAAAGGTGCCTATGAGATACCGAAGGGCTCCGGAATCACCTCCATGTATACCTGTGCCATGTGGTGCAGCGCCATTGATGCCAACGGCCAATTAAAGGTTGCCGCCCCTTCCTACCGATCCAAGGGCGGTGCGGAATACTGGCCCGGCCCGCTGCAAACTACAGGCGGTGCAACCGATGAATCCGCATGCGGGCATTATGACCGCCTCTTCAAAATCAACCGCACTGAGGTGGATGAATTCATCCACCGGAGAAATGATCCCACGTACACCATCCCTGCTTCCATCCTGGACTGGCCCGGCAACGGCGATGAAGTCAACGGCTATGCGGCCACCCTTGCACCTTTTCATGACGCGAACCAGGATGGCGTTTACAATCCGCATGACGGCGACTACCCGGGTGCGGATCCGGGAACGGGCGACTGTGCCTACGATCAACTCGGTGATCAATCCGTGTGGTGGGTATTCAATGACAATGGAAATACACACACGCAGGCAGGCGGACTCGCACTCAGACTCGAAGTGCAAGCCCACGCCTTCGCCTTCAGCACCGATGACGAAATCAACAACACCACCTTCTATTCCTACAAACTGATCAACCGTTCTTCATTTACCCTGAACGATGCCTGGGTAGGATGGATGGTGGATACCGACCTGGGTAACTACCTCGACGATTACATCGGATGCGATGTTTCAAGAAGCATGGGATACGCCTACAACGGAGATGATGATGACGAAGGAACCAACGGCTATGGCCTCCACCCTCCGGCTATCGGGTTCGATATCCTGAGCGGGCCGCTGGCGGCACCCGGAGACGGAGTCGACAACGACAGGGACGGAGAAATCGATGAAGCGGGCGAACGATGCCTCATGTCAAGGTTCAATCAGGTTATATACGATTCAGGTATCGATGGCTTCCCTCTATCGCCCATTCAATTCCATTACCGGCTGAAGGGCCTTTGGCAGGACGGTTCATCCATCACATACGGAGGGTACGGATATGGTTCCGGCGTGCCTTGCAACTTCATGCTCCCCGGCGATTCAGACCCGTTGGGATGGGGCACCAACGGTGTACCTCAATCACCCTGGTCAGAAGTGACCCGCGGAGCTACCCCGGCCGACCGAAGCTTCATCATTTCCACCGGCCCGTTTACCATGGAACCCGGCAAGGTGGATCGGGTGATGATCGCCGTTCCCTGGGCCCGCGACCTCAACGGCAATCACCTGGATGCCATCACCGCCTTGCAGAAAGCCGATGACAAAGCCCAGGCGCTCTTCGATGCCTGCTTTGATCTCGGATGCAGGCCGCCCTCCGAATCGTTCTACACCCAGGCTTCCGGACGATCTGTGCAGTTCAGTTATACGGGGGAAGGAAACGAGTTCCATTGGGACTTCGGTGACGGTACAACGTCCAAGGAAAAATATCCATCCCATGCGTACTGCTGCGAAGGACCTCAGGAAGTCACCCTGAAGGTTTCCAACGCATGCGGCACAAAAACCATCCGGCAGACCCTGAACATTTCGGTTGAAAAACCCGCAGTGGGTCCGATGCTGACAAGGGTTGAAGGCCAGGGCAACGGCGGACAGGTACTGGACCTGACCCAAGCCAGCATCACCGCCATCATGAACAGCCCAACGCACCGGATTGCTCATCCCGAATACAAGGCCTTACACGGTCCGGTAGACATCCGCGTTACCAACCCGGATGCGTTGACCAACGGCAGCTACTTCATCCGGTTTGACCTCAACAACATCGAACACCCCTGGCAACTCTACCGCGAGGGAAGCACAGATACCGTTTATGCAGACACATCCCTGGCAGCCAACCTCACCCAGGACATATCCGAATGGGGGCTCTCCGTTCGGGCACGCCAGGTAGAAAACCCGGGCAACGGCACCAGCGAACAAAACGGTTTGCTGGAAGCCACCATGACCTTTGATGACCCTGACAAAAACTGGCTCACCGGGTTGCACGACAAAGACAGGGACAGCACCGGCAACTGGATCCGGGCCGGTATCACCCAGGACTGGGAACCGGCCAAATGGAATGATTACGACGGCGATCCCGATGAATACTACGAGCAGGTGCTGGAAGGCACATGGGCTCCGTATCGGCTGGCAAGCCACGCAGACAACGGGCCGGCTTATCCGAACTTTCATGCGACAGCTTTATTGGCGGATGTCACCGGCATTGACCTGGTGATTACAAGCGACACCAACCTGTGGAGTCGATGCCCCGTCATTGAAACAGGTGAATCCAAAGCCTTGAATGAAGGAAGCAGTGAAAAGTTCACCCTACGCGCCGCACCTTCCGTGAACAAATCCGGATTGCCTGATGGCACAGGAACAGGCATGGGATGGTTCCCCGGATATGCAATCAATGTGGAAACAGGCGAACGCATGAACGTTGCCTTTGGGGAAGATTCATGGCAGATCGGAGAAAACGGAAGAGACATGTTGTGGAACCCGACGGAACATATATATGGAAATGCGAACGATGCAAAATTCGGCGGCAAGCATTTCATCTACATATTCAATCACGACAGCACGGACGCATACAACTACATGCCCGTTTATGATGAAGGCGTGTTCATTCAATCGCAACTGACAATCGGCACCAGCCAGGCCCTTCGAAAAGTTTACGGCGAAGCGATTTGGGTGAACATCCCCTTGCTGAACCCCGGCCACAGCCTGTTGGAAACCGATGCCCACATCCGACTCAGGGTACAGAAACCTTACAGGGCCTATCAAACATCCACGCAACCGGTCAACAACGCACAACCTTTATACAGTTTCAGCGTCAACAGGCAGGATTACATCACCGAAGAACAGGAAGACACGCCTGTGCTGTACCCGAACCCGTTCAGCACCCGTGCCTGGATTCAATCCGACAACTTTACCAACCACCGCTTCACCCTATCCATCTATGACAGACGCGGCCGGATGGTCAGAAGTGAAAGCAGTTTTTGTTATGACAAGGTGGAGATCACCCGCCTGAGCCTGACCGCAGGGATATACATATACAGGATCGTTCTGGATAACGGGAAAACGTACACAGGCAAGATGGTCGTCTGCAACCCCGGGCACTAGGTGAATATCCTTTTCAACCACATACCTATCTTTGACGAAGACACCAATGCCTTCTGTTTAACTCCATGACTCAGCCAAAAAAGCACCTGTATATCTCAGCTGTGTTGTTCGTGGCGTTATGGACATACCTCATCATCCGGGTGCTGACGGTATTCGTCATTCACGATGAGATCAGCACAAAATGGACATTCATGGTGCCCTGGCATTACCTACCCTACCACGGCCTGATCGATGCAAACAACCACTTCCTGAACACCCTCCTGGGTGGGCTTGCCATCCGGTTGTTCAACTCGGACGCCATGTGGGTGATCCGGCTTCCGAACTTACTGATGTTTCCGTTGTATTTCTGGTCGATCTACGGATTGAAGCGTTTCTTCCGCCATCCCACATACTTTTACTGGCTGCTCCTGTTGTTGACCTGCAGTCCGTTCCTGGTTGAGTTTTTCGGAATGGCAAGGGGTTACGGAATTTCCATGGCGCTGATGATGTTCGCCATTCAACAAACACTGGTGTATGCCACAGAAGGCCGGATACGTCATGCGCTGATCGCCGCACCGATATGGGCGCTGGATGTGTATGCCAACCTGACGATGATCCCCATGGCGTTGATCGGGATGGCATACCTGGTGGTTCTGATGTGGAAGTACCGGCAGCGGGCCTGGATCATTACACTTATCGTTCCTTTACTCCTGGTTGGTTACGCCATTAAGTACGCCCTGTTCCTGCAGGAAGTGGGTGCACTGTACCATGGAAACCAGAAAGGATTGATCCCTACCACTTTCCACTCCATCACACCTTATATATGGCTAACTGCACATCCGGTTCTTGACGGTATGCTGATCCTAGCAGGCATTTCAGCATTGTGGATAGGCGGTGTACGTTTCCTGAAAGAAAGAAACCTGGCAGATCCCGGCATTGCCATAACCATCCTGTTCCTGTTGAGCATCCTGAACATATACGGGCAGAACCTGCTGCTGGGCGTCAACTTTCCGGAAGACAGGTCGGCGCTGTACCTGGTGATATCCTTTTTCTGTGCGCTGTGCTTCAACCTGGATCAAAAGAACCTGAAATGGCCGGCCTATATATCCATGGCGATCACAGCGGTGATCTTCCTGGGCACAGCCAACTTCACAAAATCCATTTACTACCACTTCGAACACTTTGATGAAGAATTGCTCACCATGATACCCGATCAGGTGGAAGGCATCCCCCCAAGCGTCGGTGGCAGGTACTGGATGATGGACAACGAAATGTCAAAGGTGAAACACTTTCCGATGAGGATGTGCCAGGAAGCCATTGACCCAAGGGACACCCTGCTCGATTACATCATCATGTCCAGGCCACACCGCCCGGATATCGATGAAAAATACCATGCGATACATGAAGATGCCATCTCACAGCTCATCCTGTTCGAAAGAAACCGGATCCTGCCACGGGTTAAAATTGACGAACGCAACCTGCATGTAAACGGAAACGGGCAATACAATGACCTTTACAATGAGGTGGTGGAAAGGCCCCTTTACATGCGATGCTCGGGCGTGCTGAATCCCATGACCATATATAAGGACGTGGTGGTTGTTTTTTCAATTGAAGACAACCAAACCAATGAAATAACCAGCTACCAACCGGTTGCACTCACCCAATCGGTTGCCATTCGTGATGATGGCAGCCTGCCGTTTGACTTCACCTTCTCCCTCCAGGAATTTGAGTCCACCAACCACCTGAAGGTATACCTCATGAACAACCACCAGGATTCCATCCGTGGCGACATTAAGCTGGAAATCTACGAGATTCCCGGGAGGTAGATACCCAACGGTACCCCACGATACCTCCGGGAAATTCTTTTAAAAAACTTACAATCCGCCACGTACGAAAAATCACGAAACACCCACATGCGTGTGGCATACACACAATCGTGACCACTTCTATAGGTGTTTCCGTCTATTTCATGTATGCTTCCACATGGCTAAATTGGTACCGTTCATTTTATGTACACCGATCATTACATAGAGGAGATCTCAACCCCGCTATTCAGGGATATTTTTGAACAGGCTCCGGACGCCATGTTGGTGGTAGGATCCGACGATACCATACTTACAATCAACCGCCGGACTGAAATGCTGTTCGGATATCCGGGCAAGGAACTTGTTGGAAGGAAGCTTGATATCTTACTCCCCGGCGAATGGAAACAACCACATGCATCTCACCACGCCGAATTCACATCGCAACCGGAAAACAAATCCAAAAACCATGACACCGACCTGTACGGCCGCCATAAAAACGGCGGAAACATACCGGTTGCGATCAGCCTGAGCCCGCTTGAGTCGGTTGCACGCGGACTGATAGCCGTGGCGATCCGGGACATTTCCGAACGCAAAAAAATGGAAATAATGCTGAGGCTGGCGGAAGGTGAACGCCAATTCCAGCAGGCCCTCGACATGATCATGGAAGGTGCACAGATCATCGGTCCCGACTGGCGGTATGTGTATGTGAACAATGCGGCAGCGGAACATGGAAAGCACAAACGGGAAGAACTGATCGGCAAAACCATGATGGAAATGTATCCGGGCATTGAGAACACCCGGTTATATGATACGCTCAGGTTATGCCTGGAAAGCAACCGGGGTGAACAATTCGTCAATGAGTTTGTATACCCGGATCAGTCCAAAGCGTATTTCGAACTGCGCATACAACCTGTTCCCCAGGGGCTTTTCATTCTCTCGATAGATGTCACCGGGCGCATAAAAAATGAACATGAACTGACCGACCGGAACCGGGAATTAAAAGATTCCAACGATGCATTGGAACAATTCGCCTACATCGCTTCTCACGATCTCCAGGAGCCACTTCGTACAGTTTCAAATTACATAGGGCTGCTCGATCGTACATACGCACAACAACTGAATGAACGCGGGAAGTTGTACATCACCCACATCAGCAACGCCACGCACCGGATGCAACTCCTGATCAAGGGACTGTTGGAATTTGCACGAATCGGCAAGCAAAGCGAGAGGGAATTCGTAGACATAAACCACCTCATCCATCAGGTACTGGAAGACCTCAGCCTGCTGGTCTCGGAACAAAACGCCCGACTGGTAATAGACACCATGCCCGATCGCATGTATGTATGCTCGGAAGACATCCGCCGGTTGTTTCAGAACCTCATCACCAATGGCATTAAATTCCGGCAACCGGATGTGCTTCCCAAAATAGAGATCGGAGCGGTGGAAGAAAACAACGCCTGGAAATTCTGGGTGAAGGACAACGGCATCGGGATCGATCCCAAGTTTCACAAGCGCATATTCCTGATGTTCCAAAGGCTACATACCCGCAAAACGCATGATGGTTCCGGCATTGGTCTTGCACATTGTAAAAAAATCGTTGAATCACATTCGGGACGTTTATGGGTGGAGTCCGCCCCGAATGCCGGTAGTACATTTTACTTTACCCTTTCAAAAAATTCAATACATGAGTTCCAGGATTAATTGCATCCTATTGGTTGATGATGACGAACCAACCAATATGTTTCATCGCATCGTTCTTGAAAACACAGGTGTAAGTAAGGTCATCAAGGTAGCCGAAACGGGATTCCAGGCATTGCGACTGCTTCAGGATCCCCAGGATATCACCTGCCAGGACCCGGACATCATTTTCCTGGACCTGAACATGCCGGGAATGAATGGGTGGGAATTCATCGACAACTATCGAAAATTACGCATACAAGGAACTGCCCCCTCAAAGATTTTCATCCTTACCACATCCAGCGACGATGATGACATCAAAAGAGCGGAAGGCATTAAAGAGATCCAGGGATTTCGTAGCAAACCCCTCACCGAAGAGATGATCCAGGAAATTATAGACCAGTACTTCCCTCCCGGAGAAGTTGCCTGATACCCCCTCGCAAAACGCACGTCGCAATACCCGCGCATATGCTGTTCCCTCCCAACCAGGATGGATTTTGGTGTGCCTCAATCCCATGCAATTCTTAAAGTGATAATTGAGTACAACTATCGGCTAAATATTTAACATATCCGGGTATATACCTCCCTAATTTTGATATAATCAGTCGACGGTTCTGAAAGGTCATTATGACCTGACTTATTACCTGCAGGTGGAAAATGCGGGAGAGGAAAGTAGCGTAAAAACGATAACACAGGACGTATGAAAAAGCTTACCCTTCAAGTGTTTGGGATTGCCATCGCATGCCTCACTGTGAACAGTGCGGCAGGGCAATCCGAACAGCAGCAAAGACCTGAAATCGGGTGCGGAACCAAGTCGGTTGACAACACCCCGAACGCCTATACGGAGTTCGTCAGAAACGGTGGAAAGGTACGCAGAAAGACCAACCAAACCTACGTGATCCCGGTCATCTTTCACGTCTTATACACCAATACCACCCAGGCACAAATGGCCTGTCGCATCGAAGATGCCATCGCCGTTTTGAATGAAGACTACACCGGCAACAACAGCGATTACAACAGTACGGATCCCCGCTTTAGCAGCATCAAGCAGATCATGCCGGATGTGGAATTCTGCGCAGCCACCATTGATCCCAACGGAAACACCCTTACCTATCCGGGCATGCACTGGGTGGGCACCAATGTGGTATCCGATGGTTACGACAACAACCTGTATAACTACCTCTGGTACGGTGTAAACGGCAAGTACTACCTGGATGTAGCGGTGGTCAATGACCCGAACAGCACCGGCACCAACGGATCAGGTCATTCATGGTACCCCAATCAAAATGTGCAACCCCATATCGTATACAATTACCGGTACATCGGTCGCACATGCGGTTCGCAATCCGCCAGTGGATTTGAATCGGTGATGTCGCATGAGGTCGGTCACTATTTTGGCCTGGAGCACACCTTTGAAACAGGTTGCAGCGGTGACGGTGACGGCATTGCAGATACCCCGCTGACAACGGGTTCGGAAGGATGCGGGCACGACTTCTGGGGCCAGTGCAGCAATTATGTGAACACGGAAAACTACATGGACTATAATTATTCCTGCTACGCCATGTTCACCCAGGGCCAGGTAGATGCCATGTATTTCTGGATGCAGGATAACTCACAGGCATACTACCTGCGTGCCAGGCTATGGTCTGCATCAAACCTTGCCGCAGTGGGATGTGGCGGGGCCGTTATGCCCACAGCGGATTTCACAGCATCCACCACCTACAGTTGTGACGGATCAGTGAGCTTCACCGACCAATCAGCCAATGCAGACACATGGAAATGGTCATTCGGTGACGGCGGTACATCCAACCAACAAGACCCCACCCACCAATATGCAAATGCAGGTACCTATACGGTAAAACTTGTGGTGACCAATACCAATGGCCAGGACTCACTGAGCAAAACCGGACTGATCACTGTTGCCATTCCGGTTGACCCGGTCACTTCCGATGACACGGTTTGCAGTCCGGTAACAGCCCACCTGACATCCACCAGCCCGGGCAACGGTACCCTGAACTGGTATGATGCCTCCAGCGGTGGGAATCTTGTGAATACCGGCACAACGTATGACGTGGCACCCACCACCACCACGACCTATTACGTGGAAGAAGACCTGAGACCTGCGCCCGTAAAAGGCGGTCCCACAGATAATACATTTGGTGCAGGCGCCAACTACAACACCGCCGACAGGCGTTTGTTCTTCGACGTACTGAAAGCGTCCACACTGAAATCTGTGAAGGTATATGCCACCGGCGCCGGTAACCGCACCATTGAAGTTTTGGATGGGAACGGCATCCAGGTTGCAAAGAAAACTGTGCAGGTGCCGGACGGCGAGAGCAGGGTAACGCTCGACTTCAACCTTCCCGTTGGAACGAATTATGCGATCAAATGCAACACCGGTAACGGGGAATTGCTGGACCTGTACCGCAACAGCGCCGGCCCTGCGTACCCCTACAACATAGGCAACCTGATGTCGATCACCGGCTCGGATGCATCCGGCAACGAACTCACCTATTACTATTTCTTCTATGATTGGGAAGTACAGGAACAGGGTTGCATAAGCAACCGGATTCCCGTTACGGCAACGGTGAACGTTTGCACGGGTACACCATCATTCGATCCTGCCCTGGCCTACTCCGTGTTCCCCAATCCACATACGAACAGCTTCTTCATCACCTACAACGGAGAACCTAACAACCAGGTCACCGTTCAGGTTTTGAGCTTAACCGGACAGGAGGTCACCGGACCTATGCAACTGCAACGTCAAACCGAGATCCACCTGGATCATGCAGGTCCGGGGATCTACCTGTTGCGGTTTCAGACAGCATACAGAACCGATTACCTGCGCATCGTCAGGTCGTCGGAATAATTCGCGCCAGGGGCCAACAAAGCGGGGCGGGTAACGGTTTCATAGCCGTTTTCCTGCCCCGTGGCCTTTTATAACAGCAACAGCATACAGCAAGAGCATACAGTGAGCGCTTATTACAGGACTTCCTCGAAACAGAATCATAACGCCATTTCACAGATGCAATCAGCGCCCATATGTTCAGGTAAGTACTCCTTTCTGTATGCTGTATGCTGTATGCTGTATGCTGTATGCTGTATGCTGTATGCTGTATGCTGTATGCTCTTGCTGTTATTCCGGTTCTTCCGATGTCAACACCGGAGAAGCATCCAGGCGTTGAATGCCCATGGCATGCACCAGCAATTCCAGGGCGTGGCGGATGTTCTGCAATTCCTTTTCGGGAAGGTGTGCAAGCTGCTCGGACAATTTGTTGTGCAAAAGATCCGGTGCGGAATTCAATAGGGATCGACCCTTCGCCGTCAACGCCAAATGGGTAATACGCTTATCGATCTTACCGGGCAACCTACGCAACAACTGCTTTCTTTCAAGGCGGTTCACAATGCCGGTCACGGTACTGGAATTCAAATTCAGGAATGCCGTCAGGTCCCTGTGAGTCGATCGTTCACCGGGACACCCACGCAGGTAGTCCAGGCATAGTAGCTGGGGAATACTGATACCGATGTTCTTCTGGATCTGTTTGGATTCAAGGTCCAGCGATCGGACAATCCTTCTGATTTGAATTAGAATCTGGGTCAAGTCCATAACCTTATGTATATGTAATCAAATGTAGCAAATGGCGCCATTCCCTTGTCGTTTAAGAATGCTTTACTATATTTGTTGCATGCAACACATTTTTCATGTAATCCATACCAGACAAGATATTTCAAATGTGTTGACAGTGCATTCCATTCATCAATTCTTTACAAAATCGAGACTGTATGCGAGGGAAACGCATGCAACGTCCGGGGTTTGAAAGATTCCAAACGGCATATCAGGCAATACGGCGCCGTACGTCCGCTTGTTTTCTGGCCTTCGTTAACCATCATTGTCCTCTTCATCGCCTTTACCATCGCGGAGCACAAGCGGCTGAAACCTTTCTTCGAAAGCATTCAGGCTGGGATCTGTGATTCCGCGGGATGGTTTCTGGTGCTGACCACCAACATCCTGCTCATATTTTGCGTCTACCTGGCAACCAGCAAGTACCGGCATATACGGTTGGGCGGATACAGGGCCAAGCCTGAGTTTTCGCTTGGCGCCTGGTTTGCCATGCTGTTCAGCGCCGGTATGGGAATCGGCTTGCTGTTCTGGAGTGTGGCCGAACCCATCACACACATGATGCATCCGCCCATCCCGGTGTCCAATCAAATGGAGGCCGCGGAAAACGCCATGGCATTTACATACCTGCACTGGGGATTGCATGCCTGGGCGATCTATGCCGTGATGGGGCTGGCTCTCGCCTTTTTCGCTTACAACCTGCGCTTGCCGCTGAATGTGAGTTCGGTCTTCCACCCCATCCTCGGGAAGCGTGTACACGGCCTGGCCGGCGGACTAATCGATACAGCCGCAGTCATCGCCACGTTGTTCGGGTTGGCAACATCACTCGGACTCGGAGCCAAACAGATCAACTCAGGCTTGAACTACCTGCTGGGTGTGGAGATTTCCTCCACCACGCAGGTGATTATCATTATCGTTGTCACACTCATGGCCACAACATCTTTGGTCCTCGGGCTCAAGAAAGGAATAAAGCGACTGAGCGAATTCAACATGTACCTGGCCCTGATTTTTCTGGTGGGAATGATCCTGGTAGGCCCCACGAGGTTCATCCTTGACACATTCCTGGAGAACGTAGGAGGTTACCTGCAACGCCTGCCGGAGCTGGCTTTCCGCACCGAAGCCTACGAAAACACGAACTGGCAGAACAGCTGGACGCTCTTTTACTGGGGATGGTGGCTCGCATGGTCGCCATTCGTAGGCATGTTCATCGCACGCGTATCCAAGGGTCGCACGTTAAGAGAGTTCATCGTGGGCGTGCTGGCCGTGCCGTCGTTGATCACCTTTCTGTGGATGTCGGCATTCGGCGGTTCAGCGCTGCATCTTACCTTATTCGACAACGTCGACATTTCAGGAGCCATTCAACAAGACGTGTCCTCAGCATTGTTCAAGTTCCTGGAACACTTTCCATACGCATCCTTCACATCAGCGCTCGGATTGTTGCTGGTCGTGAGTTTCTTTGTCACCTCCTCCGATTCAGGATCCATGGTGGTTGACAGGCTCACCACCGCCGGCAAAGCGGAATCACCTGTTTCGATCCGGATATTCTGGGCATTGACAGAAGGAGCAGTTGCCGCGGCACTGCTATTGGGAGGAGGCCTTAAAGCGCTGCAAACCGCTTCCATCACCACCGGCCTCCCATTGGGCATCGCCATCCTCGTGATGTGTTATTGCCTCATCAAAGGTTTGCAGAGCTATCACCATAAAACTAAGAAACATGACAGACGAAAGAGCACTGCTAAAAAAAGCACAGACAAGACAGGAGTACGGAAGTCAACCCGAGAAAGTCCGAAACACCAACAAGTATAAAGAAGAATACATCCATGGCTTTGTTGAAAAATGGGATCAACTGATTGACTGGGAAGCGCGCGACAAAGGAGAAGGCAACTTCTTCATCAAGGAGCTGAAAAAACGGAACAAGAAAAAAATACTGGATGTAGCCACAGGAACGGGATATCATTCGGTCAAACTCATCAACAATGGTTTTGAGGTGTGGAGCGTGGATGGAAGTCCGGTCATGCTCGCCAAGGCCTTCCAGAATGCAAAAGACCACGGCCACATCCTGCGCACCGTGCAAGCCGACTGGAGGTGGTTGAACCGTGATGTTCACGGCCGCTTTGATGCCATCATCTGCCTTGGAAATTCTTTCACACACCTGTTCTCCGAAAACGACCGGCGGAAAGCGCTTGCCGAATTCTATTCAGCGCTCAAACATGACGGCATCCTCATCATTGATCACAGGAACTATGATGCCATTCTCGACAACAAGGAGTTCAAATCACAACACGTATACTACTATGCCGGAGAGAATGTATCCGCAGCGCCCGAATACGTAGATGATGGCCTGGCCCGCTTCCGGTACGAGTTCCCCGACCAATCGGTATACCACCTGAACATGTTCCCGCTGCGGGAACAATACGTGACCGGCCTGCTCAGGGAGGTGGGCTTTCAAACCATTCAAACCTACGGCGATTTTCAGGAAACCTTTAAAACCGATGCTCCGGACTTTTTCATTCACGTAGCCGAAAAAACCTACAAACCCGAATAAGCCCACAGCCATGGAAAACGAGATCATCAGCAAAACCAAAACCTACTACGACAGCAACGACGCCGACCAGTTCTACTTCCACGTATGGGGAGGCGAGGACATCCACATCGGCATTTACGAACTCCCCGACGAATCCATTTTCCAGGGCAGCATGCGCACCGTGCAAACCATGGCTTCCATGCTTGGTTTCATCGACAGCCAGATGAAGATCCTCGATATCGGATCCGGCTACGGCGGCGCCGCCCGTTACCTCGCATCCAAATTCAGGTGCCAGGTGACATGTCTCAACCTGAGCGAAACGGAAAACGAAAGAAACCGGAAGCGAAACAGGGAACTCGGGCTGGATGATCTCATATCCGTACAAACAGGCAATTTTGAAGATCTGCCGTTCGAAGACCGCTCATTTGATATCGTATGGTCCGAAGATGCCCTGCTGCACAGCGGTGATAAAACACAGGTCTTCCACGAAGTTTTCCGTGTGCTCAAACCCGGCGGCGATTTTATCTTCACCGATCCCATGCAAAAGGGAGCGCCTCCCGCTGACGTGCTGCAACCGATCCTCAACCGCATCCACCTTCATGAACTGGGTTCATTCAAGCGATACAGAAACATTTCCTCGGAGGTAGGCATGACCTGTAAAAAAACGGTGGAAATGCCCCAACAACTGGTGGCCCATTATTCCAAGGTACTCAAGGAAATCCGGCACAGGAAAACAGAGCTCTTGCAATACTGCAGTGAACCCTACCTGACCAACATGGAAGCCGGACTTAATCACTGGATCAAGGGCGGTGAAAGGGGACACCTCGATTGGGGCATCCTCCATTTTACCAAACCCCACAAGTAACTGCGCGGCCTTCTAAAGCAAGTGCAACAGTAGAATTGTAGTGAATTTGCATTCAGGCATTGATTGTCCTATGAACGCCTTTGGGATTTGGTTTGGACAGATGTACTCTTGCTGTATGCTGTATGCTGTCCTCCTACCTGATCAACGTCACATGCCCGATTCGTTTCCATGGGTTGCCCTGGCAATCTATGGCTTTGATCAGCCACACGTAAACGTCTTCCTGAGCCGGTTCAGTGCTATTTTCCACACTTCCGTTCCAGCCCCCGGTGAGTGAATTCGTGGTATAAATCAGGTTGCCCCAACGGTCGAAGATGTACATCTCCATTTCACAATACCCGTAGTGTACCGGTCTGAACACTTCATTCTTGCCATCCCCGTTCGGTGAGAACACGTTGGGCACATAAATGGTGGCAATGTCTTTCACACAGATATCACCTTCTATGGTATCCTTACAACCGTACTGGTTAACAATCGCCAGGCGGATGGTATAACATCCGGTATCGGTATAGGTATGGATCGGATTCTGGGCACCGGACACAGCAGAGCTGTCACCGAAATCCCACTCCCATGAAATGGCATCCGAACTCTTATCAAACAGGTTCACCACGGGATTCATCACACTCACCTCGGCCGGATTGGCGAGAAAGTCAGCTGTAGGCCACGGATATCCCTCCACATAGCAAGGTTTCATGAGTGTAGCCGTACATCCCTCTGCAGACGTGATCGTAAGCGTGACATCATAACAACCCGGATCGGTGAACACATGCGTGGGGTCACAATCGGTGGAAGTGGTTCCGTCACCGAAATCCCACAGGCAGGTACCGGTTTGCTGCGAACAATTAAAGAACTGATGGGTGATGGGTACGCATCCCACCGCCGAGTCGGTAAAACATACCACCGGTTGCGGGTGCACCGTCACCTGGATGGTATCGCAATGACCGCATCCTCCCGCATCCGTCACACATTGAATCACATCATAAGTTCCGGGAGCCTGATAGGTATGCGACTGATCACCGCATGTGGTAGACGTGGCACCATCTCCGAAATCCCAGGCACATGCCGCTACATTGCCGGTTGACATATCCGCAAAGTTGGTAGCAGCTCCTTCGCATACATCTTCTCCTGATAAGCCCGAGATGGGACCGGGGATGTTTACGAGGCTCAGGCATGTATCGTGGGTACAACCATTGTTATCGGTCACGGTCACACAATAGGTACCCTCCGGCAAACCGGTGTTGGTAGCCGACGTTGCGCCATTGTCCCATAAATAGTGATAGCCGGGTGTTGCGCCGGAGGCAGATATCGTAGCACTTCCGTTGGATGCAAAGCAGCTTTCATTCGTGGTGGAACCGGAGAGCACAAGGGCTGTCGGCTCCGTGATGTTTTGCTGTGCAGTAGCCGTACATCCATTCTTATCGGTTACGGTAACGGCATACACACCGGCAACCAGGCCACTCAGATCCTGGGTGGTTTTACCATTGCTCCACTTATATGTATAACCCGGGGTAGCACCGCTGGCAGTCAGGTCAATGCTTCCACCCGCATCTCCATAGCATAAGTTGTCGACACCTGTTGTTGAAAGCACCAGCGGTGTGGGTTCTTCCACGGTATCAGTGATGATCACCGTACAGTTGTTGTTATCTGTAACGGTGACGGTATACACACCGGCAGGCACACCGGTCAGATCTTCACCGGTGCTGTTGTTGTTCCATTTGAAGGTGTAAGTCGGCGTACCACCGCTAACATTCAGATCAACCGCACCATCTGTTCCTCCGGCGCAGCTTACATCCGTGGCAGTGGTTCCCGCCACCAATTGTGTAGGTTCGGTAATGATAATTTCATCGGTGATCTGGCATCCGTTTGCATCCGTTACGGTAACCGCATAGGTACCGGCAGGGAGATTGGAAAGATCTTCAGCGTCGTCATTGTCACCTGTTCCATCCTGATCCCAGTCATAGGTGTAGCCGGGCATTCCTCCCGAAACCGTGAGGTCCACGGAACCGAGTGCATCTCCGAAGCATGGATTGTTAACGGATGTATGGGAGATCACCAGCGCTGGCGGTTCATTCACCACGGTAACACCCAACGCTTCACAACCGGATGCATCGGTCACCGTAACCGAATAGGTTCCGGCACAGAGTCCGGTAATGGTATGACCTGTTGCCGAATTTCCTGTTTGGCCGTTGGACCATGAGAAGTCAAACGGTGCTGTTCCGCCGGATATGATGGTGGATGTGGCCGTTCCTGTGCAGGTACCGTTGCACAATACATCGGTTGAATCCATGACGATCTGTTGTCCGTCGGTGTTGCTGACATTCACCGAAGCGGTTTGCTCGCAGCCTTTGTCGCTTGTGACGGTCACGCTGTATGTACCTGCGCATACACCGGAGCAGGTTGCACTCGTACATCCGTTCGACCACGAAAAGGTATAGGATGTGGCGCCGGTTGCATTCACGCTGATGCTTCCATCACAGGCACCACAGGCGGTACCCGTCATGGAGGTGGTCAGCACCGGCAGGGGGTTAACCACAACCGTTGCAGTCGCCTCATCGGTGTTGCCAAAATTATCAGAAATGGTCACGGTATAGTCGGTGGTAACTGTCGGGCAAACTTGGTGAGGGCCTGTACCGGTAAGCGATGCATCGCTCCACGTGTAGGTGAACGGTCCGGTACCGGATACAGGCGAGGCCTCAATGGAACCGCAGTCGCCTTCACAAATCTCATCGCCTGTTACATCCACATCCACCCCGCATTCGGTCACATTGATGGTTTTGGTGATGCTATGGGTACAGCCATCCGGACTGGTAACAGTGAGTTCCACCGTATAGGTTCCGATGTTGGTATATACATGTGACGGGTTCTGATCTGTGGCATCCACGGTGCCGTTGTTATCGAAATCCCACTCCCACGTATCGATGGTGGTACCGGTTGCGGTAGATCCGTCTGTAAAGTGTGCCGAATCACCCACACAAATATCAGCAGTGGTAAAATCTGCCGTAACAGATTTGGGAACCACCACCACATTTGTATCCAGTATGATGGAACATGCAACACCGGTGTAGGGTGTGACGGTCACAGAATAATCGTTGGTGGTGGCCGGGGTGATGCACTGGGTGGTTTCGCCGGTAGACCATTGATACTTGTCGGCACCATCAGGAGCACACAGGGTTGTGGGGCCACAAGGAACTTCAGTTCCCACCAAAAGTCCGAAAGGATTGCATTCCAGGTCTAGATAGCCATAGCCATAATGACCACCCTGTGAGCAGTCGCCCACGATGAACTCGAAGGTCACGTCCTGCCCCATGTAGGAATCGAGCGGAACGAATACGGTGGTCCAATCATGATACACAATATCATTCAGCAGGCCACCTGTTGTTTGCCAGCCATCCTTTCCGTCTCCGGAATAGGCTTCGTAGTTGGCACAAGGGATACCATTGCCATCTTTATCATACATATTCACTTTGATGAACGGCTTCTCTCCGGGGGCATGGCTTGTACCGGGGTCTTGCATCACGGCAGCCCAGTGGTACACGAAATTCGCATTGGCTTTGCTCACACGGAACGTTTGCGCCACGCTGGCGGCCTTGCCACCGGTCCCGGTTTTGTCACCGATCAGTGCCGAGCATCCGCCACCACCGGGGTACACTTTCGGAAATGCTTTGGTTACTTCGTCCGTACCACTGCTGACGATGAAATGACTGCTGTTGAATGCGCACGGGCAACTCGTGCAGGTACATACACCGTTGGTGGTACTGGTGCCCGTACACCCGTTACCGCAAGTGATCACACCGCCACCCTGGTCGCAACCACAGGCCGGATCGGGAGGCGGGAGGTTGGTACATTGTCCGGTCTTTTCACTGCACCAGATGTCGGTGCTGACACTGTTGATCATGACATACGGACTGGTATTCACCTCACCTACATAGGTCTCCCAACCACTGAAATCGCACATCTCAAAATCAGGGTTGTTGCAATCCTGACCGGGTCCATGTACAGCCATTGATCTGAATTTCATTTTGCTGATTGCAATAGGATCTATGCGCTGCACGGAAGGTGCAGGCACAAGTTGCTTTTGTGCCTGGTAGTCGAGCCAGATGGAACGGAAGACCACTCCTTTTCCGTGATAACCGGTTGTTGTGCCAGCCGGGCATACATTTGTTCCCACACCTGATAATAGTGCTTGAAATAGTAGGCTTTCAATGGTTGCAGATCGGATGACGGAACAGCAGGATGCGAGGCAATGATGCGGTAAAGTTCCTCCTTGACCTCAATCTGCAGCCTGGGGTTTTCCAACAACAGGGAGGTTTCCAGTTGACCGGATGTTTCCATATCAACCAATGAGCGATGCCGGTCAGCCATGCTTTCATGGTTATGCCCGGTTTGTCCCGCAGCCAAGCCGCACACCAACAGCATGCAAATAGCAGGAATGAATACATGTTTCATTACACCAACGGATATAGGTTAGACGCTACAATACCGCACGCTGCACACTCAGCATGACGGAAATGCTATCAATCGGGTAAAAAGAATCTAATTACACTACACACCGGGTGAGGTTGAAACCCACCCGAAAATCAAAAGAAGTAGAAATAAAAACACACTACCGAACCCAAATGTAGGAAAAAGCGGATGATTGAACAAATAAAATCCCGGTCCGCACAAATATCGGAGGAGTCAGATGGATCTAACCGAATGGTTACATGATCCCCTGATGTTCGAAACAAAAGTTTTAACCCGGACCTCAAGCGCGCAGGGCTTCCCTGGGAATATGGATACGAACCTCCACACCGCGGTTTAGGGCGGAATGCCAGTTCAAACTGCCATCCAAAGCACGCACACGCGAGTGAATGCTGCAGATGCCCATTCCATTGAGTGCATCCGCGAGGGATTTACCGTTGGCCTCAAACCCCTGACCATTGTCGCGGTATTCAAACCACAATCCTTTGTGGTCGGTGGTCACATCAATCTGGATGGCTGTGGCACGTGCGTGCTTTAATGTATTCTGGATGAGTTCCTGTGAAATCCTGTATAGACTAAGTTCCACCGTTGGTGAAAAACCACTGTTCTGCATACTCACATGCAACCTGACCTTGTGGGTGTCTGTGACCATTTCACACAATCTCCTGAGTGCACCTGACAAGCCGGTTTCCTCGAGAATCTGGGGTGTCATCCCATGGGAAAGGGTGCGCACCTCCGACAAGGTATCCCTCAATACGGTTACCAGCCTTGTCAGCATGGGCTCATTGAATTCATTCGGTTTGAATGCCATCAGTTCAGCCATCATTTTGGCCGCCGACAGGTTCTGGCAAACACCGTCGTGGAGGTCCTGTCCCAGTCTCACCCGTTCCTTTTCCTCTGTCTCAATCACAGACAACAACCTTTCCTTTTCCTGTAGCTTCTGCATTGAAATGTTCTTCACCATGAAAATATAACCGATGGCCCTTCCTTTATTGTCTTTGTAAGCGGACCTGCTCCACTGTGTCCATCCCGACACAATGCCCTGCACATCCTGCACGTGCATTTCCAACTCAATACGTTCATCCTCTAATCTCATCCATCGCTGCATGCGTTCCTTGGCGTGTGCTGCATTTCCGCAATTGTCGAACACGAATTTGACCGGTTGCCCCTTCACCATATCTGCATTCTGCCAACCGAACAAATCACAAAAAGTATGGTTTACATACTGCACAACGCCTGCATGATCGGTAATCATCACACCTTCGGTGATGTGTTGGAGAATAAACGGCAAAGCCCCTTTCGGCGAGAAGGAAAACATGCGGTGACGCTTGATGGCAATGTAAGCGCATATGGAGAAAATGGAAATCGTGGTTGATGTCAACGGTACCGGATCCATATCAAACACCAATGGAAACAAAAGCTCGGTCAGAATTCCCTGAATAGCAGGAACTGCAAATCCGACGGATATCAGGATGGCTTGCATGCGGTGGTCATCATCCCGTTTGCGGTGACGAAAGATGAAAACAAACAAAGCCACCATGGTAAACACCGCCACCATGATGACCCAGTAGCTGGAAACCTGATTGAATGGGGTGGGGAGAATGCGGGGCAGGTAACCCCAGAACGGATGATTCGTGAGTTGAAACTGACTCATACCGGCAGCACCCAGGCACAGGAAGACAAATGCCGGAAGGTAAATGATCGTCAATACAACTGGTGACATGGCCCAACGAAACCTACGCGTAAAGAGAATGCTGAAATGGAACCACAAAGCCAACATGGGATACAACAGGTTTCCCAAACAGAACAGCCAGAACGAGGCAGTACCCGCATCACCCGATATCCTGACAAGCACATCACCGAGCTGCCAGGCAAACAGGGTGATCACAAAAAGAGAAAAAAGGACATGCAACGACTTGCGTTGGGTGAAGAAAAACACCTTAATAAACAGGCCGAGATTAACCAATGACGCCAGCAAAGGCAGCAGAAAGGCGATCGTGTGATGGAAGTTCCAGGAAAACATATTACTCCGGTTAGCGCGGATATATACGTCACTCCTTTCCTAGAGTTTTACTTAAGAAAGTGTACCTAAACCATTGTGCAGCGGTCAATCCACCACCAACTTCTGCCTCAGATGCAATCCGTCTACAACCACATCCAGGTCATACAACCCTGCGGCCAGCTCCGGCAATGGGAAGGCAAATGAACGGGTGTGTTCAAAGGTTACGGACCGGATCAACCTGCCGGAGACATCGAATAACCTGGCGTTACAATGGCCGGCCGGCTTGGCCAGTTGCACATATACGGTGTGGCTTGCCGGATTGGGGTACACGCGCATGCCTTCATCCGCATTGATCTCCGGAACGGATGCGATGTGGTTGCTGGCCGAAATGATCCACACATCGGGATCGAAACGGATCGAATCAACCTTGAAAGAAACCGGCACCTGGAAGATCTCCCCGCTGTAGGTATGTGACAAACGAAGCAGGGTGTCCGATCCGGCACCGTATACCTTCACCGGAATGGGCAAAGCGAAAAATGAAACCGAGGCATCCGAGGTTTGCTGGTTCACCACCAGTTCAAGGGTATTTCCGGTCTGGCTCCAGCCGATGTCATAGCTGGGGTATCCTTCGCCATCATACCAATCGTTGAAATACCAATCCAGGTTTTGTCCGCTGCTGGCTTCGATGTGAGATTGAAGGTCGGAAGTTCTGGCAAAGCCATAGCCGAGAGAAGGGTCATTGAGGTAATTCCTGATGCCCTGAAAAAATGCGGAATCGCCCACCACCCAACGCAGCTGGTGGAGGATCATGGCGCCCTTTGAATACGTCAGGCGGCCGTCGAATATCCGGTTGATATCGGTGGTGTCTGTGCATCGGACCGATCCATCCGGCGCACTGGTCACATCACCCATCACCGCTACGATGTAGGGATGCCACCACTGACCGTTGAACATATTCTCATAGCCGAGGCCCGTCATATAGGTAGCAAAACCCTCGTTCAGCCAGATATCTTCCCAGCTTCCGCAGGTGACACGGTCGCCGAACCACTGGTGGCCGAGTTCATGCGACAGCAGGTGGTAACTGAAGTTACCTGCGAAAGTTGCGGTCTGATGTTCCATGCCTCCACCCCATCCGAACTGCACCTGGCCGTATTTTTCTTCGGCGAAGGGATACAGTCCGAACAACGAATCGAATACGGTCACCAGTTCGGGGATCGACTGCAATTGCGGAACCACATCCGCCGAATCTTCCGGATACAGGTAGTTATTAAGTGGCATCGTGTTGTTGCCGAAGGTGACCTGTTGCGGATACACGGCATAGTTCGTTACAGCCATGCACACCAGGTACGTGGCGATGGGATAGCGGTGTTTCCAGTGGTAAGTCGTCCAGCCCGACACGCTGTTCTGATCGGCAATCAGGCCGTTGCTAACGCCCAGGTTGCCGTCCGGCACTTCGAGGTATAGATCGATGGAATCGGCCTTGTCGGAAAGGTCATTCTTGCAGGGCCACCACTCGCTGGCACCATAAGGTTCTGACAGCGTCCAGATAATAGGCACTTCCGGCAAGGTGTCATGTACGTTCTGTTCAAAGGATCCGAAGCCGGAAGACGGCGGCACGCCCTGGTAGAAAACCTCCACCGAATCGATATCTGAAGCAGACAGCGCCGGAACCGGAATGCGGATGTGGCCGCCGGAGTGATCGAATGCTACCTGTTGTCCGTGATGCAGCACGCTGTCGACCTGCAGGGTATCATGCAAATCCAGCTGAACGGTGTCCACGTTTCCTCTGGCAACAAAAGAAACGCGCACACTGCCCTGAATAAACTTGACCGCCGGATCTACCTTCCACCTGCACCTGTAGTGAATCACGTCATACGGATCACGGATGGCATCAACCGCCGTGACACCTTTCATGCGTTCAAACATTTGTTTTTCCATACGTGCTTCCTCGTGGATCTGACCGATTTCAAACGGCTTCAATACCTGGGCAAGCAGCATGCCACCACCCGTCAAACAAAGAAGAAAAAGAAGCAGGATTTTTTTCATGGCGATGGGATCAGATGTAAATATAACATTCGACATCAAAACATTTACAAACCCATTCGCATTCCTGCCGAAGCATATTTGGTTTTTTAAAACGATATGTCTTACCTTGGGGCAAGCACGACGCTAATTCGCAGTTTGTAGTTATTGCTCCGGGGCAGCTTCCCATCCCCTCAATAACCTTTATTCATGCGCTTTTCATCCTTGGATGGAAGGTGTGATGTTAGACGCTTATGAATCAACGTTTATGAGAAACATTTACAGAAGACCGGCCATGTTGTTTTGTGCCCTCCTTGCCGGTGGATGGGCATTCGCACAATCTTCTGCCGCCTGGGTGAGCAAAGTGGATCAGAACCTCAAGAACCGCCTGGTGCTGAACGAACCCGTGGAGTGCATGGTGATTATGGGCGATCAGGCGGATGTGAGTGCAGCCTATCAACTCAAGACCAAAGAGGAAAAAGGACGGTACGTGTATGAAACGCTGAAAGCTTATGCAGAGAAAAGTCAGAAGGGCATCAAGGCCCAACTGAACCAGGCAGGCGCAACCTATCAATCCTTCTTCATTGTGAATGCCCTGATGGTGATCGCGGATGCCTCCCTGGTGGAATCACTGGCCAGCCGGCCGGATGTAGCCAACATCCAATACAATGTGAAGCTCACGAACCAGAAACCCATTGACGTGGTGCCCGACGGCCCCGGCAAAGGTCCGAATGGCATTGAGTGGGGCATTTCCATGATCAATGCGGATGAGGTGTGGAAGCTTGGCTTCAAAGGCCAGGGTGTGATCATAGGCGGTGCCGACGCAGGTGTCGACTGGGACCATCCGGCGCTGATTGATCACTACCGCGGTTGGAACGGCAGTTCTGCCAACCATGACTATAACTGGTTTGATGCGGTGAAGAATTCCCCTGGAAGTCCGAGCTGCGGCTACAACTCACCCGAGCCTTGTGGCGACGGAAGTCATGGCACACATACCATCGGCACCATTTGCGGCGATGATGGTGCCGGCAACCAGATCGGTGTGGCCCCCGAAGCCAAATGGATCGCTGCGCGCAACATGGACGACGGCGTGGGCAGTCTATCGCTTTATGTGTCCTGCTTCGAATGGTTCCTCGCTCCCACCAAGCTGAACGGTTCGGGTGCGGACCCGGCCAAAGCACCCCACGTGATCAACAACTCGTGGGAATGTCCGACCGACGAAGGGTGCAACTCATCCAACTACAACACCATGGAGCAGGCGGTGAAAAACTGCAAGGCCGCCGGAATCGTGGTGGTGGTGTCGGCCGCCAACAGCGGTCCGGACTGCAACACCATCGGTGACCCGGCCATTTTCGAAGCCAGCTTTGCCGTGGGTTCATCCACCAGCGCCGATGACATCTCCAGCTTCAGCAGCCGCGGTGGCGCTACGTCAGGCGGCGTCACACGCATCAAACCCAATGTGGTGGCACCCGGATCCAGCATCCGCTCTGCCGCTGACGGAGGCGGATACACCACCATGAGCGGCACAAGTATGGCGGGCCCTCATGTGGTCGGCGCCGTTGCCCTGCTGATCTCCGCCAACCCATCCCTCGCCGGACAGGTAGATACCATCGAAGACGTACTGGAGCGAACAGCCATCAGAAAAACATCCTCCCAGACCTGTTCGGGCATATCCGGTTCCAGCATTCCCAACAACACCTGGGGATGGGGCCGCATCGACATCCTGAAAGCAGTGGAAGAGGTGATGCAGTCCGCACCTGACGTGAGCTTCACCACCGACGCCACCAACGGCTGCAACGCTCTCACCGTTCAGTTCACCGATCAATCCACCTTCAATCCCACCAGCTGGCTGTGGACGTTCGGCGACGGAAACACATCCACCCAGCAAAACCCGAGTCATACATACGCAGCGCCCGGCTCCTACACCGTTAAGCTCACCGCCACCAACGGCGTCGGCAGCGATTCACTGGTTAAATCCAACCTGATCACCGTAGGTACCGGCGACCCCAAACCTTTGCAAAATGTAGGCGCCCCTGACACCACCATCGGCGGCGGCGGCATGCACAACAACCCGGGCTACGGCCTGTTTTTCGACGCGAGCAAAGACGTCATCATCCATTCCGTATATGTCTACGCCAACTCATCGGGTATGCGTGAGATCGCGGTGCTGGACGGTGAAGGCGGCAACGTGATCGCTTCCCGCCAGGTGAACCTGACCGCAGGCGGACAACGTGTGGTGCTGGACCTAACCGTACCTGCAGGCACCGGCAGGTTCATGCAAACCATCGGCACATCCGACATGTACCGGAACAATGCCGGCGCCGTTTTCCCGTACACCATCAACAACCTGGTCTCCATCACGGAATCCAATGCCGGATCTGCCGGCTTCTACTACTACTTCTACGAATGGGAAGTGCGCGAAACCGGTTGCGAGGTCACCAATGGCATTGCAGACGCCACAAATGAGATCAGCTTCCGGGTGGTACCGAACCCCGCCAGCGATGCCTTCCGCATCATTGTTCCCCACCTGGAAGGAAACGGCACCGCGGTACTTTCTATCATGGATGTACTCGGACGCGAAGTATACCACCAGGAGCTGAACGGATCATCACAAGACATTTCCACTCAGATGATCCGACCCGATCTCAAAACAGGCGTCTACAGTGTGATCTTCACACGTGGCACCCAACGCGGTATATCCAAACTGGTTATTCGTTGATTGCTTTCCCTGAACTTGGTTGCGAAGAGGGCTGTGTTACACGGCCCTCTTTTTTTTGCCAGGTATTTTGTAAATTCGTGAGATGCGTACCTCCGTAATCATCGCCGTCAGTGCATTCGCAGCCTTCGCTTCCTGTAAGAAGATCGACAAGCTGACGGAGTTTGACATGCCCTACGAAACATCGGTCACCATCCCATCCAGCGTGGGCATGCAGGTACCGTTCACCTTCCCCACACCCGATGTGGCCAGTCATGCCGAAGAAACATTCTCCGTCAACGACACGCGCAAAGACAAGATCGAAGAGATCCACCTGACAGAACTCCGTCTCTCCATCAGCAAACCCGCCAACGGTGATTTCAGTTTCCTGAAGGATGTGGAACTGTACCTGGCTGCAGACGGACTTTCAGACCAGAAAGTGGCCTGGAAGTTCAACATCCCCGCCAACCCGGGCAATACCCTGTACCTGGAAACCACCGATGCCGACCTGCAGGCTTTCGTGAAGAAAGACACCTTCAAGATCAAGGTGGATGTGGTCACCGATGAAGTCATCACGCAGGACTATACCATTCAGGTGAATGCCAAGTTTCACGTGAACGCCAGGGTACTCGGCATCTAAGGGTATTTCGTGAACATTTTGTGATCTTCATGTTCTACCTTTGAAACATGACTGACCAACCGGCCATCCTTCTTGTGGAAGACGACCCGCACATTGCGGAACTCACCCTCATGCACCTGCACAATTCGGGTTACCATGCCGACCATGCGGAAACCATCGCAGGCGGACTTGCGCTCACGGCAAAGAACAACTACGCCCTCATCCTGCTCGACCTGATGCTTCCGGATGGCGATGGCATGGACCTGTGCCGCAAACTGCGCCAGGAAAAAGACCAAACGCCCATCATCATCCTCACGGCAAAGTCGGAAGAGATCGACAAGGTGCTCGGACTCGAATCCGGCGCCGACGACTACATCACCAAACCCTTCAGCATCCGCGAATTTCTCGCCCGTGTGAAGGCCATTCTCCGCAGAAGCAACCAAACCGTTGTTGAGCATGACGAAGGCACCATCACCTGCGGCGACCTCACCATCGACCCGCAGAAAAGAAAGGTGACCCTGAAAAACGAAGCCGTCAGCCTCACCCGGAAAGAATTCGAACTGCTGTACCTGATGGCCAAAAACAAAGGCATCAGCTATTCACGCGAGAAACTGCTGGACCTCATCTGGGGCTACCAGTTCCAGGGCTACGAGCACACCGTGAACTCGCACATCAACCGGCTCCGGTCCAAAATCGAGGAAACACCCGCCAAACCGAAGTACATCCTCACGTCCTGGGGCGTCGGGTACAAGTTCAACGACGAATACTGACCTCCGTATGAGAAAAATATCCAACAGCCTTTTCTGGCGCCTGTCGCTGTTCTTCCTGGTGAGCCTCATGGCACTGGCCGCCGCCTATAGCTCCATCACGTACCGTGCATCCATGGAGTATGCCAAGGAAACGTCGCAGCGCCTCAACCATGACCTGGCCGAAAGCATCGCATCCCACAGCCAGCCGTTCGTGCAAGGTGAACTGAACGAAGCGGAGATCGAGAAACTGTTCCAGAGTGTAATGGTGGTGAACCCGTCGGTGGAAGTGTACCTGCTCGACAACAGCGGCAACATCCTATCCTTTTATGCACCCCTGGGAAAGGTGCAACTGAAAAGCATTGACCTGGGGCCCGTCCATACGTTTCTGACGGATGCCGAAGCGTTCATCAAAGGCGACGACCCGCGCAACCCCGGCGAGAAGAAAGTGTTCTCGGCCGCGCCCATTATGGACAACAACCAGCAGGTCGGATACATCTACGTGATCCTGGCCGGTGAGGAATACAGCACCGTGGCCGATATGCTGCAGAACAGCTTCCGGATGAAACTCGCCACACGTTCCTTCATCCTCACACTCATCTCCACCTTTGTCATCGGCATCATCATCATCTGGTTTCTCACGCGCAACCTGAACCGCATCATCTCGTCGGTGAACGACTTCAAGAACGGAAACCTCAAGGCGCGCATCCGCATGAACGACCGCGGTGAGCTATCGGAACTGGCGCGTAACATCAACTCCATGGCCGACGCCATCACCGAAAACATCAACAACCTGAAGTCGGTGGAGAACCTGCGAAAGGAACTGATCGCAAACGTATCGCACGACCTGCGCACGCCACTCACCGCCATCCAGGGCTATGCCGAAACACTGGTGATGATGGAAGATTCACCCGACATGGCATCGCGACAGAAATACGCGCAGATCATATTATCCAGCACAGAAAAAGTAAAAAAACTGGTGGATGACCTCTTCGAAATTTCCAAGCTCGAATCCGATCACGTAGACATCAAAAAGGAAAAGTTCGCTTTGTCGGAAGTGCTCTCCGACATCCTCATGAAGTTCGAACTGGGCGCCGGCAAGAAATCTGTGGAACTCTCCCTCGACGTACCGAAAGAGCCGCTCTACGTGGAAGCCGACCTGGCCATGATCGACCGCGCCATTCAGAATCTGCTCGACAATGCACTCAAGCATACGCCGTCCGGCGGCAAGATCCGCATCGCTGTGCGAAAGCAAAACAACCGACAGGTGGATGTGATGGTGGAAGACACGGGGGTGGGCATCCCGCAGGACGACCTGCCCTTCATCTTCGACCGCTACAAAAAAGCGCGCGACAACACCCGCGCAGGATCCGGCCTCGGACTCGCCATCGTGAAGAAGATCCTCGAACTGCACCACGCCGACATCGCCGTGGAAAGCCGGCAGGGACAGGGAACGGTGTTCAGTTTCAGTTTGCCGGAAGCGGGGTGAGTCGCAAGTGGCAAGTCGCGAGTTTCAAGTTAGAAAGGCATACGTATGTCGAGCCACTCAACTCGAATAACCAATAACTAATAACCAATAACAATTCTTCGCTGTGTTTTTTTGAAGCAGCAGGTTTATCGTTCTCTCCAACTGCCGTCCCGCTGTCCGCTGCAAGTCCGTCCTTGCCGTAGTTTACATGTGCCCTTTTGCAGGATTACAGTGCGGCTGCGGTCCGGGCTTTTCGCTCCCATCGGGGCTAGATTGGATAAGTTCTGTCGTTGTCGCATTTGGTGTAGCGAATGCTACAAAATAGCAAGACGAAGGTACAACCTTCGCCTAACGGCACACCGACAAGCTACGGTGAACGGGGGCTAGGTTGGATAAGTTCTGTCGTTGATCCCGCTGGCGCGGATTTAAGCGTAGGCCGGCGCGCTGTTAATCCGGGCCCATGCTCTCAGTAGTTTCTTCTCAAGCTCAGCGGAAAGTTAGGCGAAGGTTGTACCTTCGTCTTGCTATCCCGTAGCTTACAGCTACCATACCCTCTTTCCCTTACCCAACCAGATGCTAAACCAAGATACACATTTCAACACCGCCGCCAACCCCATCAGCACATCAGCATATTAGCATATTAGCACATTTTTAATTACCCTTTCGTGATTTCTTCGTGACATCCTCACGGTAGGTTTGTGATAAACCCAACACAATACTACCAATCATGAAAACAAAACACATTTATCTATGCACACTGCTCGCCCTCACATCCCTGGCGGCCTGCAAAAAACACGACGACGATGATGATGACATGGGCAAAACCCAGTCCTTCACCGTGAAGATCGAGAACATCCAAACCCCTTACACCCATTTTGAGTCCGGCGTGTTCAGCATGCCCATGGGATCCAATGCGGCGGGGCCGGCATTCCCCGGACACAGCTACCAGTTTACGGTACATGGCGGACCCGGAACCAAGCTCTCCTTTGCCACCATGTACGGTGCGTCCAACGACCTGTTCTTCGCACCCGACGGCATGGGCATCAACCTGTTCAACGGCAACACGCCGGTGACCGGTGATGTGACTTCGCAGATCTACCTGTGGGATGCCGGAACGGAAGTCAACGAAATGCCCGGCAACGGTCCCAACCAACCCGCCAACCAGTCGGGTCCGAATACCGGTCCGGATGAACACGGCACCGTACGCATGATCTCAGATGTAAGCGACGGCTACTCTTACCCTGACGTGGCCAACACCATCAAGGTCACCCTGGCCACCGGCGCCGATATCAACGAGTTCGTGGTAACGATCGAAAACCTGTCGGGCAGTCCGACGCCGATCAGTCCGGGTGCCTGGGTGATCCACACCGGCGACAACCCCCTGTTTACCGAAATGATGACGGAGCCCGGTCACGGCCTCGAGCACCAGGCCGAGGATGGTGACCCCACCACACTCGCTGATTACCTCGCAGGCATCAGCGGACTGAACACACCACTTGCTCCGGGCATTTTCGTGGTACACAAATCCAATAGGATGCCGCTGTTCACCGATGGCAATGCGGCAAGCGCCGGCATTGAAGCATTGGCGGAAGACGGCAATCCGACCGTGATCGACATGGCGCTGGACGGCATGAGCGACATCACCAAAGGCATCTTCAGCATGCCCGACGGCGGCAGCAGTGCGGGTCCGCTGTTCCCCGGACATAGCTTCACATTCATGTTCAAGGCCAGCAAAGGCGACCGGCTTTCTTTCGGAAGCATGTTCGGTCAGTCGAACGACATCTTCTTCGGTTTTGACGACAAAGGCCTGGCGCTGTGGAAAGGCAACACGCCCGTTTCAGGTGACGTAACTTCGTATGTGAAACTGTGGGATGCGGGAACGGAAGTCAACGAACGTCCGGGACTCGGCATCAACCAGGCGCCGCGCCAATCGGGTCCGAATACAGGTCCGGATGAAAACGGTGTGGTGATGCAGGTGAACGACGGGTTTACGTATCCTTCGGTGGGTCAGCTGGTGAAGGTGACGATCACGCCGAATTGAGCAAGAGCAACTGCAAGAGTTAGAGCATACAGCGATGGTTACATGCCGTCGCTGTATGTTTTATACTTAAAACCTTTTATTATCAAAAGTGCAGTATCAGCCAAAATTTTTTTTGGTTGTTATCCGCCTAGAGAATCTTTCCCTGCATGATTCCTATCGGGGAATGACAAAAATCATCTCCCGTTCCATCATTCGACCTCCCCTTTTGGGTACGGAATCGCTTAATTTTACTCTCCTTATCTGCCTATCCAAAACAAACAACGATAATCGTACTACCATGAAAAAACTACTTGGTTTAATCGCCGGAAGCATGCTGGTGTTTAACCTGTCGGCACAAGTTGCCAGTAAGGTTGCACCTGCTTCCTCAGAAAAGGAATCCATTTGTGCAGAAAAGAAAGATGGGAAGCTTGTTGTGATGCATAATGGAAAAGAATTAACGAAGAACTATACCACATCGGCGGGCGTCGTGATAAAAACGGATGGAAACATCATTCGCAAAGACGGCACCAAAAGCATGTTAAAAGAAGGGGAATGCGTCAATGCGGAGGGGAAAATCGCCAGTATGACACCAACCGATAAGAATATGTCCAAGGCAAAACCGGATCCGGCCAAGGACAAAAAGAAAACACCTACACAAAAACCATCCGGTACACCTGAAAACAAAAAACCCACGGAATAGCAAAACCTCAATTGTAAATCGGCACCTAAGGGAAATATCATCGCCAAACAGGCGATGATATTTTGTTTTGGGAACATTTCTCTGACATGACATAAATGCCATCGGTTCGTGACGCTTTCGTGAAGGTTATGGATTAACTTTATTCATGGATTCCAGATGTTAGACACAGCCCGTCTTTCGTATGCTGGCCCAACCACAAACTACAAACAACAAACCGCAGACTCATGAAAACCATATATGTCATAACGCTGATGATGGGTGGAATGCTCACCAGTTCATGCATGCGTGCCCAACCCGGCAATGCGCAGGAAGACGGCTCCAAGCCGCACATGTTCGAGGTCACAAAGACCGACGCGGAATGGAAGAAGGAATTGACACCCGACCAATACTACGTGTTGCGTGAGAAGGGCACCGAAAGTGCGTTTGAGAATGCGTATTGGGACAACCATGCGGAGGGTGTGTATTACTGTGCCGGTTGTCACAACCCGGTGTTCAGCTCAGGCGCCAAGTACAAATCAGGTACCGGCTGGCCGAGTTTTTATCAACCCTATTCACCCAAAAGCGTGATGGCGGTATCGGACAAGAGTCATGGTTGGGACCGCAATGAAATCGTGTGCGCGAGGTGTGGTGGTCACCTCGGGCATGTGTTCAACGATGGACCGAAACCCACGGGATTGAGGTATTGCATCAATTCGGCCGCCTTGACGTTTGAGAATAAGTAGCCTATTTTAGTCTTTAGTCGTTAGTCGTTAGTCACAACTTGAGACTCCTAACTCGCGACTTGAGACTATAAAAAAAGCCCCGCATGTGCGGGGCTTTTTTTGCGCCTCTATCAGAATTCTTTTTACAGAAAGTTGTAGGAGAACCTGATTTTGTAAACCTGACCTTTCTTCAGTGCCGGTGCATTCACCTGGGTATTTTCCAGGGCGTCGGTCACCAGGCGGGTCAGCGCCTTGTTGTCGCCATGAACGCGTACGACCTGTACGGCATTGTCGTCGTTGATCAGAAACGATACCTGCACCTGTGTTCCCTTGAGGGCTTCTTCGGTGTATTCAACGGCGGCGGCACGTTCTTTCATGGTTGTGCGCACTTGTTCGAGGGCAGCTTTCTCTTCCGCCTCTCCTTTGGTGGTACCGGCAAAAGCCGATAAGGTCAGACCGGTCAACACCATCATGATACTTGCAATCCTTTTCATCTTGTGTAGTTTTAAATGGTACATCTGAATTTACACCCAAGGGACGCACCTCCCCTTCGATCGGTTGCAAATGCAATTGCCAAAAAATGTTAAGGGTTTTTCGGAATGGACGATAGATGTTAGACGTGAGATATTAGATAATTGACGTGAGATACATCCCTACGAAGATGATTCTCTGTGGTTATTAGTTATTGGTTGATGGTTATTGGCGTACCCTTCCACAACGCGATGAAGGTGGGGCAATGGAAGCCGGATGTCATTTACGCGACCAAAAGGAGCCATTGCCTATTGACGGCGTAGCCCACTGTGCAACTTGAAAATCGCAACTTGCCTCGCCCGCCGAAGCCTTGGCAAAGGTGGGCAACTTGAGACCCGCGACTTGTGACTTGAGACTAATTTTAGGGGGCACAAATCCCCTCCCCAATCCAAGTTAGCGAATCAAGAAACATGGAATGAACCTATCCGATGTTCCTTCTTTCGTGTGTAAGATGTGTCGAATGGTTTTCCTGTTTGGTTATGCGCTTCTGACCTGCTAGGGCGTTCAGCCTCCGTTGCCACAGCGACCAAGCCATGCAAGATAGACGGGATTGCAGTGGAAAGCCCGAAGTGTGGGGGATGTGGGAGGTCGGACTTGCAACGGAAAGCCCGAAGACCGAATGACTGAAAACCGGGCGCTCTTCTTCTACATCCATATCGCTGCAAAATCTTACCCAAGAAAGAATCTGCATCACATTCGTCCATAACTGAAGAAGATTCTGACTAACTTGAACCGGGGAGGGGATTCGTACACCCCGTAGCCAACCCCTTTTCTTGTTGCGTACCTACGGCACGTTTTGACATCTCTCCATTCATATCATTTCCACCCATGTGTCGCTCCGATGGAGCGAATATCCCGGCGGGTAACCTACAACTTGAGACTCGCGACCAACCCCTCCATCCCTTATCTTCGCACCATGAGCACCCGCTCCCTTCTTTGCGTGGTAATGATGGTCCTAACCCTCCCGGCAACCGCTCAACGCAACTGGACATTCGAGTTGCACGGCGGTGTGGTGGGAAATATGCGCCTCCCTCTGGTCATCCGTCAGGCAGGCTACCCGGTGATCCGCATTCCCAAAGCACACTTCGTATCCGAACCATTGGTGGATCCATTTTACTGGGATTGGCGTTTCAGTCGATGGTTCAACAACCAGGGCATAGAGTTCGAAGCCATCCACCACAAACTGTACTTGGTAAACAAACCACCCGAGGTACAACGCTTCGGGATATCACACGGCTACAACATGGTCATGGTAAATTACCTGAAGAAGTGGAAAGGCTTTTATTACCGCATAGGTGCCGGTAAAATCCTGCTGCATCCCGAGAACACCATCCGCAACCGCGCTTTCCCGGAAGGTCCCGGTTTCGACATCCGTGGCTACTACCTGCGCGGTTGGGTGATCAATGGCGGACTTGCACGCAAGGTACCCATTACCCCCTGGCTGTACGGCAGCTTCGAAGCCAAAGTCACCGCGTCCGCAGCCGACGTTCCCATTGTAGAAGGACTCGCACGCATCTACAACGTCGCGTTCCAGGGTATCTTCGGAGTGGGGGTGTATTTTGGGAAGAAGTCGGAATGATGTGAAGATGTGATCATTTGAAAATGCCACATGCCTCATCCAAGGTGTTTCATCTGCTTTCGAATTCCAATCAACATCTTGCACATGAAAGAAGGAACATCGGATAGGTTCATTCCATGTTTCCTCATTCACTAACTTGAACCGGGGAGGGGATTCGTACACCCCGTGCCCAACCTCTTTTCTCGTTGCGTACCTACGGCACGCTGGCATCATCCAATCCATATCATTTCCACCCATGTGTCGCTCCTATGGAGCGAATGGCAATACAGCAACCTTCATCATTCGCGTGACTTGATGCATTTGACAATCCTATCTAAGAACCCCCGATGAACGCCCAACTACCCGCCTCCGCCAAGGCTACGGACGGGCAAGCAAACTAAAAACCACAATCCCTCCAACGACGCACAGCCCAGTTCACGTGATCGCCCCTAATTCCTAATTCCTAATCCTTAATTAAAAAAGGACCCGCTTGCGCAGGCCCTTTTTCACTCCTTCTTTCGAACTAAAACATTCGAATGCTACACAACACCTAGTAAGGTTGAACCACGATGTCGGCAGGTTTTCCTGTATTTACGCCGCTCGGACCTTGCGCACCCGGAGAACCGGTTCCGCCTGTGCTGCCCGAGTTGCCGTCGCCGTTGTGCTTACCACCGGATCCTTTGGCACCGCCGGCACCACCCGAACCTCCGTCGCCACCGGCACCACCGGCGCCCGGCGTAGCAGTGAGCTTGGTGGTAATTACCTTAGCCACCATCGACGCCGGAACAGATACCGTGATGTTACCGGCAGCATCAACAGCGCTACCGCCTTGTCCGCCGATACCTCCGTCACCACCTCTTCCACCGCTGCCACCGCTACCGGCACCTGAGCCAGTGCAACCGCATGTGGCACCATCTCCGCCTTTGCCACCTGCTCCGCCTTGTCCACCTTGTCCACCTTTACCGCCTACGCCACCTTGTCCGGACATGGTCTGGATCATCAACCCATTGGCGCCGTTCTGCAGCTGCAGGGCTGTTGTAATCGTCACTTCGGCAGACAGACTGGGCTTACCAGCTCCGCCAACACTACCCACCACTCCGGTACCACCCGGCTGACCCGGATCACCGTTCGTACCCGATTTTCCTGCGATGCCCGCGCTTGAGCAATCACCATTGGAACCCGGACTTCCGGCGCTGCCGGTACCACCTGTCGGACCTGCAGCACCCGTTGCACCCGGTGCACCCAGGATATTGAAATCACCAAAGCCCGCCGGCGCATTGCCATTGCGAACGAGGGTATCACATGTGAACTGCAACGGTGTGTTCTGGATGGTCACATAGGCCTGATCGTTGAAAGTCACCGTGCCGTAGTTCAGAATCGTCAGCGGTTGCGACGTACCCAGATCGTTTGCTCCGTTGTAGGTAACATCGGGCGCCGATACGGCATTCACCTGCATGGGAAACGCAGAAGAGATGCGTGAACGGTCTGCATCCGACAACAGGTCGTTGCCGAATACAAATGCGTTCACACGACGCAGCACGCCATGCAAACTTTCATCCTTTTCAGGAGGCGTTACGGGAATGCTGCCGAACAGGCGACGCTCGTTGGCGGCACGTGCTTCCGCCGGTGCGCCGTCATCCAGCAGGTTGCGCAACGCATCAATATTGGATACTGTTATCTTGGATTCTATCGCATGCCCTGCCTTGAGCGCATCCACAGAATGTCCTAGTTTGGAAGCCCTCTCAAGAAAAGAGGCCTTCCCGGTTTTGTTTCCGTTGACGGGCTGTGCCACGGCTTCGGAAGCTGCTTCGGAGGAGGCTTTCGACTTTTTTTGTGTTTGTGACATGATGGTTTTGGTTTAAAACATGTTTATTGATTGAGTGATCGGTTGCTCGTTGATGAAGACCCACGGCGCCGGCCGTGATCTTCCTGCCTTTCCTTTTTTGCCATGTTTCCCGGCTTGTCCATCCTCACCTGCCCGTCCCGGCTGAGGCCCCTGTCCGGCCATACCGCCTCCGCCACCAACACCACATTTTCCTCCCTTGCCACCTGCACCGCCTTCCGACGGAAGTACCGTGCAACATACCCGTAGCTTCTGCTCCTCCGGTACATTGATATATACATTGGATGCCACGCCGCCATGTCCTGCATGTCCGCCATCACCACCGTTGCCGCCATCACCACCGTTTCCTCCATCACCACCCGGCAACAAACCGGTGATCAACTGATAGCCGTCGCGCCCATCCCCTCCATGTCCACCGTCACCGCCACGGCCTCCATTCCCTCCATTGCCGCCTTTTCCGGCCTGCACAAATACGGCCACATTATCCACCACATTCCGCAGTGTGATCTCAGCCAGCTTGCACATACCGCCGTTGCGACCGGCCACACCGGGAAGTCCGTCTTCACCGTTCTCACCATCTACTCCGCACATCTCTTCCGGTTCAATGGGCTGCTGCAACGCGAGCCCAAGCAAGTTGTTTTCCACCAACGCCTGTTCGCCATCGCCACCGTGCGCACCGTGCTTTCCGGAAGCGCCCGCCGGACCATCGATCGGACCACGGCGGAAGTCCACCGAGAAAGGCGTGGGCAATATGCCGATGTGGTAGTCGCATTCGTCGGTGAGTGATGAACAAATGATTTGCTGACACACCAGCGAAAAGACGTTTCCTCTCACCACCACAGAGGCACCCGGTTCCAGCACAAGTGTACCCACATTCACGGTGGTGTAAAGTTCTTCCAGGTTGTCGAGCCCCCATACTTCGCCGCGCACGCTTACATCCCACACTTCACCCGCTGGCACCACCTTATGCAATACGCTGATGGCCTTGACATGCAAAGGCAGGTGGTTGTCGATCCCATGCTGATCTCCGGCAGGCACATGGCCGTCCGCGAATGTATGTGACTCACCCCTGTCGTGCAGGCCCTGCCCCAAACGGGCACGGGCCTCAATGGGCGGATTAAAGAATGTCTTCTGTCGCAGTTTCCGCTGTTCGGGTGTGGCCACCGACAACGTGTTGCGGATGTCTTCCAGGGTGTTGAGGAGAAAGTAAGACACCTCTTCCCGGCCGCGCAGCAAAGCGCCTTCATCGTGTCCGAGCAGGCGGGCGCGTTGCAGGAATGCCTCCTTTGACGCATCCGTCAGAACAGGATGCACCTGTATGGTATGTTCAGCTGACGTCTCGTACATATCGAATGGATAACATGTAGTTCGTAGGGTTGTTGGCCACGGCATTCACGGTTTGTGAGTTGCCGCTGAATCCGGCGTAAATGGCATTGGACCCGCCCTGTGGCGTGGAGCTCCAGTACATGCCGTAGGTGCCGAGTTGCGATGAGTTGCCGCGGTTATCAATCGCACCGCCGAGCTGTGCGGCAAAACCATTGCTTCCACCTGTGATCAGTGCGGCATATGCCGCAGCGGGTGAAGCAAATGCCGAGAATAGGTCGTTCCAGTCTTCCTGCGAGGGCAGCCTCCAGGGAGCCGGTATTTTATATTGTGATCCTTCCCAGGTATACAACCGGCCGTACGGTGTTTCGTATTTGCTGCTTCCGTTGTAAAAGCCGGAGCCGGTCGGCGCATCATAGTCGAGGTTGGCGGCCATCCATATCTTGTTGTTCACCTGCACCACCGGATACACTTTGCCATCGCGGGTGTCTACAAACATGTTGGCTTGCAGGAATGCGGTGAACTGAAGGCTGTTCAGGTATCCTCCGTTTCCGTCATATGCTTGCAGGGTGAAAGTGACCGCCGTGCTTTGCACCGTTCCGGGCAGGGTGGCCTCCTGCTGATCGTAGGCGATGGGAGCCGGATTGGGGTACGGGTAAACAACCGGTTCTACCCCGGGCAATGCGGTGATCAGCGTAACGGATGCCACGTCGAACATGGTCCATCGCAACGGAATCTGGATGTCGGCGGTGGGTTGTGTCACCTGGAAGATGGGTGTCGGACTGAAGAAATTGAGCAACCCGCGTGTGGGCGGCGCCTGCTGTTTCACGATGTCGAGTACGAACACCATGTCATCATAGGCCGTGGTCTCGTCTTTCATGAAACCGGAGAACTGCACCATCATCTGGGTGTGGCCCGGAGGTGTGAAAGAAATGATATCGGAAAATGAGAACGTGATGTTGGCATCGTCACCCGTGCCGATGATCTGCTTGTTGGTGTTGGCGGGTTGAAGCGTCCACAGCGGATGCGGATTCGGTGAACTGGCACCGGGGTTGGTTACCGTCCATGCATTGTTCTGCGAAATGGCCACACCTCCGCGGATGTTCCATGCGGATCCTTGTACCGGCGCACTCTTGTCATTGTCCGGCGCCAGCGATCCACTGGTGCTTCCGTAAACGAACGTCACATTCACAACCGGATTTCCCGTCCACATGTTCCCACCCTGGTAAATGGGTTGCTGCGATATGTTTTTCAGGTTGAGGAAGATGGTGTTCTGCAGCGGGTCTCCTGCCGGCGAAACGATCACGTTTCCCTGGCTGTCGAGCGACACCTGGAGTACGTCGGTGAGCTTGGCGTTACCCGGTTGCGGATTCTTGTTCAATGCCAGCGGCGCCTGTACCGATGGTGGCAGGCTGCCCTGGAAATTGTTCAGCAACACGGTCACTGAATCAGCCGTGGGGGATGCGGAACTTTCCGCGGTCTGCACCTGGAACGACAAGCTTTGTCCATCCGCCCATACCGCCGAACCGGTTCCCTGCCAGGTGAGCGCCAATGACACGTCGGTTGTGTTTACTGCAAACGACCAATCGTTCAATTGAATGTTCATCTTCTGGAGGTCACTGAGCTGGTAAAACAACGGCATGAAAATCTCGAAGCTGGATGCGGATCCGCCCGCCACCATTTTGATGTCGCTGCCGGTGTTGTTGGTTAACTGGAAAGCAAGGGTGGCAGACACGCCTACATACACCACCGGTTGTTGGTTGGCGGTGTTCAACACAGAAAGCTGGATGCCGTTATTGGCCATGAGAAAGTTCATCGTTCGGTCTCAATTGGGTTCATGATATCTGGTCCTGGTTCGGGTTCTGCGACAATTTGAGCCATCCTTCCCGCAAGGTTTGCGGAGTGAAATCCCACACCGCATCATCGTTCGATTCGTTGGGTTTCAGGGGCACTTCACCTTCCGCACCCGGGTTCACCCACGACCATACGTAACCGGATTCCTGCGGCAAAGGCACCACCAGTTGCTGGCGTTCATTCAGCACCGGCGTGGTGGCAAATGTGATCTGCAGGTTGCGAAGGATCTCGGAGTATTGATCAGGTGGAATGCCCAGCTCCTGAACGGGCAGCACGCCGGTTGTGGCATGCACTGCAGCTCTCGGATCCACCAGCATGGTAAGGGTGATGGATGCACCGTTCAGCACCAGCTGAAGGGTATCTGCATCGGGAGCGGTCACATGGTGTTGTCCGCCCGCCGGTGCCGCCGGGGCATATACGGTTGAATACGGATCCTCCCCGGTTGCTTCGATCAGGTAGGCCACGAGGCCATCGTCCAGGTTGGCGAGGTCGCCCATGCGCACCGGGAACTGCACGTTGCCCATGTTGGCACTGCTATACGGAATCCGATCGGTATAGGTGTACCGGTTGTTGTTAATGTCCTGTGGCCAGGGATCGGTGGCTTCGGTGGATGCCTGGCTGATGGGAAGAAGTCCGCCCTGCGTTTCCAGTCCGAGCACAGCCCTTGTCAACGCCAACGGTCTGCCGAGCAATACGGCCAGCGATGCATCCTGTGCAGAATTGGTCGGGTCAATGAAGCGGTCGGATTGCTGGATGGCATTCATGAAGTCGGCCAGGAAATTCGCATCCTGTCCATCCACATACCACATGAAGGTAGCGAGATGGGGATTCACGGTCGGCGATCCTTTCGGACCTATGTCGAGGGACAGATCGCTCGACGGGTTTGCCAGGTTTCCGGCACGCGTGCGATATATCAGCGTATCATGTTCGATGCCGAATGATCCGATGGGCGTTCCCGGCGCATCATAAAAAAACAAGGTGTTGTCGAGGTGGTTGGGGATGATCCATCCGAACACGGGAGACGTGGCGGGATGTGTGTTCATCTCCACAAAATCATTGTCAAAACCGGGCACGCTTGTGTCGTGCGCAGCGCTCAGCCATCGGTACCACAACCGGGTGGGCCAGTTGATGCGTGGCGGCAGGTAGATGGTATTTGCATGTTCCGTATCAGCCGTCAACGGTGCCAGCGTCATGGCGGGTGTTACCTGTAGCGAACCGTCGGGGTTTTGAGCAGCCGTTTGCAGGTCCATCCGTTGTCCGAACACATCCACAATCTCCAGCGACTGGATCTCCATGAAGCCGGCACGCATCGGACCGAAATTATGAATGGCGAGCAGTCCGGCTGAAACCGGCGCATCTGCATTGAAGCTGTAGTCGTACCAGTCGTCTTCATCAGATGCAGTGGCGGCGGCATTGATCTGCGTGGTCACCGCATCGCGCGGACCGCGGGTCAGGTCTTCCACTTTGATGCGGGCGATGTAGGTGCGCAGGATCTGTTCAGCGGTAAAACCGCTCATCGCCTGCGACATGATGTGCAGCGATTTGTAGTAGTCGGATATCTGCGACAACGTAGGATCGGCAGGGTCGGTCGGATAGTTCTGCGCGTAGTTGTCGATCTGCGTGGTAAGGTTGAATGTGGGGCGTTTCGACAACACCACGGAGTTGTCGTACGGCAACTGCTGGCCCACGGTGAAGTCGACCGGTGTGGTGCCGTTCATCCTGTATACATAGTCGATGGCATCGGGATCCATCTCGAAGAAGTCGGTCAGGTTGGTGGCGGAATAGCCGCTGCCATCCGACTGCTTCAGCGGATCGTATGCCAGTTTCCACACCATGCTCACGGGCAGGAACGGATCGTATCTGTCGTTGTCGAACTCGGGGTATTGTTGCTGTGCGTTCCATGCCACCGCATCGGGTGCCCATCCGTTTCCGGCTTCATTGGTGAACGTGAAGGTGAGCGCAAGGGGCTGTTGAATGCTGATCTGTTCATTGGCTTTTGCCACATAGTCCGACTGACGGATGAGGGCATACAAACCGGTGTCGGGCTTGCCCTCAAGTGGGCTCAAACCACCTTCCGCCAGTTGCAGGGATGTGATCACGCCCGGCAGGTTTGCGTCGGCCGGATTGCCATTGCCTCCTTCGGCTTTCAATGCAGCCGCGGTTATTGACGCCAGGCTGGGGATGGTGATGTAGCCTTCGCCGATGAGGTCGGTCAGGTCGGCCTGGTAAGGAGCTTTCGGAAAAGCGGGCTGCCCCTGGATCGAGGATATGTTCAGTGTGAATGTACTTCCGGCAGAAACCACCTGCAGCTGGGTGAGCAGCTCACCTGTAAGCCGCACGACAATGTCTTTGGCGCTGCCGTTGCGGCGCACCGGTTCGATGCGGTTGCCCTGCATCAGCACGGTGGGTTCGGTGGGCGACCAGAAAGAAGGCGCCGGCACCCCTATCACCTGCCACTGCGGGTATTGACTCATCGCCTGCTGAAAATCATTGAACTTGTTCCACACATCAAAGGCGAGCGACGTTTCTATATCCGGTTGTTTCAGGCCGATGATCTCACCCGAATCTTCACTTTGTTCATAGTACAACACGCCAGCACTATCGCCTGCAGCCACCACGGTGGTGAGTTCGCTGCCACCGGAATTGGTGAGGAAATTGATCAGCTGGTTGATGCTCACATTCGGATCGGTGATGCCACCTGCTTCCATGTTCACATAGCGGAACCAATCCATGAACAATTGTTTCCGTTGGGTCTTCAAAGCATCACGTGCCGTGTCGTAATTTTTCTGGGCCTGGTTGAGCACGTGCAGTTGTTCAGCAAGTGCCAGGGGCAGCGTGATCTCCTGGTCTGCATCATGCGGCTGGTCGGGGTCTTCCTGTTTAGGCTGTACGATCCAGAGCAATCCACCCTGCACCTTGGCAAAACCGTTTGAGTGCAATGACTCTTCCAGGAGGATGATTTTGTTGGTTTCGTTCTCGAGGTTGTTGAGCAATCCCAATTGCAGGGCGTCCAGCAGGTATTCGTAATTCTTCAGCAGGTCCGGGTCGTCATCTGTATTCCCCATGTCTTTTTTCAGCAGGGCCGAGAGGGCCTCGGACGGCGTGTTGCCCACAGCCAGTTCCACTGTATCTGTCCATACGCCGGGGCTTGTTTGGTTGTCGGGGTTGTTAAGGAAGTAGGATGTGGACGGACTGTTCAGCATGTTCCACACCACCTCCTGCAACACACCGTTGCAGATGGTTTTCAGGGGCAGATCCACCGATTGCAGGGTATCATCCGTGTTGAGCGTATAGGTGATGTCTTCCGTGCGGAACAGCCAGTGGTTGTTTTGCTGCATCAGGTTGGCGAACACGGTAGCTGGGGTTTCCTTCACGGGTGTTCCGGCCTGTTTGCATTGTGCTACATAGTTGTCGTATTCCTCCTTGACTTTGCCGTCCAACCCGTCGAGCGGATCGTTCGCGTTGGTGTTGATCCATCCCACCACCTGGTAGGAAGCCTTGAATTGCACAGGTTGGTTGGTGGTGATGGCCTGGAACAGTTCCGGCTCATCCGTGAAGCGGTCCCAGAAACCGAACACGCTGCAGCAATCCGGGTAGTAGGAAGAAAAACCTGGACCGAGAAACCCGATGGAGGTCAGGTAAAGTGACTTGCCGTCGTCACCGTTGAAAGCAGGCAGGTAATGGGATGTGTCTTCCCCCGCCGGATCCCATGTATCGGCATCCACCACGCGCCCCATGTAGGCGAACGGCTGCTGCTGTCCGTTGTTTTGAACGGACAGAGGCACCGGAACAGCAGGACGCAAAGCACCATCGGCATCGGCAATCAGTGCGGGAGAAATGTAGTCGCTCTCCACCACCCATGCATGCGAAGTGGCATCCTGCCAGGATTGGCTGGTTGCATCGTACATGCTGAGGTAGCGGATCACCAACCACCGGTTGGGCACCTGAGGAAAGATCACATCCGCACCACCTATGGGTTGCACACCTCTGCGAAAATAGTCGGGCAATTCCCAATGCACATGGATGCCGGTGCCGAGCGGATTCAGGGGCGATGACTTACTGTCCAGCGGCTGCACAACGGTATCACCGGTGCTGGCACGCATATCGGTTGACTGAAAGGGGATGGAGTTGAAGTTCGCCACGCGCCCCTTGAAATCCACAACGACATTTGTATTATCGTTCTCACTGACCCTCAGTGCTGCGATGTTTATTGGTATGATGGCATTCATTGACATCACGACTTTAAATTAAAACTCACCATGCCTACGCCTTCGGTCATTTCAAATCCCATCACGGCTGAATCAACGGATGGGATCGGTGGTGACTGGGAAGCGGCGATCAGGTTGGCAAGGGTTTGCATTTTGATGGTGCGCGGCGCATCGGGCCGGAAGCACTGTTCTTTCGTTAAGTCCAGGGTCACCAGGTTTTGGGTGATGGTTACCTGTCCGTCGGTTTCCGTGAACTGGTTGATCTTTTTCGTGGCACCCTTTTCATCGAACGTATCGATGCCGAAGTGCAAGGCTTCAGGCGCTTCATGGATGTCCACCCTGAAGATGTCCCCCTCCACCAGACACACCAGGGTATCGGCCTGTTGCCCGAGTTGCTCCATGCGCAGGATATTCAGCAGCTTCGGTTCCGGATCTTCCGGGGTATGGCCCTCCTGCCAGGGGTTCACGCCCAGTCCCGGGTAAGCAGGCACCAGAGATGAACGCAGGATGAAACCCGACACGGTTTGGAACGACACATCAATGCCGTCGACTCCCAGGTAGTTGGTGCGCACCGATGCGGATTTTGCATTCGCCTCGCGGGTGAGTCTGGGTGCCGAAGCCCGGTCCAGTTGCACCGACACCGGTGGTTGGGCCTGGTCGGTGGTCAGGTTGCGACCGATGCTGAAGGCGCCGTCCATCATTGCATCCACCCAATTCATGTCCACATAAAAAAAGCGGATGGATTCAGGGGGCAACATGCCTTCATCGGGCACGAGGTAGTTGATGGGCACACCGTACAGCAGTTTCAGGCGGCCCATCCAATCGCTGATCTGATCAGGCACCGACACCTGGTCGGCCACGGTGGCCATGGCGCGATCGTTATGAAACGTAGCCACCAATCCGTCACGGATGCGGTTTCTCGCCAACGAAGTTCGTCCCAGCGGTGTGCTCATGATTGTGAAGGTTTTTTCAGTGAAAAGATGAGCTGATGAAGTAGCTGTCCGGAAGCCTTTGCCTGGGGAGCTGCGGCTACCCGGGCAGTAGCAGCGCCAGTGGGGGGCGCCGGTTGCAGCACATTTACAAAAGCTTCGGACAGCAGTTCGTTTTCGGCTTCGTTGACAACGGCCTGTGAGAGTCCTTTCTTCCAATTGTAAAGCGAAACGGAGAACGCCTGGTCCTGCAGCGCCATCAGGCGACCCAGGGTCCATGCTGCGCAATAGCTTTCATCCAGCATCCCTGTCGTGGGGTCAAAGATCATGGCCTGGTCGGGCGATGCCACAGGCAGTTTCACACGCGCCTTATCCACCCTATATGGCACCAGGGGTCCGCGGTACCACGACACCGTTTTTTCTCCCGTGCGCACATCGTGGTTCAGCGGTACATAGCCCATCTCCAGGGCGCCTTTCACCACAGGGTTGCTGCCGTTGTAATCCAGTCGCAGGTTCACCTGGGCGGCTTCGGTTCCTGCTGCCGGCGCACCGTTCAGCGCCTGGATGCGATCCACGAACATGGCGTTCTCGCCGGTGGAATAAAACGTCCAGGTTTTCAGCACCGCGAGGCGCAGGTTTTTGGAAGGGTCAAGTTTTGTGCCTGAGGGCGCACCTCCGTTCTCATCGGTGGGAATGAAATCCTGCAACTCTTCCAGCGACACCAGGTAGGCATAGGTTTTCTTCGCCGTATTGGGCAGGCGGTTTCCGAACACCACCGAGAAAGTGCCGGTGGGTTCACCCACATCCGAGATGCCCGGCATGGTGGCTTTGTTGATGAGGCTCACGTTGCGCACATGTGCCATCAGCTTAAGGTCATCGATGGTCGGTGCAATCTGCCAGAACAGGGTCAGCGGGATGTCGAGCACCTGGATGGTATCGCTCATCGCATCGCCGGGATCCAGTTCATCGGTTTGTGTGGCCTGATAGAAATACGAATAGTTATCGCCCAACGTGCTTTGCGGATACAGCGACGTCGGAAAGAGGTCGCCCATGGTGGCGCTTGCGGCCGGTAGTTGCAGGGTGGGATGTGCGGCCACATCATCATCATCCAGCAGCAGCACGGTGATCCACGTGGGTACGTCGGCATCGGTATCCTGCCCGGGTTGGGGTGGACTGTAAGGCGTTTCCAATGTAGGGTAACGCGCCCAGGGAAAAGTGGATTTGGTAAAGACCACATGTGGCAACACGGTGCTGAACATGCCCGATGCATTGTCGTCCGGAAACACCGAATACAACACATCACCGGGGTTCTTCAACCTGAACCTGTCGCCCAGTACGGCGAGCGTATATTCATTGGTGATGGCGCCACTGATGGCAGTGCCTCCGCTGTCATTCACTTCCTGCGTCAGTGACAGCTTGTACTCGCCGTCTTCCAGTCCGGGAATGTCATGCTGGATGTAGGTAACCTGTTCGTTCAGGATGCCACTACCGCCGTTGTTGTTTGTATCTGTCATATCTTCAATATCCGCTTTCTGCTTTCCAAACAACCTAGGCAGCCAGGTCATCACCCAGTAGAAGAACCTGAGGCCAATCGGTAAGCGCCGTTTGTGTGGCGAGGATCGATAGGTTGACATCCTGCGGTGTATAGGTTGTGAATCCGTTTGTATTCAGATCATCCAGGATGGCGGCACGTTGCGACACCACCCATTTATCTTCAAGGGAAGACAGGATGTAGTTATCATTTTCAAGTGTTTCTGCCGCCTGACCGCTCACCTTGATGGTAAGTTGATCCGGCGTCGGCAAGGTGGCCGTTACCTGGTATCGGGTGTCCACGGCAGCGCTGCCGAAGCTGTAATATGCCTCGTTTCCTTTCTGAAAGAGCAATTGGATCAGGGGCACATTGTTCACGCTGCTGGGGTTGCGTGGAATGGGACTGAGTTGAAAACCGGTAAGACTGAATGGTACCAACGCCGGATCGTTCGGTGATGGCTTGTCGGGGTTTTTCAGCCACATGGCTGCATTCGACGAAGCCGTTTGCGGCTGTATGCTGAGTGTATTGATGGGTTGACTGTATGTTCCCGGCGGATCACTGGCTGCGCGTTTGCTGACCTGCAGCGTAAGCACCGACTGCACATTGTCCTGCTTCATCGGACGGATGCTCAGGTCAGGATTCCAAACCTGGGTTGCGCTGTAGGTGGCTTGCTTCGTTCCGAGCTTCAGGTAAGGGCCGTTCTCCACATCCACCGGAGTTGCATTGTAAGCCGATACGTCGTCGGAAACATCCACTGTTTGTCCTTCGCTGTTGACCCATTTCGGTTGATTCACGGGAATGGTGCTGTTCACTACAATCACAAACTGATCCGGATCCACAATCCAATTAAAACCTTCCACGCCGCTACCCAGCAAACCGCTGGGCACGGAAGCTTTCACAATGTTCGTTTCCGCAGGTGAAGCGGCAGCAGCGGCAGCCAGCATGCGCCGGCTGCGGTTGGTGGATTGGCTGCTGCCGGTATCTGCCGGTAAAAAACTTGTTCTGAAATCCTGCCATCCGATCGGAGGCGGTGTGGATGCTTCCGCACCGAAGTGGATGGTGAATGAGATCACATCCAGATCCACATCGGCCCTGCCTCCGAATGCAGGTCCCCACAAATACACGTCCGCACCAATGTGCAGGTTGATGGTGAACAGCCCCAGGTCTGCCGACACGCCGATGCTGGCATAGATATCGGCTTCGTAGTGGAAGGGCGCCCATGCGATCAGGAAGTCGACCCCCATGGTGAACCAGGCCTTGATGGCCGGGATACTCCACGTGGCCGACATTGAACCACCCGCCATGAACATGGCCGGGGTAAGCGCAAAATAAGACCCACCGGTCACATGAATCGGACCGAGGCTGAAGTTGATGCCCAGCCGGGGAACGGTAGGATAATAGTCGGGTTTTTTAAAAGCCGGATGGTATCCGCCCAGCGTGACCACGAAGTCGTCTTGGTGCGGACCACCGAACCAGATATAGAAGGCAAAACCACCGGTCAGCTGACAGAACGGACCGAAGATATAGGATGCAGGTGAGAGCACTCCGGCCACAGCGAGCAGGCCGCTGGACTGACTGTACGAAGCCATCACATCAATCTCCACATATGCAATGGGGGCCGGATCACCCGTCGGGAAACTCATGGATGCATTGCCCAGCAACGCGATCTGAAAATCCACCCCGAAGGAAACCGTCACCAATGCGAACACATTGATCATCTCGAATGACGACACTTGAACGCCGGCTGCCAGCCAGTATTCTCCGGGCATATCCAGGAAGTACTTCTGCAGTTGCGGCAACACGGATGTCACGGTTGACTGGGCCGATCCCGACTCAGCCGGTGCATTGTGCGGAAGCAGGATATAAGTGGGCAGCTGCTCCAGTGTAGGTAACACCAGTTCGTTGTTGATGCCGAAGCCACCCGCCAATCCGTTTACAAACAAATACGGCGGACCACCGAGGGGCACGTTGATGTTGGCATACAGGAAAAAAGACGGCGGGATGTGCAGGGTCTTGCCCTGGTGGTTCGGGTCGGGAGCATCATGTGCGGGCGTGTATCCGCCCAGCGCCTTGAAGCCGAACGTGGCGACCTGCAGCACCGCTTCACCGTAGTAGCTGCTCACGCCATCCTCTTCCACTTTCAGGAACGCCCCGCCGATTTCCAGGTTACCCTCTTTGATGTCCATGGACAAACCCTGGATGTCAAAGCTGACGGTGTTACCGGCCGGCATCCCGGGAAGCGGCAGTGGAAATGTAATGGTCATGCCCTCTACACCGAGCGAGAAACCACCCAGCGCAAAACCGGCTGAGAATCCGAACGTGGCCTCGCCCTGACTATAGTTGAGTCCGATCTTCTTCAGGTCAACCGGTCCGAAGGTTTTGTTGATGTTGATCCAGTGAACCGAACCACCGGGCGGACTTGTATTCCCGTTATAGAATGGCGCCGGTGGCGGGTTCACTGGTGGTGGGGTTGTTGGCGGTAACGCCATTGGCAACGCAAAGTTGTTGAGCGCTTCACCGGTGCTCTTCTTGGTGAAACCAGCCGTGAGGGCAAAACCTCCCTTGGTCAGGTTGAAGGTTTGCTTGTTGCCCTTGCTGTCGATGCTGTAATTCGTCTTGTTGGGTGCAGAAGGATCCTGCCGTGTATACAACGGGTTGTCGGATGTACTCACCTGCGGAATGTGAAACTCCACCGGCTTATCCGCGCCGGCCGCTTCCTTGGTATACGAGAAGCCCACGTTGGTGAGCGTAAGATCATTGAAGCCTGGGATCACGCCCACGAGAGGAAGTTTGGCGAAATCGAGATCGAGGTCGATGGACGCACCGATCACATAGGGGTTGCCGGTGGCGGGTGCCGGACTGCTGATGACGGTATCCGCGTAAAAAGTAAAACTGTAGGTATCATCATATACCGACAGTTCGAACTTGCCGGCAGCACCCAGTTCGGTGGTGGGGTTGCCGGTGGTAGGCTTGGTGTAGATGACCTGACCGACGAGGTAGTCAATCTCTGCATGGAGGTTGAGTTCGGGCGGTAATTGCACATCCACACCGAATTGCTGACCGACATAACCGATGAACTCACCCAGCGGGATTACGGCGTTCTGCACGCATCCATCGAAGGTGTATGTGGTTTGTGCCGACTGGCTGTCGATCTCCACATCCAGGGCTACCGGCACGGAACCTATCTCCAGGTTCAGTCCTAACTTCAGGTCAACTTCTGTGGGCATGGATCACGTATTGGTGGTTTTGTCTGTTTGTGTTTTGAAGGCGATGGAGACCGATTTGATCTTCACCCAATTCGCCAGTTCACCGGGCAAGGCGATCAGGCCCTTGCTGGGATCGCTGCCTTCGATATCGATGTTGATTGAGAAGAGGAACTTGCTGGTGGTGGAGTTCACCGTGAACTCGCGGATGTTCACCAATGTATCGTTGGAACTGTTGAAGGTAGTAGGGCTTGCCACTTCATTCCCGAACTCATCGGTTAGTGTTGCGAGGCCGCCGTTCTTGGAAAGTGCGCCCTCCCCTACACCTAATTTCTCTTCCACGAAGCGGATGATGTCACCCAGGTTCACGGTCACGGGATCATCGCCGGGCTGCAGGTCGAGCATAAACAGGAAGCCGTTTTCCACGCCGTCCTGCGATTGGCTATCGCCCAGCACAAGCTCCGATTTGATCGGAACGATCTGCTCTCCCACCCTCACCTTCGCCTGAAATGAAAACTGTGTTGTGCTCATGGATCGTGCTGCATCAGGATGAATAGGAAACGGAAATGGCCACTTCTTCGAGGTCGAAATCTTTCAGCAATCCGAACCCGCCCGACATGGCGATGGATGTACTGAACTCGCTGATGGTGCCTGTGGTCACATCCGCCGAGGTATCAAACTCAAAGGAATTCACGGTGAGGTCGGTGGAGAGCCCGACATCGGTTGATGAACCCAGCAGGTCCTGCAGCATCACATTCACCGACTTGGAAGCGGGGTTCTCCAGGGTGCCGTTCAGCAGGAAGTTCGGGTATGTGGGCGGATTGGGAAACGTCATGGCAAAGTCGAAAACGAAATCCGGGTTGGTGAGTCCGCTCACCCCCTGGTTCGCATAGTTGAGCAGTTTCACGGAACCCTGTAAGCCCCACGAAGCAGCTGCCTTTCCCATCGGATCCACCACCGTTACCCAAACGGCCAGCGGATCCAGGTACAGCGACTGCCCCATGAGCGGTAGCTTGGAAATACCCACCGACACCGAGATGCTACTGATGGCAAGTGAAAAAGAAGGTTCGAGTCGCACGAAGGCGGTGATGCCCATGCTGAGGAGACCGAAGGATGTTTGTCCTTTCATATACGGACCCAGTTGTTCGGTCGGAAACCAGGCGTTACCGGATGCGAGGCTACCCATCAGGAAATTCAGATCGTCAAGGCCGATGCCCACATTCTCAAAGGTGCCTTCCAGGCTGAAGAGTCCGCCGTTCATCGGCACCTGGGAAACAATGGTTACGGTGGAAGAACCCACGGCCAGTTCCACGTTCAGGTCGAACTGATCTTTGGTCGGACCGTCATCCGCGGTATCGGTTGTTTTGGTGATGTTGTCGATGCCCATGGATGCGGCCTTGGTGATCTCACCTCCGATGATCGGTATGGCATTGGCCACACCTGTGCGGAAGGCATCCGCGTCGGTCGACTGGAACGAAACGGTGAGGGTATTATCGGCATTGGTTACCGTACCCGCCACATGGATCTCGGTCATGTTCACAATCAGGCCCAGGGTACCGAGAGCCGCACCTGATGCGTTCACGTCGAGTGTACCGGTGAAGGCATTGCCGTTCAAGGCATGGTCGGAAAACACGAGCGCATCGAGGATGGACGACGCCAGTGCGGGGTAGGTTTTCAGATAATCGTCGGTGAATTTCCAGGCAGCCATATCATCAGAATTCGATGACCACGGGAAGGTGGTCGCTCACTTTGTTGTAGTTGTTCACGAGGGCCACCAGGTTGCCGGGGTAAAGGGCGGTCGGTGGGTTTTGGGTCATGTCGCGGGCATTGGCGATCACGTCGGCAACGAGTTGCGTGGTGCCCATGGGCGCAGCAAAATTGAACAGCAGGTTGTCGTACGCATCGCTCAGGTAGTTGGCGGGCGGCGGGTTGCCGTTGGCCACTTTGTTGCGCACGCTCGACAGGGTGTTGGGTGCAAGCAGGGTGCCGTATCCGGCGAAATTCCATCCCACCTGGTTGCCGAATCCGTTGGTATAGGTAGAAGTCGGATCGCAGTTGTAATCGCCCGACACCATGCTGTTGGGTGTGGCGAGCTGCGGAACGGTGGCCACCTTCCTGGCAAAATCAATGGGCGGCTTAAAGCGGATGTTGGCACCGCCGCTGGGAGGAGGTGCATGGATGCCCACCACATTGATTTGGTTGGCGGTACCATTTATGGTGAATGTGGCGCCGTAGGGTGTGCGCGGGTTGATGTACAGGTTGTTGTTGTCGCGCAGCACGCCGTTGCCCGCGAATGTCAGGCGCTGGGTATTGAAGATGATACCGACAGCTTCGTGGTAGCCCACCACCTGGGGTGTTACATAATTATAGGTATAGTTGGCTGCGAGCGCCGTGCCGTTCACATAATTGTTCATGTTGGCGGTGATGGTGGTAATGGTGGGGATGCACGTACCACTCACAGGCTTGCCCTTCTGGTGGCCGCCCGTTTTCAGTTCGATGACGATGAAAATATCAGCGGGGTTGGCGGTGAGGATGTTGGTCCACGCCACATTGCCCATCACCACACGGTTGATGTAGTCGCCTACGTTGTTGCCGAGTCCTTTGTTGGCAATGGTGGCGGTAAAGTTATTACCGAGCTTGGTCTGACCAATGTTCTTCAGGTTCCACGAAACGATCTTCATACAAACAATCCATTCCCGCGCAGGTTGAAGTGCGCACGACATTACATTTCAGAATCTATCGGATTGCCACCGGACCCAACGGAGGAAGGAAGGAAGACAGGAACCTGATGTTCGCTGTGACTTACAAAGGTCTTCGCAATCATGCAACCACAGCATCAGGTCGGACGAAAGACCGGCACATCATCATGGTTACGTCCCGAAAGGAAATCATTTTTTTCCAACATGTCAAAATCTTTGTTGGGACGGTGTTTTGGGTATTCACACGTATTTCAATCAGCAGAACTCAAGCAGCGCAATGCTTTGGAGGCCGCAAACAAATTCGGCCCGGCTAAAAAAAAATTTTGTGATCATTTTATGACCACATCCTGGCTACCTGAAAAACAAATCCCCGAATTACACTATTTTTGTGTACGTAACTATGAAGCAACCAAGCTCATCCGACGCGCGAAAGCACGCCAGCGGCCACTCACTATCCGAAGTTTATGCCACCGTAGAAACCACGGGGAAAAAATCCCTCGGAAAACGGTTGCTTGCTTTCCTGGGTCCCGCCTACCTGGTGAGTGTCGGGTATATGGATCCGGGCAACTGGGCCACCGACATTGCCGGCGGCAGCCAGTTCGGGTACAAGCTTATTTGGGTGCTGCTGATGTCGAACCTGATGGCGTTGCTGCTGCAAAGCCTGAGTGCACGGCTCGGCATCGTTCGCAACCGCGACCTGGCCCAGGCATCGCGTGAGGCCTACCCGGGCTGGATCAACAGCTTCCTGTACATACTGGCTGAGATCGCCATTGCCGCCACCGACCTGGCGGAAGTGCTCGGCATGGCGATCGGACTGCAACTGCTGTTTCATCTGCCCTTGTTGGCAGGCGTGTCGCTGACGGTACTGGACACCTTCATACTCTTACAACTTCAGAACCTGGGCATGCGCAAGATGGAAGCCTTCATCCTGTCGCTGGTGACCATCGTGGGACTGTCTTTCCTAATGGAGATGTTCTTCGCACAACCGGACCTGGGCGGTATTGCGGGCGGATTGATCCCTTCCGCACTGAACAACGAAGCCCTGTACATCGCCATCGGCATCATCGGTGCCACGGTGATGCCGCATAACCTCTACCTGCATTCGGCGCTGGTGCAAAGCCGCAAGATCGACAAGAGCAGGGAGGGCATCCGGAGCGCGCTCCGCTTCAACATTCTTGATTCCACCATTGCGCTGAACCTAGCCTTCTTTGTAAATGCAGCCATCCTCGTACTGGCGGCGGCCACCTTCTTCCGCAACGGCATGTACGACGTATCCGAAATCCAGGACGCCCACCAGTTCCTGGCACCGATCCTTGGAACAAAGCTGGCACCGATCCTGTTCGCCGTGGCATTGATCGCAGCCGGACAAAGCTCCACCATCACCGGTACCCTGAGTGGACAAATCGTGATGGAAGGTTACCTAAACCTGCGCATTCAGCCCTGGCTGAGGCGGCTGATCACGCGGGCACTGGCCATCATCCCCGCGCTACTGGTCATCTGGCTGATGGGTGAAAAAGAAACCGGAAAGATGCTCATCTTCAGTCAGGTTTTATTGAGCCTGCAGCTCGGTTTCGCGGTGATCCCACTGATCCATTTCGTGAGCGACAAAAAGAAAATGGGTGAGTTCGCGATCGGGCGTGTGACAAAAATCTTTTCGTGGTTATGTGCGCTGGTCATCATCGGGCTTAACGTAAAACTCGTGGTCGACGAGATCACGGGATGGCTCACCACCTACCCGCAGCACAGCACGCTCATCTGGACCACCGCCGTGCCGGTGGCGGCACTGTGTGCTTGCGTGTTGCTGTACATCACCCTCATGCCGCTGCTGAACAAACGCAAGCACGCAATCCGTCCTCCCCACGTAGGGCTACAGAAACTCTCCCAGGAAGAGCTGCCTGGCTTTCATCGTGTGGCCATCGCGATCGACTTCTCCGATGCAGACAGCAAAGCCATCGCACATGCCATTGCACAGGGTGGTAACATGGCCACCTATGTGCTGATCCATATTGTGGAAACGGCAGGCGCCATGGTGTACGGGAAAGAAATCAACGACTTTGAGACGGGGGCCGACAAAGAGAACCTCACCCAATATGCTTCCGCCTTAACGGCAAAAGGCTACCGCGTGGAAACCAAACTGGGTTTCGGAAATCCGCGGCGTAAACTTCCCGAGATCGTGAATGAGCAGAAGGTAAACCTGCTGGTGATGGGCGCCCACGGTCATAGCTGGTTCAAGGACCTCATCTTCGGCACCACGGTAGAATCGGTGCGGCACAGGGTGGGGGTTGCGGTGTTGATTGTGAAGTAGTCGCGGGTGGCGAGTGAGGAGTCGCAGGTTGAGGCCGGACGTACGCTGGCGGGGATTTGCAATCCGCGCCCCTGAATGCACTTCCTAACCACTGATCCCACTATTCAACCAAACACACGCATCTTCTTACACCTGTAAGACACGACATGGCTTTTGCCCCTTTCACTAGGCATACTACAATAACTTGCACCGTGAACACATCATTCTTTCCAGCGAGATATTTTCAGTAGCAGACACTCCTTTCATGAAGTTTACAAATGTGTAAACTTTTCTTATCTTTGAACGTATTACTTATGAGGGTTGAATTCAGCACGGATCAACTGGTTTATTTATATACAACCCCATTGAACCAAATCACGGGTAAGCTTGAATTCGGCAAGCATATCATCAGGCAATACAAGAAGAAGATAAACATCCTGATGGCAATTACCGACATAACGCATCTAAGAAATTTCAGGAGTTTGAACTTTGAATTTCTCAAGGGCGATCGAAAGGGTCAATGCTCCATCCGGCTGAATACCCAGTACCGTCTGATTTTCAGACAAACAAAAAAAGACGAAATTGAGATTCTGGTGGTGAATGAAATATCCAAACACTATGAGTAAGGCAAAGAAGACGGCTGACGAAATGATACCGGGCGATCTGATTCATCCCGGTGAAATCCTTGCCGATGAATTGGCAGCGAGAAAAATGACACAGCAAGCATTGGCAGATGAGATGCAGATGAGTAAGTCAGAAATCAGCCTGCTGGTTAACGGTCACCGAAACATCACACCGGTTTTGGCGGTAGGACTTGAAAACGTCCTGGGCATTGATGCCGAGTTCTGGATGAACCTGCAGATCAGGCACGATATTGATAAGGTTCGAAAGAAGATGCAGAATGCCATTGACAAGGCAAATATTTCTACTGACAGGAAACAAAAGCTCAAACGACTTACGGCGTAAAATTAGACTTCCAAAGGCAACGGCCTGCGTTTCTATTGAACACTCGTTTCGTCATCCGACACACTCGCAGCTTTACAAACTATGAATGCTTCCCCTTTCCCATACAACATTATAATCCTTGGAATGCAGATCACATGTTTGATTGTCGAGCACGAAGTGCAACAAACCCGATTTGCGATCGATATATATTTCCATGATATAATCGCCAGGCGTTGCATAGTACCTGGATCTCAGGTGGCGGGAACCTGATACTTTTTGTCTGTACTCCCGGTAGAAACTGGTATCCTGTAACAATCGGACGATACCCGGATTCGCAGTATCCAACTGAAGTGGCATGCTTACCCTGCCCCGCCGGGTTGAAGATATTTCATACCTGTCAATGCTGCGGAACCATTTGCCGATCCCCCTGTTGCTGCGAATATTCAGGTAATAGCTGTTTGAAAGGGTGGATGTACTATTGATCTGCTTCATCGTGTTTTGATCCGGTATCTTTATTTTTATCTGTACCGGGCGACTGTCCCTCAGGTACCATTTATCCAATTCATACACGTTTGTAACCAGGCGCACATGTTGCAGGTAACCGTCTGCCACTTTGCTTCCCACTATCTTCATTCCCACTTTCTTTTCCTGGTGAGAAGATGCACATACACAATGCAACGGCACAGCAGTGAAATCCGTGTCAGATACCCCGGCATGCACATTTTGCGGAAGGCAGCCTGCTATGAGGAGGAGCAGGAAACTTACAATTCTACACATCTTGTCAATATTCATTTCAAACACCAACTCCGTTCAACTCCAATCGAGGTTATTTGCGTATGCTTTTCCAACACAGATAAGCCGTACCGCCAAAAATCAGAACAATCAGGTAGCCTACAACCAAAAGAAATCCGAGCATTCCCCTTTCCCGGTAGTCAAAATCCTTACAAACAAAAGCCACCGTTCCTTCGATGGTCATGAACAGATAGTAGACAGCCACAAAGGAACAAACACCCCCTATGACCATCAACAGGATTCTTTTCACTTTGTGTTTCATCACGTATATACATCAGACCCCATCACGGAATACAAATAAATTACTCCCTCACAATCAACTAAACGCCTTCATAATCTTACACCCGTAAGATCCAACGCCTCATTCGCCCCTTTCCATTTACACATTGTCGTAACTTGACCCGGGGCGGGGATTCGTGCCCCCAATATACTCATGAATACCAAGTCAGTTGCATCCAACCCATTGTCGCATACGCTGGCGCGGATTTGCAATCCGTGCCCTTCATTATAATTCTCACACCGCAGATCCACCACCCATCTAACATCTAACTTCTAACTTCTAACTCCCCCCGCAACCCTTCCACCCTCTTTCCGTATAACCCCCGTCGAGCGGAAAAAGGCAACACCCGTTGCCTGTCAAGAGCCTGTTACTGATATGTGCGTCCCGGCTTGTGAATCGGTCTCCCCGCAATGGTGTTGGAATTATTAACCCTTAATCCCGCTATATGAGCACACCGTTACGCCCTGTTTACAGGATTTGCACATGGATCCTCACCGGACTCATCATCACCCCAGGCATCAGCCCCGCACAAAACTGGAAAGAACTTAATAAGATCGTTGCATCCGACCGCGCCGCTTCCGATTACTTCGGTGTCTCAGTGGCCATTTCCGGCAACCACGCCATCGTAGGCGCCTACCAGGAAGACCATGACACCACCGGCGCCAATTACCTGGGTGACGCCGGATCCGCCTACATCTACGAACGCGACAGCAGCAACGGCAACTGGGGACAAGCGCAAAAACTCGTTCCCGACGACAGAAGAGCAACCGATTACTTCGGCTATACCGTGGCCATCTCAGGAGATTATGCCATCGTAGGCGCCTATCAGAACGACTACGACACGGCCAACGCCAACTTCATCAGCAACGCCGGCGCCGCCTATATCTTTGAGCGCGACAGCAACGGCGTATGGCAGCAAGCCCAGAAACTCGTTTCATCTGACCGCGCATCCAGCGATCTCTTCGGACATGCAGTGGCCATCTCAGGCAACTACGCCGTCGTAGCCACCCATGCAGAAGACGAAGATGAAAACGGCGCAAACACCCTGAGCTTCGCCGGCTCCGCTTATGTGTTCGAACGCGACGGAAGCGGCGTGTGGAACGAGGTGCAGAAAATCGTGGCATCCGACCGCGCCGTCAACGATTTCTTTGGATGGTCGGTAGGCATCTCCGACGACCACATCATCGTAGGCGCCTACCAGGAAGATGAAGATGCGTCCGGCAGCAACACCCTCCTGAGCGCCGGTTCTGCCTATATCTTCGAACGCGACACAAGCAACACATGGAATGAGGTAAAAAAACTCGTGGCGTCCGATCGACATGCAAGCGACTCTTATGGATATGTTGTGTCCATCTCAGGAAACTATGCCGTGATCGGCGCCTACGCCCAGGCGTTTGATGCGAACGGTGCGGATTCCCTGGTGGCAGCCGGCTCGGCCTACATCGTGGAACGCGATGGCGGGGGCAACTGGAATGAAGTGCAGAAAATAGTAGCTTCCGACCGCGGACCCACCGACTTCTTCGGAATTGCCGTGGCCATCGACAGCAACTACATCGTGAGCAGCGCCTACCAGGAAGATGAAGATGCAAACGGTGCCAACACCCTCAACAATGCCGGATCCGCATATGTGTTCGAACGCGACGCAGGCGGCACATGGAATGAAGTCTCCAAGATCGTAGCTTCCGATCGCAACAGCTCAGATAACTTCGGCTCATGGGTGGGCATCTCCGGTGACTACATCATCTCCGGCGCCTATTATGAAGACGAAGATGAAAACGGCGCCAATTACGCCAGCGCCGCCGGATCCGCATACATCTTCAAACCGTGCATGGCCACGTCACTGGCTTATGCGGAAAGCGCTTGCGACAGCTTTACCGTTCCCAGCGGGAATGAGACCTATACTTCCAGTGGTGTGTATATGGATACCATTCCCAACATGGCAGGCTGCGACAGCATCCTCACCATCACACTCACCATCCTCAACACCACCACATACGCTTTCTCCGATACCGCGTGCGACAGCTACACCGTCCCCAGTGGTGACGAAATGTACACTTCCAGCGGCGTATACATGGATACCATCCCGAACATGGCAGGCTGCGACAGCGTCCTCACCATCACACTCACCATCCTTAACAGCACCACGTACGCTTTCTCTGATACCGCGTGCGACAGCTACGTGGTTCCCAGCGGCGATGAAATGTATACTTCCAGTGGGGTATACATGGATACCATCCCGAACATGGCAGGCTGCGACAGCATCCTTACCATCACACTCACCATCCTCAACAGCACCACATACGCTTTCCCGGATACCGCGTGCGACAGCTACGTGGTTCCCAGCGGCGATGAAATGTATACTTCCAGTGGGGTATACATGGACACCATTCCCAACATGGCAGGCTGCGACAGCATCCTCACCATCACACTCACAATTCTTAAAAGCACGGCTGCGGTGTTCAACGAAACTGCGTGCGACAGCTTTGCATGGCAGGGAGTCACGTATACAACCAGCGGCACCTACATGGATACCATCACCAACGTGGCAGGGTGCGACAGTGTGATGACGCTCAACCTGGTCATCAACAACACCACTTCCGCCACGGTCACGGACACGGCCTGCTATCGCTATATGTGGCTCGGACAAGTGCTCACCACCAGCGGCACCTATATAGATACCATTCCGAACGCAGCCAACTGCGACAGCATCATCACCCTGAACCTGACCATCAACACGGTGGATACATCCGTTACGGCGAACGACCCCACACTCACCAGCAACGACACCACCGCCACCGCATGGCAGTGGATCGATTGCAACAACGGCAACACACCGGTCGGCGGCGCCACATCGGCCTCGTTCACCCCGTCGGTCAATGGCTCATATGCCGTCATCGTTACCTCAAACGGCTGCACCGACACCTCGGGTTGTTACAACATCTACACCGTAGGAACACCCGGATGGTTTGGCTCGGATTTCCGACTGTTCCCGAACCCCACCACAGGGAATGTGACACTGACGCTGGGACAAAAGTATGGCCGGCTGACCCTGACGATCCGCAATGTGCTCGGCCAGGTTGTTGCATCAGAAACCCATGCAAAAACATCCGACATCGAATTCACCCTGGATGGAAAACCCGGACTGTACATCATCCAGGTGATGGATGACCAGGGCAACAAATCCTCCTTCAAGGTATTCAAGGAATAACAACCATTCATTCATAAAAAAAGCCACGGGAATTTCCTGTGGCTTTTTTTATTTACTGCTGATGAAAGATTTTTTTTGAAGCGATGCGTTGATCGTTCTTTCCAACTGCCGTCGCGCTTTCCGCTTTTACGCGCCTGGCTATGTCAACAAAAAGCGATGTTGTGTGTAGTTGCAGTCCTCGCCTGCCTGAGTCGCCCGCCGATGAACCCGGCGGGTAACCGCTTCAATCGCGGCTGGGTTGCAATGGTTCCGTCTTCGTCGCGGAAATGTACGACCCCTATGGGGTCGCACCTCACATGTCATGCACATTTATCTATAAACGTTCAATGCCTCCGGCATTGTTCCTGTCATCACCCCGCCTTCGCTTCGCTACTGACGGGCTGGCGAACCACAAACTTCAAACCCGATCCGTTCCGCACACCTCATCCCGTCCATCGCCGCCGACACGATGCCTCCCGCATAGCCCGCTCCCTCGCCGCAGGGGTACAGTCCTTCCATGGATACGTGCTGCAATGTTTCCGGATCGCGCGGTATGCGCACCGGCGATGAGGTACGTGATTCAGGCGCGTGCACGATCGCATCGGCCGTTACAAAACCCTTCATCATGTTCCCGAACTGGGCGAATCCTGCCTGCAGCGAACGATGCACCACCGGCGGCAACACGTCGCCCAACTCAACAGGCACAATGCCCGGTTGATAGGACGTCTTCGGTAAATCCGAGGAAGTCTTTCCCTTCAAAAAATCCGTCAGCCGCTGCGCCGGAACCGTTTGCCTTCGACCACCGACCACCCATGCGGTATGCTCCACGGATGCCTGGAAATTCATGGCTGCAAGCGGGCCTTCCTTTTCAAATTCCCGGAAGTCGGGCATCTGTAGTTCCACAACAATGCCGGAATTCGCGGTGGCATGATCTCGTTTGGAAGGCGACCATCCATTGGTGACCACCTCTTCCTGCTCCGTTGCACACGGTGCGATGATGCCACCCGGGCACATGCAAAACGAATACACGCCCCGGCCGCCGGCCTGCCTCACCAGGCTGTACGATGCGGGTGGCAAATACGGCCCCCGTAAATCACAATGGTATTGAATGTTGTCGATCAACTCCTGCGGGTGCTCCACACGCACACCCAACGCAAAGGGTTTGGCTTCGATCACAATGCCGGATGTATGCAGCAACCGGAAGATGTCCCGTGCCGAGTGGCCGGTTGCCAGGATCACGTGCTGTGCCTCCCAGCGGGTACCGTCGGCGGTAACCAGTCCGCCCATCTTTTTTCCCTTGAGGATGAAATCCGTTACCCGCATGTTGAAATGCACCTCACCGCCATGCGCCAGGATCGTTTCGCGGATGGCCCTGATCACGCCGGGCAGCTTGTTGGTGCCTATATGAGGATGTGCATCCACCAGGATATCCGGTGTGGCGCCGTGCTGCACGAGCACTTCAAGCACCTTCCGCACATTGCCCCGCTTGGTGGAACGGGTATACAGCTTGCCATCGGAATACGCCCCCGCTCCACCTTCTCCGAAACAATAATTGGAATCGGGGTTCACCAGGTGTTCCTTCATCAATGCCGCAATATCCCTTCGGCGCCCCCTCACATCTTTGCCGCGTTCAAGCACCACGGGTTTGAGTCCGGCTTCCAGCAGTGACAACGCAGCAAAGAGTCCGGCCGGCCCGGCCCCTACGATCAGAACGGGTGGGGCATTGTGCACATCCTTGTACACTGGTGCAGACACCAGCAAAGGGTTGTTGGGTTCGCCTATGAACAGCAGTACTTTCAGGTTGAAAACAACGGGGTAGCGGCGGGCATCAATGGAGCGGCGAATGATTACGGAAGCGGTGACATCCTCAAACGGAACACCCGCAGTACGGGCGGCCCGGGTTCTCACTGCCATTTCGTTGGCCGCCTGTTCGGGCGGAAGCACGATGTTGACCTCTTTCTGCATGTGATGAGGTCAGGGGCGGATGGGTTTATACGAAGTCATCCCCATCGGCCTGGAATTTAAATCCCAATCGTTTGCCGGTGCGCATGTTGAGGTTGTTGATCGCCTCCTGCATCTCCTGCAAGGTTAACACCTTCACATCATCGTACGGCGGAGTAAGCAGGTCGAAGTCGAGCGCATACAGGATGGCCGACTGGATGATGTTGCGCATGTGTTCTTTGTCGAGCACGGCATTGACAAAATCGTTGTACAGGAATGCCAGCTGGCGTTTGCCTTCCACGAAGTAATGGCTTTCCCTGTTAACGAACAGTCGGCCGATGAGGTAGCCCATGTCACCCATTCGCTGGTATTTGAAAGAATCTTTCAGAAAGTTGTAGATGTTGATCATGCCGCAGTACATGCGGGATTCATCTTCCTTCACATAGGAGGTTTTCCAGATCGAGTGGTCGGCATCAAAGGCAAATACGTTGGAATGCATGTTAAAGATGAGCACATCCCCTCCGAAGCGCAGGTCGGCTTCGTACGGACCTTTGTCGCGGAATTCCACCTTCACCTCCTCATCAATTCCCTGCATCTGGGAAGAGAGGTCCTTCGCCACCTCTTCCAGCACACCTTTCAGCTGATCGAACAACTCAAGGGTGTTTTTGTAGACCTTGAGTTTGAGGGACGACTTCGCCTGGAGGGTTTCCAGGATCAGGTCGCGGGGTGATTGTTGTTTAGATGACATAGATCCTTTTTGAAGGGATGGAAATGAATTGTACGCTCCTGCACCTAACGGGTTTCATCCTTTAATATGCTTTGGCAAACACCACCCGGTGCGGGGAAGGTTTACCCGATTTGATGCATGTTCCGTTCTCCTTTTCCGGTTGAAGCGGAATGCAACGGATGGTCGCTTTCGTTTCCTGTTTGATTTGTTCGGCGGTCTCTTCGGATCCGTCCCAATGGGCATATACAAAACCTCCCTTGTCCACCTTTTCGGTAAACTCTTCCCATGTATCAGCGCGGTGGCTGTTCGCCTCCCGGAAATCAAGGGCTTTCTGGTACAGGTTCTGTTGGATAGCATCCAGCAGGTGTTGCACCTTGTGAACGATATCGGCCTGCTGCAATACTTCTTTCTCAAGGGTATCACGGCGCGCCACTTCGATGGTGCCATTTTCCAGATCGCGGGGGCCCATGGCCAGACGCACCGGTACGCCTTTGAACTCGTATTCGCTGAACTTCCAGCCCGGTTTCTGGGTGTCACGGTCGTCGTATTTTACGCTGATGCCGGCTTTCTTCAGATCGACCATGATGGCATGTACCTTCTCGGATATCAGTGCCAGTTCTTCATCTTTCTTATATATAGGTACGATCACCACCTGGAAGGGTGCAAGCTTGGGGGGAAGTACCAAGCCGTTGTCATCGCTGTGTGCCATGATCAGGGCGCCCATCAGGCGGGTGGATACCCCCCATGAAGTGGCCCATACATACTCTTCTTTCCCGGTTTTGTCCGCGAACTTCACATCGAACGCCTTGGCGAAATTCTGGCCGAGGAAGTGGGAGGTTCCGGCCTGAAGCGCTTTACCGTCCTGCATCAATGCCTCGATGCAATAGGTTTCAACGGCACCTGCAAAACGTTCACCGGGGGTTTTGATGCCCTGCAGCACCGGTACGGCCATGTGGTTTTCCACAAAGTCGGCATAAACACCCAGCATGCGCTCGGCTTCTTCAATGGCTTCTTCGGAGGTGGCATGGGCGGTGTGACCTTCCTGCCACAGGAACTCAGCGGTACGTAGGAACAAACGGGTGCGCATTTCCCAGCGCACTACGTTGGCCCACTGATTGATGAGCAGCGGCAGGTCACGATAGGAGCGGATCCAGTTCTTGTATGAATTCCAGATGATGGTTTCGGAAGTTGGCCTTACAATGAGTTCTTCCTCCAGCTTTGCCTCATCATCCACCACAATGCTTTTGCCGTCGGCCCCGTTCTTCAGGCGATAATGGGTAACAACGGCGCACTCTTTGGCAAAACCCTCCACGTGGGCGGCTTCCTTGCTAAGGAAAGACTTAGGGATAAATAGGGGAAAATAGGCATTGACGTGACCGGTATCCTTGAACATCTGGTCCAGTGCGGCCTGCATTTTCTCCCATATGGCAAAACCATAGGGTTTAATAACCATGCAACCTCTTACCGCAGAATGCTCCGCCAGGTCGGCACGCACCACCAGGTCGTTATACCATTGGGAATAATTTTCTTCTCTGCTAACAAAATCCTTGGCCATGAATTTGTGGTATAGAATTTGTAATTTTAAAAACAACGGGGCAATGATGCCATGAAGACCGGCAAAAATAAGAATAAATACCTGCCTTCATTAAACCGGATCAAAGGATTTACCGTCTTAGTAACATAACAGCAAAGAACCATGCAAACGTTGATCAGAAAAACCACAGGGCCGCATCTTGTTGTTTGGATCACCGTCGCCTCCATCGGTGCACTCCTCTTCAGTGGATGTTCATCCACCCGCTACACGAGGATTCAGAACGATGACGATGATGTGTATTACGCCACCACCGATGTTCCCGTGCAACAACCCGCACCGGAAAGGACGTACCAGGAGGGGAATCAACCTTCCCCCACCGAAAACCAGGCGGAAAAACAAAACGACGCATACTACGATTCGGAATACAAATCCGAACCTGCCCAGGCAGCCGAAACGGAAACCCAAACCGATGCCAAAGGGAACACGTACGTAACCAACAATTACTACGGGAACAATTACGACGAAGACGATTATTACGACTACGCGTATACTGCCCGCATACGTCGTTTCTACAATCACAGCGGATGGAGCTATTATGACCCGTATTATACCAACCTTTATTGGTACGATCGGTACCCCTCAAGCTGGGGTGTGAGTATCTACTGCGGATACAGGTGGTGGAGACCTTACAGCCATACAACGGTATACATCAGCTACGGCGACCCCTGGTACTATGGTCCGGGATATTATGATCCCTGGTATTCCCCCTATTACAGTTGGGGCTCTTACCGCCACGGTTACCGCAATGGCTACTGGAACGGTTACTGGAATGGCTACTATGACGGATATTACAACGGCCACGGTTATTATGGCAACAACAATCCGAACTACTACAACAGCCGCGACTACACCTCGCACCACTACGGACCGAGGGGAGGCATCACCGGAAGCAACGGACGCGAGATCCCAAAAACACTGGGCGAAAGGTATGAGACCTTCAAGGGACCGGACCGGACACCCACACCTACCCTTCGCGATGGCAGGCCTGATGTGAAAGTCGGAGAAAAGAAAACCCAATTCACCGATCCGAACGGCAACCCGGCACAACCACGTCCTACCAACGTGAATACGATCGGCGAGAAACCGGGCAGAGATACGGGGCTGGATGGCGGAACCGGTGTGAAACCCAATCCGGTGAACCCGAGGGACAATCAGCCTGAGTCGCCCATCAAAAAGACCAGGGATGTTAATCCGGGCAACGACAATACGCCCACACGATCCAACCCGCCGGTCATCGAACGGCAACCGGATGTGCGACCGCAAACGGATACTCCTTCTCCCGGCAACGACAAACCCACCCGGGATCAGGTGCCACAAAACAACAAAACCAAAGTAATTCGCGAGCAACCCGAAACAACACCCAACCGTGAACGTTCCCCGAATTACCAGATGGACAAACCCGCTCCGCAGAAGTCGCAAAGCACGCCTTCGCGGATAAACACACCCAGGCAGGATCGCCCGTCAAGACAGCAAAGTCCTGCACCGCAACGGAGCCCACAAAGGCAATCGGGAAACAACAACCAACCGAGTTATTCGACCCCGGCCCCATCTCCACCTTCCAGTCCGCGACCTTCAGGAGGCGGCTCCAGAAACGGAGGCGAAAGGCCAACCCGTACCTCACCACGATGAACCTGGAAACGCCCACCGGCAAATGTGACCTTACACAGGGTACCGTTTGCCGGTGCACTGGCGGTTCCGATGCAAACCAAGTTTCATTGAAGGATACCTTTAGAGGCAATCCCCATTCAATCATACCATGAATAAATGCACACTTTTCTCCCTGTTGATGGCCTGCGCCACACTTCCGGCAACGGCGCAAAATGAAGTGGACGCCCTTCGATACTCCCAAAGCACATTCGGCGGTACCGCCAGAACGCTAGGAATGGGTGGCGCTTTCGGAGCGCTGGGAGGTGACATCTCATCCATGTACATCAACCCGGCAGGGATTGCCGTTTTCAGGAAGTCGGAATTCACCTTCACTCCGGCATTCCACCAGTACCAGTCCACTTCCGTATTCAACGGAACGCCTGCCTTTGATGGCAAAAGCAATTTCAACTTCTCCAATGCTGGCATTGTATTCACCAACCGGGATGAGAACAAAAACTATGGATGGATCAGCACCCATTTCGGGTTGGCCTACCACCGGGTGGACAACTACCACAGGGCTGTAGACGCCGCTGGTGTAAATGCAAAGAACTCTTTGCTGGATACCTTCCTTGAAAATGCAAATGCCAACGGAGGCATGACACCGGAAGAACTGGCCGACAATTATCCCGGATCCGCCTACCTGGCCTATTACACCTACCTCATCGACACGCTTCCCGGAGATCCTTATCATTACTACAGCCAGATTCCTTACGCAGGCGTGATGCAGCGAAGAACGGTAGAGTCCAAAGGCTCAAACAGTGAAACCCTGCTCAGCTTCGGCGCCAACTATGAGAACCGGTTGTACGTGGGTGCATCCATTGGCTTTGCACACGTCCGTTACAGGGAAATCTTCAGCTATTCCGAATCGGACTACAAGGATACCATTCCGGCCTTCACGCGGTTTGAGATTGGTCAGGACCTACAAACCGACGGGCAGGGCATCAATGCCAAGGTGGGCGTCATCGCCAGGCCTCATGATGCGATACGGGTCGGACTCTCCTACCAATCACCCACCTGGTTCGGCATGAATGACGAATACTTCTATAGCTTATCAGCGGTATATGACAATGGATTCTCCCCGGACACATCGTTGGGAGGATTGTTCAACTACAACCTGAAGACCCCGAGCCGCACCACAGCCAGCATGGCCTTTATCATAGGAAAGGCGGGACTGGTAAGTGCCGACTACGAAATGGTGAATTACGGGCGTGCCAAGCTGTCATCGGACCCTTATCCTTTCGATGATGAAAATGGACACATCGCTTCCAAACATACCCAGGCCGCAAACCTCCGGGTCGGAACGGAATGGCGCCTAAACCCATTCCGCTTCCGCGCGGGGTATGCGCACTATGGCAACCCCTTTTCGAATCAGGTGAACAACGACGGCAGCAGGGAAAGCATGACCCTCGGCGCCGGCTACCGGGGTGATGGATATTATGTGGATGTAGCGTATGTGTACACCCAGAGCAGTCCGAATATCTTTTTCTATGATCCGACCCTGGTTGACCCTGCTTCGCAACACCTGCGATCGCACATCATCGCGGTTACGGTAGGATTTCGCTACTGAGTCACTTCTCCCCGACGCGATTGAGTCCGGCCTTGGCCTTTTGGCTCAGGCTTTGTGCATATTCATGGTCTTTCAGGGAGATGCATTTGCGGTAGTACTTGCGGGCTTCTTCCAAGTCACCTTCCTTCTCATACATCATCCCCAGTTGCAATGCTGCATTGGCGGCATAGTATAACGGAAGTGTTTCCCCGTCACGAATGGTCATATCGAAATAAGTCTTGGCCTTGTCAGCATGTTGCAGTTCCTGGTGAATGCGTGCCAGCCTGTAGACAAATTCCACCCTTTCCTCCCGGGTATCAAAGCCCCGGGCATTCCCGTCTGCCACCAATACCTGCAGCGACTTGTTGAAATAACCACCATCGAAGAGCAGGCGCGCCTTCAACAACTTGACATTGGGCACCACACCCGACTCCGCAGCCTGCATGGCCTGTTTATCGGCGCCAAGGGTGGTATTTCCGGATGTTTTCACCTGTTCCATGATTTCCCGGTACCTGGCTTCATTGCCAGCCAGCAACTGGATCCATGCGAGGCGCTGCCGGGCGGCTTTCAAATAACTTTTTCCCTTGAAGTGCTTCAGGTAAGATTCAAAATAGACAGCGGCGCCAGCATCAAGTTTACCCTGCAGTGCCGTTCCCAGCAGGTATTCAAGGTAAGGGAAGGGTTCGTACGCCGTATCTGTCGGACGGCGTTGCAGAATGGATATTGCCTTTTCATTGTCGCCCTGATCCATGGCAATACGGGCCGAAGAGTATACATACAAGGGATTGTTCGCATATTCATCCTCTGTAAACAGCTGGCCAATCAGCGCCTTGAATCCGGGCGTAACGGAGATGCCTTCCAGTTCCAGGTTAAGCTGGGCAAAGGTCACCAGGAAGAATGTTTCGGTTTTGAGGAAAGCCAGATCTTCCTGGCGACCGGCGGCTTCCAGCACAGACATCATTTCGTTCACACCCTGAGACACAGATCCCTCCACACCAATCAGGTTCTTCGCCCATGCATACTCATCCGGAATGGTGCCGATCAATGCATGCAAGAGTCCCAGGCTTTTCCTGTTAGGAATAAAATCAGGGTATAGTTTCGCATTGCGTGTTAGCAGACGATAGGCTTTATTGATCTCCATCGCAGCCGGCATGTACTCACCGAATCGAAGCCTGGCAAAGGCCCACTGCAGGTTTACTTCCGCATGTGTCAACAGGTACCAGGGGGAATTTTTGGGAGCTTCATCCAGCAATTTCAGGCGGGCATCCTTGTTGGGTAACAGTTGCTGGAACTCGGCCTTGTTCTCATGCAGGAAGACAGTCAGGAAATCAATATAATTTTCTATAAATGGAAGGATGTCGTTATCGGGATGAAGCTGCTTTTCCGCTTCCAGCTGCCTGCGCCCATCCTGAAAACGGAGGGTGATGATGCTGTGATAGGCCTGCCGTGCGCCTTCGGTCCATTCGAATGAAGCCCTGACCGGCCCGGCGATGAACAACATCATGGCAAGAAACGAAACGATTGATCGTGCAGAACGGATGTTTGTATTCAACCTCACCGGATAAAATCGGTTATGTAGCAAAAAGGGCATCCGGTTTGAACCTGAATGCCCTGTAAAGTCAATGTGTTTGCTGTTTCGATCAGGAGATTTCCGCTGCCAGATCAGAATCCACCAGGATGCGACCGCAGTGCTCGCAAACGATGATCTTCTTACGGGTACGAATATCCAACTGCCTTTGCGGCGGAATCTGGTTGAAGCATCCTCCGCAGGCTTCACGTTCAATGGACACGACAGCCAGGCCGTTGCGCGCATTTTCACGGATGCGTTTGTATGCGGTCAGCAATCTTTCTTCAATCACCGCCTCTGCCTTCTTAGACTTCCGTCCCAGCTCTTCTTCTTCCTTCTGGGTTTCTTTGATAATGTCGTCTAGTTCTTTCTTCTTGTGGTCAAAATCACTTCGACGCTCGTTCAGTCTGCCATCCGCCTCATCAATCATTTGCTTTTTCTGCTCAATCAGCACTTCGAATTCCTTGATGCGCTTTTCGGAAAGCTGGATTTCCAGGTTCTGGAATTCTACTTCCTTGTTCAGGGATTCGAACTCGCGGTTGTTGCGAACGTTCTTTTGTTGCTCGGAATATTTCTTGATCAGTTCCTTGGAATCCTTAATCGCCTGTTTCTTTTCAGAGATCTGGGTTTCCAGTTCCTTGAGTTCGTCGGTATAGTTGTTCACACGGGTCTCAAGTCCCTCAATATCATCTTCCAGGTCACGTACCTCCAGGGGAAGCTCACCGCGCACGGTACGGATCTTGTCGATGCTTGAATCGATTACCTGCAGGCTGTAGAGAGCCCTTAGTTTTTCTTCAACCGCGTGGCTTACCTTGGCAGCCGCTTTGCTGGATGCCGGAGCAGGTGCAGCAGGTTTGGCTGCTTCCACCTTTTCCGCTTTTGCAGGAGCTTTCTTTTCAGATTTTACAGGGGCGGATTTAGCTGGCTTCGGAGTCTTTTCGGCTTTGCTGGCGGTCTTGGCAGCAGGTTTCTTCGCTTTCGTTTCCGTGGCTTTCTTGTTGGAAGCTGATTTTGCGGTGGCCATAGGTTATACCAAATATTTTATGGGGTTTGTTATGATCTCCGTTAAGAGAACCGCAAAATTAGGAAATTTTTCTTTAACATACGCCACTATGAGTTCCTGTGTGAATTGCTCGGCTTCATAGTGCCCGATGTCCACCAGCAGGATCCTGCCATCTGCGTCAAAAAAGGTGTGGTACCTGATGTCAGACGTAATGAAAACATCCACGCCGGCACGTAGGGCGTCCGGAATCAGGAAACTCCCCGACCCTCCACACAAGGCCACCCGTTGTACGGGCCTTGCAAGCAGCCGGGTATGCCGCAGACACGACACCCCCATCCTTTCTTTCACCTGTTTCAGAAATGCTTTTTCTTCCATGGGCTTGGAGAGCCGGGCCACCATACCGGAACCCTCGGGTTGTCCGGCTTGCCTGGGCCGCAGCACCCCTTCCGGCTCCAGATCGAGCTTTCTGCAGATCATGGCGTTCACTCCGTCCGGCACGGCATCCAGGTTGGTATGGATCGCATACAGCGCCACGCCATTTCTGATTGCTGCAATCAAGGCACGCTCCACATAACTTCCCCCGCTGAATTTCTTCAATCCCTGAAAAACAATGGGATGATGCGACACCACCATGTTACAGTTACGTGACACGGCGTCCATCACCACCTCTTCCGTGCAATCCAGGGATACCATCACCCCCGTGACTTCGCCGGCGGGATCTCCGGTAATCAGACCTGCATTGTCATACGACTCCTGCAGCTGCGGCGGCGCCCATACCTCCAGGCAGGCTGCAACATCGCCAATGGTAACTTGTGACATGGCTCAAAAGTACGGATTTTGACAGGCGACACAAACGGCTCAGATCCGATGCGGTTTTGTACTTTTGGGCGGCATGCAAACCTGGCGATACCTCTTGCTTCCTTTCTCCATCCTATACGGTGCCGGCGTCCGCTTCCGGAATGTGCTGTTCACCATGGGCTGGTTCAGGGAACAAACTTTTCCGGTACCGGTTATTACCGTGGGCAACCTGAAATCAGGAGGCACCGGTAAATCGCCCATGGTGGATTTCATCACCGGTCATCTGTCGGCCGACCACAAAATAGCCGTGCTGAGTCGTGGATACGGTCGCAAGTCGAAGGGCTTCCTATACGCCACACCCGACGCCGGTGCCGTTTCCGTGGGAGACGAGGCCATGCAACGCGTGAACCGCCATCCGGCATGGATTGTTGCAGTGGATGAAAACCGGAGACATGGTATACAGAGAATACTGACCGATTACCCCGATATAGAAGCAGTGATACTTGACGATGCGTTCCAGCACCGTTATGTGAAAGCGAACTGCAATGTACTCTTGATAGAATACGCCCATTTCTTCCGTTCCAATTTCCTTCTGCCCGCCGGCCTGGAGCGCGAACCCTGGTCGGGTAGAAAGCGGGCCCACATCATCATTGTAACCAAAACTCCGGAAGATGCCCGGAAAGCGGAGATGAAACCAATCCTGGATCGCATCCGCCCAACACCGAATCAACATATATTTTTTGCATCCATCCGATACGAAGCAATACAACCCGTCTGGCCCGATGGTCATCCTTCCGTTTCATCCGTTTCAGGCAAAAACATCTTGCTTTGCACCGGTATCGCCAACCCGGAACCATTGATCAAATACCTGGAACAGGCTGGCAACCTCGTAACACCGATGACCTATCCCGATCACCACAACTTCACCGACCGTGACGTGAAGCATATGATCACGACCTTTCAGCAACTTCCGGTTGACAACAGGCTGTTTCTGACCACCGAGAAAGATGCGGCACGACTGAGAACACCATCCTTCAAAGCCCTGCTAGAAAATGCCCGACCTTATTACCTGCCGATTTCGGTCGTAATTAACAACAACGACAAACAACGTTTTTATCAAATCATCGAATCCCATGTCAAAAGAGATCCAATCCGCAGTTGATTACATCCTTTCACAAACCGATTTCAAACCACGCACCGGCATTGTGCTGGGCACCGGACTGGGTGCACTCAGCAAAGAAATTACCATTCAGGCCCGCCTCCCTTACAAAGACATTCCCCACTTTCCGTTATCCACCGTGGAAAGCCATTCGGGCAACCTGCTGTTCGGAGAAATCAACCATCACCCGGTTGTGGCCATGGAAGGCCGTTTCCACTATTATGAGGGATATTCGATGCAGGAGGTGGTTTTCCCCATTCGCGTAATGAAACACCTCGGCATAGAAAGGTTAATCGTGTCCAATGCCAGCGGCGGTCTCAACCCTTCTTATGAAAAAGGAGACCTGATGATCATTTCCGATCACATCAGCCAATTCCTACCCGATCCACCGCTACGCGGCAAGCACAATCCGGAATGGGGTCCTAGGTTCCCCGACCTCCTCCACGCCTACGACCCGAAAATGCGTGGCCTGGCACTTGAACTTGCAGCCACATTAAAAATACGGGCGCATGAAGGTGTATATGTAGCCGTACCCGGCCCTCACCTGGAAAGTCCGGCCGAATACAAAATGCTGCGGATGCTGGGCGCGGATGCCGTGGGGATGTCAACCGTACCCGAGGTGATTGCTGCACGCCAAATGGGACTACCGTGTTTCGCCATTTCCATTATCACCGACCTGGGCGTGGAAGGCCGGATCGAAGAAGTGAGCATTGAAAAGGTGATTGCTGTGGCCAGCCAGGCCGAGCCGAAAATGACCGCCGTGATGAAGGCCTTGATCTCTTCATTTTGATTCCGTACATTGGGCATTAGGAAATCCTTTGCCCATGCGACTTTCACACATCCTGCTTACCTGCAGCCTGATTGTGGCGTGTCTTGTGCCCGCCATGGCCCAGATCGACAGCAACGTTACTTTGCTGTACCATTGGAACGATACCACCATTGCGGGATCCGCCTCCTACAACAACCGGTACAACGAGATCTGGGGATTCACCCGCAACAACCGCGAATATGCGGTGATAGGCTCCACCCAGGGCACACACATCTTTGATGTGACGGATGCAGTCAACAGCGTTCCGGTGGCCTTCGTAAAAGGTGCGGTCTCAACCAACCAGATCGTTCACCGCGATTTTCATGATTACGGCAACTACCTTTACATGGTCAGCGATGAAGGCGAAAGTACGCTGCAGATCGCAGACATCTCCTACCTACCCGACAGTGTACACGTAGTCTATGATTCGCGCAACCTGTTCAAACGCTCCCACAACATCTTCATCGATTCGGCCACCGTCCGGCTTTACGTTTGCTCGGTTACATCCACGGCCAGGGGATACAAAGGACTTGAAGTCTATAGCCTGCAGAACCCCGAGTTACCACAATTGCTGAAGGTGTACAACGACATGGGCACCGTTCACGACATCTATGTGCGCAACGACACCGGCTTCTGCCACAATGGGTACAATGGAATGGTGGTGATGGACTTCACCGACACCTCAAACTTTCACGCCCTCGGAAGCATCGACACCTACCCGGATAAAGGTTATAACCATTCGGGATGGCTCTCGGAAGACGGCAAACATTATGTAATGGCCGATGAAAACCACGGATATCGTCTGAAAATGCTGGATGTATCTGACCTATCCGATATCAAGGTCGTGGCCACATTCGGCTCCGGCGTGGATTCAATGTCCATGGCCCACAACCCGCTCATCAAAGGCGATTACCTGTATGTTGCTTATTACCACGACGGATTTGAACTGTATGATATATCGGATCCGGCGAACCCCATCAAGCGCGGCTATTACCGCACCTACTCCGCCGGTGACCACGACTCCTATCGAGGCGCATGGGGCTGTTATCCTTTCCTTCCATCCGGCCATGTGCTGGTATCCGACATGCAGTACGGCCTGTTCGTGCTGGATGTCAGCCAGGTGATATCATCAACGGGTGATCATCCGAAACCACGCTCCTGCCGCGTGTATCCGAACCCGACCACAGGTCGGTTACACGTCCGCTTCCCCGAGGAAATGACAGGACAGGTTGTTCGGTACGAAGTGTACAGCATGGACGGTCGGCGCGTCTTGTCGGGAACTACCGCGGATGAGAACCTTTCGCTGGAAGGACTACCGGAATCCATTTATATGCTGTCACTCATTTCCGGCGATGTCCGTTTTCATACACGGATTTCCAAAATCAATCCGTAAACCCCTGAAAAAACCAGCAAATCCAATCTTCTGAGGGGAGGTTTCGGTTTTATGGCAAAGACCTTATCTTTGTCGGCAACCAACGTAAACCTAATCCCCTGCCATGAAACGATTTAGCAAGATTGCGATTGCCTGTGTGACAACTTTCCTGGTGGCATCCTGCGGAAAGAAGGCACCCAGCATTGAAGGTGACATGACCAATTCACCGGGAGGGTGGGTTTATCTGGAAGAATTGCTCCCGAACACAACCATCCTTCTGGACTCCACAGCCATGGATGCCAATGGTCACTTTGAGTTGAATACCCGCGTCAGCGAAATGGGATTCTACCTGTTGCGTTTCGGCAAGGATGCACATACGTCCGGGCGCGTGCTTACCCTGCTGACCGACAGCATGGAGAACATCGAACTGACGGGTGACCTCAACGATCTGCAACGCACATACAAAGTGGAAGGCTCAACCGGATCAGGCGAGATCAGTGAACTCACGGATTTCGCCACCCAACAGATGCACGCACTGGATTCTTTGTCTCAAATCTTCCAGTCTGCACAGAACACGCCCGACTTCCCCAGCATCAAGGCCGGACTCGAAGCCGAGTACCAACGCATGAAGGAAGACCTGCGCCAACACTCCATCTCCTTTATACAAACGCACGACGGATCGCTTTCCACCATCATCGCCCTTTACCAGCGCATCGGACGAGACATGGTATTCGACGCATCATCGGAAGGCGACCTGAAATATTTCGAACAGGTAGCAACCTCCCTGGACAAGACATACCCCAATTCCAAACACGTGCAAACCCTCAAGTTGCGGATCGACAATATCAAAGCCGAAATCGCCGAAGCAAAAGCACGCCATGAGATGGAAGCCAAACTGGCACCCGGACTGGATGCTCCGGAGATCACATTGAATGACCCCAGCGGGAAACCCATATCCCTGTCTAGCCTGCGCGGCAAAGTGGTATTGATTGATTTCTGGGCCTCCTGGTGCAGACCCTGTCGTGCCGAGAACCCCAACGTGGTACGCGTATACAAAGAATACCACAAACGGGGTTTTGAGATTTACGCCGTAAGTCTTGATCGAAGCCAAGATGCCTGGGTAAAAGCCATCGAAGACGACAACCTCACCTGGATACACGTGAGTGACCTGGCATTCTGGTCTTCCCCCATCCTCCAGGTGTACGGCATCACGTCCATTCCCTCCACTGTTCTCATAGGCAAAGACGGAAAGATCATCGCAAGAAATCTGAGAGGTGAATCCCTGGAACAGAAATTAAAAGAGGTGCTGGGTTGATGTAACTTTACAGGATGAATGAGCGTCCGATACGCGCTATGAAAAAATCCGCATCTTTCTTTTTGAGCCTTTTCGCACTGATCACCGCAGGCCGGTCTGTTGCACAGGAAAAGACCTACTTCCAACAATCAGTGGATTACACCATTCACGTAAGCCTCGACGATGTAAACCACATGTTGAGCGCGAACGAAACGGTGGTGTATACCAACCATTCCCCCGACACCCTCAGGGAACTCTATTTTCACATCTGGCCGAATGCCTACAAAAACAATGAAACTGCCTTGGGCAAACAGTTGGTGGACCAAGGGAACCGGTCATTGTTCGATGCCGATGAATCATCAAAGGGATGGATCGACAGCCTGCACTTCCAGGCAAACGGCAAAGACATCAAATGGTCTTATGACCCCCAACATATAGATATCGCCCTACTTACGCTGAACGAACCACTGCTACCGGAAGCAAATGTCACCATCACCACACCGTTCAAGGTGAAGGTTCCGTCGGGCAAGATCTCCCGCCTGGGGCACATGGGACAACAATACCAGATCACCCAATGGTACCCGAAGCCTGCCGTATACGACCGCGATGGGTGGCATGCCATGCCATACCTGCACCAGGGGGAATTCTATTCTGAATTCGGAAGCTATGATGTGAGCATTGAACTGCCGGCCAACTATGTGGTGGGTGCCACCGGCGACCTTCAAAAAAACCCCGAGGAAGAACGGCGCCTCATCGAGAACGCCATGGAAACGGCAAAGATCACCGACTTTGACACAACCATGGCCTTCCCTGCCAGTGATACCAAACGCAAGACCCTGCGTTTCGTCCAACACAACGTACACGACTTCGCATGGTTTGCAGATAAACGTTACCACGTGCTCCACGGCGAAGTCAAATTGCCGCACTCCGGCCGCAAGGTGCAAACATGGGTGATGTTCACCAACGACAAAGCAAAGCTGTGGAAAGACGCGATCCAATACGTCAACGATGCCGTGTACTACTATTCCCTCTGGAACGGCGACTACCCATACAACCATGCAACCGCCGTAGACGGCACCATCAGTGCGGGCGGAGGAATGGAATATCCCAACATCACCGTCATCGGTCGCACCAACAGCGCAACCAGGCTGGATGAAGTGATCGCACATGAAGTGGGACACAACTGGTTTTACGGCATCCTGGGATCCAATGAACGCATCCACCCCTGGATGGATGAGGGCATCAACTCGTTCAACGAGCTCCGGTACATGACCACCAAATACCCGGGACGAAAATTACTGGAAGGAGATGTAGCAACGCGCATCGCCGAAAGGTTTGACCTGGCTTACCTGCCGGCAAGGGCCGAAAAGGACCTGTCCTACCTGATCAATGCCAGGTCTCGCAGCGATCAGCCATGCGAAGGAAAGGCCATTTACTATACCGAATTGAACTACGGCGGCATGGTCTATGCAAAAACCGCCATTGCTTTCGACTACCTGCTGGCATGGCTGGGACCGGACGTAGTCGACAGCTGCATGCATGCCTATTTCAATGCATGGAAGTTCAAACATCCGCAACCTGAAGACTTCCGGCGCATCTGGGAAGAAAAATCAGGGAAAGACCTGGCCTGGTTTTTTGATGATGTTATTGACGGTACGGCATGGCTCGACTACAAACTGGCCGACGTGAGCAAAGACGGCAGCCACATCCGGGTGAGAAATGCCGGTGAGGTTCCCGGTCCTTTTTATGTAAATGCGTATGCCGGCGATTCAATCGTGGCCACAAAGTGGTACGATGGATTCAAGGGTAGCAAACAGCTGGAATTTCCTGCAGGCGCATATGATCGCCTGGTGATTAACGCCACGGGCCGCATGCCTGAAACCAGGCGAACCAACAACACCCTCCGTACGCACGGCATCCTGCGTGGCATCGAACCGCTTCGCATCCAATGGCTGGGCAGCACGGAGAACCCCAACCGCACGCAGGTATTCTACAACTACCTGCTGGGCTGGAACCGATACAACGGTTTCATGCTGGGTCTGGCCCTCAACAACAGCCTCATCCCCCAAAAGAAATTCGAATGGCTCCTTGCCCCGATGTACGGTTTTGCAAGCAATTCACTTGCAGGTGGCGCACGAATGACCTATCACACATATCCATTGCGCAGCATGTTAGAATCAGTGGATTACGGACTGCGGGCCTCCTCCTTCGCCTTGTCGAACAGTCCGCTGACGCTGAACTATTACCGCATCATGCCGGAAGTACGTTTGAAAATCCGGCGCCAGCATCCGACCGATCACCTGAAACAACAGATCAGACTGCGCGCGGTGTATGCCATCGAAAACCAAAGCAAATGGCAGCAACCGGATCCATATGTTCAAGGTTATTATGCATATGCCGAAGACAACCGGTATTATGTGAATGAGATTGCCTACAAGCTGGAGAACGACCGCATGATCGATCCTTATGGCATGGAGGCCTCCTACCAATACGGCTCATCCGAAACCATGGGTGACTTCGGAAAGGCACAAGTTGAACTGAAGTACAAACTCTCCTTCCATCAGAAGAGAAAAGGAATTGAATTGCGTGCGTTCGGCGGTGCCATGTTGTTTGCCAGCATACCTGACAGCACACGGTTCGGGTTCGGCATGAGCGGAAACACAGACTACATGTACGACCAGCTGTACTTTGCCAGGAATACATCCACCGGTTTCTTCGGACAACAGGTTGCTGTCAACGACGGCGGCTTCAAGAACCTGACCGGTTTGCCCACGTTGAGTTGGATCAATTCCTTCAACGCCATGATATCATTGCCCGGCAAACTTCCGCTCTGGCTGTACGGCGACATCGGAACGGGCGGTGACATGAAGAAATGGGCTTATGACGCCGGTTTGGCCATTCGAATCGTACCCGATATCCTTGAGGTATACCTGCCGTTTGCCCAGTCAGAAGATCTTAACCAACTCTCGTTCGGGCAGCGCATACGGTTCACATTCAACATCACCCGGATGGATCCGTTCGAAATGCTGCGAAACACCCTTTGATGCCTGAAACCGGAAACATATTCTTCATCTCCGATCTGCACCTGGGTGTACCCGACCATGCCGGAAGCCTTGAGCGGGAAAAGAAAGTGGTGGCCTGGCTGGATGCGATCAAGTCCAACTGTAAAACATTGTACCTTCTCGGAGACGTGTTCGATTTTTGGTTCGAATACAAAACGGCGGTACCCAGGGGTTTTGTGAGATTGCTGGGCAAGCTGGCCGAGCTTCGTGATGCAGGAACACAAATCCACTTCTTCACCGGCAACCATGACATGTGGGCATTCGACTACCTGGAGAAAGAAATCGGCGTGATCATTCATCGGCATCCGGTTCAGGTGGAAATGGGCGGAAAGAAATTTTACCTGGCCCATGGCGACGGTATTGGCCCCGGAGATCACAAGTACAAAATGCTGAAGAAAATCTTCGCCAGCAAACTTTGTCAATGGTTGTTTGCACGCCTGCACCCGAACCTGGGCATCGGCATCGCCCAATATTTTTCACGCCGGAGCCGGCTGTCGACTGAAGACGAGGTGTTTTATGGCGACAAAGAATGGCAGGTCATTCATTCCAGGGAGGTGCTCAAAAAGGAACACATCGATTACTTCATATACGGGCACAGGCACCTGGCAAACGATATCGAACTGGAAAATGGCGCCAGGTTCATCAACCTGGGCGACTGGATCTCGCTTTACACCTATGCCGAGTTTAACGGCAGCGAGTTGGTGTTGAAGAAATTCAATCCCTGATCACACCGCCACGCGCGCGATCAGGTCAGCCAGGCGATTGGAATAGCCCATCTCATTGTCATACCATCCCACCACTTTCACCATGCTGCCCATCACGGATGTGAGTCCGGGATCGAAAATGCATGAATAAGGATTACCCACGATATCAATAGAAACGATGGGGTCGGGATTGAAGGCCAGGATCCCTGCCAACGTACCTTCCGACGCCGACAGAAATGCGTCATTCACTTCCTCGATGCTTTCAGGCGCCCGTGACAGAATACACGTGAGATCGGTGAGCGAGCCATCAGGAACCGGCACCCGAATGCCACACCCACCCATTTTACCTTCAAGGTGGGTGAAGATGCGCGTGATGGCTTTTGCTGCACCCGTTGTGGTAGGCACAATGGAATATGCTGCTGCGCGTGCCCGACGCAAATCGGCGTGGGGCGCATCATGCAGGCGCTGATCGGTGGTATACGAGTGCACGGTTGTGATGTAACCGGATTCGATGCCCCATTTCTCGTCCAGTACTTTCACCATGGGTGCGGCGCAGTTGGTGGTACAGGAAGCATTGGAGATCACCGGCTCATTGGCGTCAAGGATGTGATCATTCACCCCCAACACCACTGTTTTCACATCGGCACTTTGGGGAGGTGCGGAAATGATCACACGTGAAGCCCCGGCGGTCAGGTGCCCGGAAGCGGCTTCAAGGGTGCGGAAATGACCGGTGGATTCGATCACCACATCCACCCCTGCTGATTTCCATGGGATGTCTTTCGGATCTTTGACCGCCGACATAGATACCTGAACACCGTTGATCACCAGCTGATCGCCGGAGGTTTCAACGGTACCGGGGAACGCCCGGTGAACCGAATCATACTTCAGCAGATGAGCGAGCGTAGCCGCATCCGCCAGGTCGTTGATTGCCACGATCTCCATATCGGGCCTGTTGTTCACGACCCGCGCCAGGGTACGTCCTATCCTTCCGAAACCATTGATACCAATTCGAATCATGCTAGCCATTTTTTCAAAGTTAGTGCAAATATGACATGCAGAATGCAGGAAACAAAAAAGCCCGCATCAAAATTGCGGGCTTTTCAATCCGGTGAAGAACCGGCTTATTTTGTAACCAGGAGTTTGCTGGAGTGCTGCTGGCCATTCACCTGGAGGTTCACCAGGTAAGCACCAGCCGACAGTTCCTGGCCCTGGAATGTGATCTGATGTTCGCCTGCGCGTACATGTGCGGCATCACGTTTCCATACAACATGTCCGGCCAGGTCATACACCGCCACCTGAACCAATGCAGGCTCATCCAGTGTAAAGCGGATGTTGCCTACGCCTTCCCGCATGGGGTTGGGGAACAGTTGGAGATCGCTCACATTCACCTGTTCCAGCTTGGGAACGGAAGTGAGTGTAGACGAACGCCAGGCACCACGACCGTGTGTGGCAATGTACACACGGGAAGAGAATGCACCGCTCTGATCGCGATCCTGCATGCGTACCATGAATACAGGTACACGACCCAGGTCATTGTTTTGTTCGGTCCAGCTGGCACCACCGTCATCGGTAGAGTATACACCGTAATCGGTACCGATGATGATGCGGTTGCTGTTGAAGCGATCGATGGCTGCATCGTACACCGGCATCTTGGGCAGGTTACCCTGAATGGAAGTGAAGGATGCCGTTGTCAATGCATTGGTGGACTCATAAATGTAAGGGTTGGTTGACCCGTAGCCACCCAGTGTCACCACCACGTGGTTGCCATCTCCGTGGTTGATACCGATACCTGTTACGGGCTGGGAGAAGGTTTTAACCACCTTGGATACCACCTTGAGAGAATCTCCGGACACATCACCACGGTCGAAAGTACGGGCTTGCCCGATGCTATCAATGCGATACAACGAACCGAAGGAAGTACCTACGAAGAGGTGATCGCCATCATCGGTGAACTCCATGCTCAGCACATCTCCCCCATCAATGGTGGCGATGTTGTACCAACTAGGTGTGGTTGAGAAGTTAAGTGCATCGCGTGTGATCCAGATACCGCCTCCGGTACCTTTCGTAGCATCCCGGATGCCGAGGGCCACGGCGAAGCAATCATCATACTTATTACCAGGAACAGTGGGATCACCCCAGAATCCTTCCCAAATGCGGAAAATAGAAACAAACGGGCCATAGCCATTGGTACCTGGTGTTCCCAAGGCGGTCATTCGTGTTTCGTAGAAGCTGGCGAATGCACCCCCTTTGGTGGCGGCTGCGGAACGAGTCACATTTCCGTATTGAGAACCGGCAAACATGGCATTCGGCAAGCTGGCTGCAAAATCTGTATACACACCATCACCACCGTACAAATCCGCACCGGACTTCAGGCTGTTCAGTCCGGGGATCAGGGTTTGGGTATTTATCAGCGTGGTACCGTTATCCTGCGCACCACCGGCTACGTGCTCTCCGGAGAGTTGGTATGCAACCGAATAGTATTGGGTAACGGAATATCCCTTGTTCATCGCCTTGAAAGTGGAGGCTCCGTCGGTGGATTTGAAGATACCGCCATCGCAACCGATGTACAGGGTGCTGCCGTTGTTGGGATCAAAACGGAATTCGTGCTTATCTGCGTGTACGTAATACGGGTTGTAAGGGCTTTTGAATTCGCTGCCTATCTGCACCCATCCGGTGCCTTCTTCCCATGTCCATAACTCAACCCCGCCAAGGATCACCTTGTTCTTATCATTGGGGAATACGGCCAGGGCGTTGTCGTAACCTGCCTGTCCGTTATAAGGCTCGAAGAAATCATTGCTACCTACGCTGCCGTTGTTGTCGATCACGATGGAATTGAAGGTATTTCCTTTATCGGTGGAGCGATAGACATTGTACAACACACCGGAAGAGGTCCCTGCAGCAGCATATACATAATTGGGATCTGATGGGGCCACTGCCAGCTCGATGCGTCCGATACCGGTGGGCAAACCCGAACCGCTTGTCATCAGGTTGGTAAATGTGTTGTCGTTTCCGCTGGTAGATTTGTGAACAATACCTCCTACCACGGCGAACACGGTTCCATCGGAAGTCACTTCCACATCGGATGAGGATTTGGTATCGGCGGTGGTGGAACTACCGATATAGATGGGGTTGAACCAGTTGGTACCACCATCGTCGGTTACGCGAAGACCGCGGTTGGTAGCGGCATAGATGCGGTTGGAATTGCTGGGGTCAGCAGCAAGACGGTTCACAGATGCCCAATCAACGCTGTTGCTGTTGGGAGCCGGAACGGTGGAACTGATCAATGTAAAGGATGAGCCGCCGTCGGTGGATTTATAAACACCACCGCCGACAATACCGCCGGTTCCTTGTCCGGAATTATAATACATGCCTTCTCCGGTACCCACATATATGTCGCCATTGGCAGCCTGTATAATGGAAGCCACAGCCAGGTTGGTGGCCACATCTGGGTGTTGTTGCCATGAACCGCCACCGGAAGTGGAATACCACAAACCGCCGCTCACGGAACCCGCATAAACTTTGCTGCTGTTGTTCTTATCAACCAGGATGGCACGCGTACGTCCACCGACGTTGTCAGGCCCAAGTTCTTCCCATTGCAAGTCAAGTGAATTGGTTTTCTGCAACGAAGAGAAAGCCTGCACTTCCTGCCTGGCCCTGAGCATGGCCTGGTTATCAAACTGTCCGGTTGCTGGGTTACCGCGAAGGATGCGATAGTGTTCGAGGGCACCGTGGATGTCGCTCCGAAGATGTTGCTCACTTCTTGGGATATACTGACGTGCTCCGTCATGCGATTGCACGTTAACCCAAGCCAGGCCTCCACCTATCATGGCCAGCGCTGCAAAGCTGAATAATGCTTTTGACTTCATAGCGGAATTACTTGATTCAGAAAAATGATAAAACTCTTGTTTGAAATGATGACCGATGCGGGAGGTAAAAGTAAAAATTAATTTCCAATTACAAAGCATTCCAGCGCTGGAATGCGGTGCATTTCAACCTGATTCGGGAATCATGACCGATCCGGCTTCCGGGTTTACCGACAGAGAGGAGGGGAACAGAAGGGTCTTGCGATGGACCCTTTCAAAACCAAAATCAACCCTGTAGCACATGCTACAGGGTTGGCTATGTTAAAAGATATGCTTTTCAGCATGGTAGGATGAACGAACGAGAGGGCCGCTTTCCACAAACCGGAACCCACGCTTCAATCCTTCCTCTTCATATTGCTTGAATACTTCCGGCTTCACAAACTCCACAATGGGGAGATGTTTTTTGGTCGGTTGCAGGTACTGACCAACAGTCAACACATCACAACCCACGGCCCGGAGATCATCCATTGTTTCCAGGACTTCATCAAAAGATTCTCCCAGGCCAACCATCACACCCGACTTGGTTTTCATGCCGGCATCCTTCAACCGCTTCAATACTTCAAGGCTTCGGTCGTACCGTGCCTGGATGCGCACCTGGCGTGTGAGCCGCCTGACGGTTTCAAGGTTGTGTGAAACGATTTCCGGGGCCACATCAATGATGCGCTGTAGATTGTCCCACTTGCCCTGGAAGTCGGGGATCAATGTTTCCATGGTGGTACCCGGAGATACCTCCCGCACTTTCTTGATGGTCTCCGCCCAGATGATGGAACCGCCGTCGGGCAAATCATCCCGGTCGACAGAGGTGATCACACAATGCTTTACTCGCATGCGCAGCACACTGTCGGCGATTTTTGAAGGCTCATTTTCATCCACACGACCCGGACGACCGGTGGCAACCGCACAAAACCCGCAGGACCGTGTGCATACATTTCCCAGGATCATAAAGGTAGCCGTGCCGGCTCCCCAGCACTCGCCCATGTTCGGACAGTTACCGCTTTCACAAATGGTATGCAGCTTGTGTTCATCCACCAACCTGCGCACCTTCGCATATTCAGGCCCTGTGGGAAGTTTCACCCGAAGCCAGGAAGGCTTGCGGGGCATTTGATTCTCGTTTCTCGGGGTGTTTTCCTGGAGCACTTCGGTCTCCGGGGTCTTACCATTTTCCACCATACAGCAAACTCACGTAAAAAGTAAAAAAGTAATTTCTGGCCGGCTGGAAGGCCATGATGGCCACATCCTTCATGTAGGCATCCAATGCCACACCCACTTCGATCACCTTCACATCTTCCTGTAAGGTTCCGTATTCAAAGGCGAGACCGGTTTTGGCATAAAGCCCGGGATGCAGGGCCAGTTCGGACAACCCTTTGGTGAAGGGCGCTCTTCCGTAAATGTTATTGAGAAAATGTTGGGTGGGATCGTAACGCATCGGAACCACGCGCAATGGCTCGTTGATCAGATCCGGCTGTTGAATGATTTCCAAGTAAATGGGTTTGGCGAAACACAGGCTTGCCCCACCGTAGGTCAACCAGCGAAGCTCTATCCCATCAAGGCCGTCTTTGCTGGTGATCTCTCGTTGATATCCGGCTCCCAACCGGAGGATCGACACTGAATTCAACTTGCCGTAGAAATAAGATTTGGCGTTTTCGTTGTAGGTGTTGATGGTCTTCTTTTCCTTGGGGTGCTTCATGCCCACATACTCTGCTTCCAGCAACCGCTTCTTGGTAGCGGTGATATGCCATCCACGCTTGTAGGTGAGGCCCCATCCCTGCGAATGAAACAGAACGCCTCCCATCATCTCGTTGCGGTACAATGCAGTAGCCGCATCCGTTCCGACTTCTTGTCCGAACACGGAACCGACCACAAACACCATGGCGAGCGTTATGAGGCTGACTTTAGGCATAGACGCAATAAAAGTGTACGAAGAGGAACCAAACAAAGATACGAATTCAGAGGTAAAACTATGTTTTCCCGCCGGTGATTCCAATTCCCTTTCACCGGGAACGCAAAGATACGGGGATTTATGCAGCGGTTTCTTTTGTACTTTTGGCGCATGGCAACCATCGAAACCAGCTATCTGGGCGAATTGCGCACGGAAGCTACCCATCTGAAATCAGGAATCCGGATCATCACGGATGCTCCTACAGACAATGAAGGAAAAGGCGAGGCCTTCTCTCCCACCGATTTGCTTGCTGCTTCACTGGGAAGTTGCATGATGACCCTGATGGGAATACGTTCAAGAAAAAAAGGGATTCATTTCAGCGAATGCCGGATGGACATCACCAAGATCATGGCCGCCAATCCCCGAAGGGTATCTGAAATACACATTGTGATCGACCTGTCAGGCCAACATTTCACCGACGAAGAAAAATCGGAACTGGAAGATGCCGCATTGAACTGCCCGGTGGCATTGAGCATCCACCCGAACATACGGCAACAGGTGGAGTTTAAGTATGCAAACTGAATCCGAATGATACCTGCATCCGGTATCTTCCCGGAATACTTACGCTTGTTTTTCTACCTGAACCTTCTCTGCCTTGCCGTAAGCCGGACACTTTTCGTGGGCTTTGCAAGCGCTTAAAACGGTTCCTACAAACAACACGGCTGCTACAATGGTGATGACTTTTCTCATTGCTGTCTTATCTTGTTTTTTACCTGGATGATCACAAACTTCAACTTGTACGCGTTCATCCCCAAATGGTTCGTGATTACCTCCCAACCTCGACAAAAATAAACTTTTATGGTCTTTATCCAAATATAGTGCCGCATATTTAAAATGTGTACTTTCAAACTCCAACCGAGTTCGATTCAGCCATGCAAACCTCACTTTTCAATCCCACCGAAGCACAACCGGGTCCCGCCCCTCAGCTTGAACCCGGCTGGCTTCAGTATCTGAACCAGGAGTTCCGGAAGGACTACTTCCTCCAACTGAAAAACTTCCTCCTGGAAGAAAAGCAGAAACACACCGTGTACCCGCCCGGTGCCGAGATTTTTAATGCTTTCAACCTGACACCATTTGATCAGGTGAAGGCTGTGATCATCGGTCAGGATCCCTACCATGGGCAAGGACAGGCGAACGGCTTATGCTTTTCAGTGGCGCCCGGCATTCGGGTTCCGCCATCACTCGTAAACATCTTCAAGGAAATCCGTGATGACATAGGCTGCCCCATTCCATCCAACGGCGATCTGCGCCCATGGGCCGAACAGGGCGTGCTGCTGCTCAATGCCACCCTGACCGTGCGTGCATCGTCTGCGGGTTCCCACCAGAACCGGGGATGGGAAACTTTCACCGACGAGGTGATCCGAACACTTTCAGCGTGCAAAAACAATTTGGTATTTCTGCTTTGGGGACGTTTCGCCCAGGCCAAAAGTACACTGATTGATACAGGCAAGCACCACATCCTGAAAGCAGCACACCCTTCTCCTTTTGCAGCTGCCAATGGCTTTTTCGGATGTAAACATTTTTCCAAGACCAACGAAATCCTTCGCGCTTCAGGTCAAAAAGAGATCGATTGGTGCCTACCCTGACCCCATGCGTTCGCACCGGATCCTGATATCATGTTGGGTGGCCTGGCTCCTGGTGATCCTCCAGGTACCTTCCGTGCATGCACAGAAAGCCCCTTCCGGTATCCTGTGGATCGGTGACCCGCCCACGGAGTTTTCGATACCGGATTCATGGAATCCGCAGGATACAAATCTTTTTGCCACCCGTGTGCTTTCTTGGCTTCATAACCAGGGTTACCTGCTCGCCGAACAACACCCCCTGCCAAAAGACGCAAAAGCTTCCGTTGCCATAAACGCCGGCCCCCTGTTCACCTGGACCTACCTGAAACCAGGCAATACCTCCCCCGTCGCCCTACGCAATGCAGGTTTCCGGGAACACCGCTACCGTGATCATCCGCTGCATTACCAGGAAGTGGTAAAGTTGCGGGAACGTATCGTCCAATGGTATGAAGGGAACGGCTATCCCTTTGCCTCGGTAAGGCTGGACAGTTTGGAGGTTACCGGCCAAACAGTGCATGCCTCGCTGTATACAGACCCGGGGCAGGTATGCCGGTGGGACAGCCTCATCATCAAAAGCAATGATCGCATTTCACCCAGGTTGTTGCAAAATCAGATCGGGTTTGGCAAAAATGACTTGTACAGTGAATCGATGTTTGCGCAGGTCGACAAAAAACTGAAGGCACTTCCTTACCTGAATATCACCAGGCAGGCTGAAGTGGTATTTATCGATGGAAAGGCACGGTTGTATGTATATCCACAGGAAAAACAAGCAAGCCGTTTCGACGGTATCGTCGGACTGCTGCAGGATGACAAGACGGGAAAGGTCTACCTCACGGGTGACATCAAGCTGCAATTGCAAAACACCCTGCATCATGGTGAATCACTCAAACTGTCGTGGCAACAGGTGAGGGCCGGTACCCAGCGACTGCGCACCGAAGCCAGTTACCCGTTCCTTTTCCAAACACCTTTCGGTATTCAGGGGGCACTGGACCTCTACAAGAAAGACTCTACCTTTCTCGATGTAAAACAACGATTGGGTTTTGCATATGCGATCAACTCCACCAGCAGGCTTCACGGATTCATTGAACGTAAGAACACATCCACCCTGCAAAACAAGGGCAGCACAGCAACACAATTTGCAAACATACACTCACTTCTGAACGGGCTGGGGTTTGTTTCCACCAACGTTCCCATGCAAACCGCTCCTTTGCACGGCTATTTCATTGAAGCGGAGGCGGGACTTGGAAACCGCCGGGCAACCATTCCCTCCGGCGCTGAAACATCCGCTTACCCGGATATCAAAGGTTCATCGTTGCAGGCCGAATTCAGGTTGATTGCCGGTGTGTATGTGCCGGTGGCGAAAAGGCATGTGCTCTATGGTGCGCTGCAAAGCGGATCCAAAACCGGATCGGAAGCATTGTTCAGGAATGAACTGTTGCGCATAGGAGGGTTCAGGTCGCTGCGCGGCTTCGACGAAGAATCGGTTTGGGTAAGCACCTATGTCATCCTCACCGGTGAATACCGGCTGATGCTGGAAGAAAATTCTTACCTGTATGTATTCCTGGACCGCTCGTTCTATGAAGCACGCATGACCGACCGGTATCTGAAAGACGACCCGTACGGATTCGGTGCCGGCATGTCGTTTGATACGAAAGCAGGTATCTTTACCATTGGTTACGCATTGGGCAAGCAATTGCAAAACCCCATCCTGTTTCGCAACGGACGTATCCATTTCGGTCTGGTTAATATCTTTTAAGTATGTACACTTTGCTCTTCTCCGCACACTTGCTCTTGCAGTTGCTCTTGCTTCCCACAACAGCAACCCTGCCGCAAGACAGCAATCCAGGCCTGATCCACGCCGCAGATTCAGCCTTCAATAAACGATACGGCCACACACCCGAATCGTACGTCATTGTTTCAATCCGCACCCAACAACTCTATGTGATCAGGAACCACGCAATCCACGTTCAATATCCCATCTCTTCCTCGAAGTTCGGAACCGGAAGCAAAAAAAACAGCAACCAAACACCACTTGGATTTCATGTGGTAAAAGAAAAGTTCGGCGAGGATATACCTCTTTACGGAATTCTTAAATCCCGGATGTACACCGGCAGGCAGGCAGAGATCATTCACGAAGCCAGGTCGGTGAATACCGATGATGTCACCACACGCATCCTTTGGCTGTCCGGAGAAGACAAAGGCGTAAACCTGGGAGGAGAAGTGGATTCGCATGAACGGTTCATCTATATTCATGGCACCCCGGAGGAAGGGCTGATCGGACAACCCGCATCACACGGCTGCATCCGTATGCTGAATAAAGACGTGATCCGTGTATATGACGACATACCGGTGGGAACAAAGGTCTGGATCACCAACCAATAACCCATCAACCATTAACCATCAACCATTAACCACTCCCCCGGTTCCATAAAATTTGGTAATTTTCAACCATGGAATTCCTCTATCTTCTGGCAGGACTCGTTCTCGGCGCTGTGATCGCCCGGCTGTACTTACGAAACACACGGCAGGAAAGCAGTGCAGATCAGGCTCAGCTGGAAGAAAGGGCACGACTGTCGCGCCAGGAAGCAGATCAAACGAGGCAGGAACTGAACACCGCCAGGGAACGAATCGAACATCTCACAGCAGAACGTGCCAAATGGGAAGCTCACCATGAAGCCACCGAACAGAAGCTGAAGGAACACAAGGAAGAAATGGAGAAGCTCCGGGAAAAAATGACCCAGGAGTTTGAACTGGTGGCGGGGCGCATCCTGAAACAAAACACCGAGAATTTCCAGGAATCCAGCCAGAAGAAGATGACCGACATCCTGGACCCGCTGAAGGAAAAACTGAAAGACTTCGAACAAAAGGTGGACACGGTGCACAAGGAAAGCATCCGGCAGAACTCCACGTTGGCGGAACAGATCAACGGCCTGAAAAACCTCAACGAGCAAATGGGAAAGGAAGCCATGAACCTTGCCAATGCTTTGAAGGGTGATTCCAAAACCCAGGGCGACTGGGGGGAAGTGCAATTGGAAATGATCCTGGAAAAGGCCGGACTGGTGAAAGACACGCACTATACCACGCAAAGCACCTACCGCGACGAAGAAGGCAAACTGAAAAAGCCGGATTTCATCATCAACCTGCCTGAGAACAAACACATGGTGATCGATGCCAAAGTCTCGCTGGTTGCCTATGAGAGATACCATAACGACGAGGGTGACGACAGGGAAACCCATCTGAAGAACCACATCCTCTCCATCCGGAACCACATCAAGGAACTGGGAGAAAAAAACTACCAGAGCTTGTATCACATCAACACACCCGACTACGTATTGATGTACATCCCCATTGAACCTGCACTTACCCTGGCACTGAGGCACGACAACAAGCTGTATGACGATGCACTGAGCCGGAGGATCGTGCTCGTGACCAGTTCCACACTGCTTGCCACCATGCGCACCGTGCACTTCATCTGGAAACAGGAAAACCTGACCCGCAATGTATTGGAGATCGCACGACAGGGAGGTGCGATGTACGATAAGTTCGTGACCTTTCTGCTGGACCTGGAAAAGATTGAAAAAGCCCTGGTTACCTCGCAGAAGGCTTACCACGATGCCGTTGCAAAAATCAACGGACACGGCGGACTGATGTCACGTATCGAGCACCTTCGTAAGTTGGGTGCCAAAACAACGAAAGACAAATCCATTCCCACCGCCTTCAAACCACAGGTCATCAACGACCCAAACCTGCCGGAAGCATGAAAAAACACCTGACTTTCGCATGCGCTGTTTTGTCGCTGATACTGATCAGCGGATGCAAACTACCCACCCGCATCAGCAGCCAGAACCTGTCTTACATATACAAAACGGAAGATCAATCCATCCACCCCATCTTCACCGTTTTTCATGTCAACGACTCCCTGACCCGGATCCACTACAAACTGAATTCCGCCGAACTCCTTTACAGCAAAAAGAACCACGATCAATACATTGCGAATGTGACGATGCATGCCACGCTGGTGGATGCATATGAATATGAAACGATCAGAGACAGCCTCACCCATCGGATCGAACACCTGGGTAACAATGCCGTTCAACAACTGATCACCGGAACATTCAACGTGCATGCCGTGTCCGGTAAAAACTACCTGCTGGCCATTAAAACCACCGACGTCAACCGGGGCGAATCCGCCTTGTCTTACATTGAGGTCAACAAAGAAAAACAGGCAGGAGCACAATATTACCGTGTGCTGGAATCCCGAAAAAATCTTGACATTCTGAGAAGATACACCGGCAACGACGAGGAGATCACCATTCAGAGCGGCATTCCCAATACCGATAGTTTGTTCGTGCGTTTCTATGATCGCGACTTTCCCCTTCCCGCCCCACCCTTCTCAATCGTGAACCCGAAAGCGTTCAGCTACCGCGCCGACAGCGTTTTCTACCTTCCGCTGAACACTGAGCACAAGCTCACAACCACGCTGCACAAAACAGGTTTTTATCATTTTCAAGCCGACAGCTCCACACAAAACGGCATCACCCTATACTCCTTCGGAGATAACTACCCAAAAGTGGCCAATTCCGAAGGGCTCATCGGTCCGCTCCGGTACCTGACCACCCAACAGGAATACGACCACATGATGGGCGAAGCCAATCCCCGCATGGCAGCGGAAGATTTCTGGAGAGGCAGCGGAGGCAGCGACGAACGCAGTCGCGACCTGATGCACAAATACTATTCACGGGTAGAAAATGCAAACCGCTATTTCACCTCTTACATCGAAGGTTGGAAAACCGACCGGGGTCTGATCTACATCATCTTCGGCCCACCCAATGTGCTGTACAAAACTTCATCCGGCGAGAACTGGATCTATGGGGAAGAACACAACGCCCTGTCGCTGCAATTCACGTTTACCAAAGTTGACAACCCATTTTCAGAAAACGATTTCACCCTGAACCGTTCCCCGATGTACAAGAACAGCTGGTACCGCGCAGTGGACACCTGGCGACAGGGCAGAATTTACTAGCACACACCTTACATGAAATACCCCCAACACAAGCCACAGCAGCGTTTTGAAGGAGAAGAAAAAGACCTGGTATTCGGCATACGCCCGGTGATGGAAGCCCTGCTTGCCGGAAAAGAGATCGACAAACTGTATGTGCAGAAAGGATTAACCGGCGATGGCAGCAAAGAGCTCCTTGCGAAGGCCAACGAGATGGGCATCCATGCGCACCTGGTTCCGAAAGACCGGCTCGACCGGATCACACGCAAGAACCACCAGGGAACGGTGGCATTCGTTTCTCCCATTCGCTTTCAATCGCTGGAGTCGCTGATTCCCATGATTTATGAAAAGGGCGAAACGCCGCTGATTATCTTACTGGATCGCATCACCGACGTACGCAACATGGGCGCGGTGATTCGTACCGCCGCATGCGCCGGTGCCCACGCAGTGGTGTTTCCGGAGAGAGGTGCGGCGAGGATCAGCAATGAAACCGTTCGTACATCAGCAGGCGCTGCTTTTTCCATACCCTTGTGCAGGGTCGGCAGTCTGACCGGCACCGTGCGTTTTCTCAGCGACAGCGGCCTGAAAGTGGTTGCCTGCACCGAAAAGGCAAACGACAGCTTGTTCAAGGTAGATATGAAAGGTCCGGTGGCCATTGTATTGGGCTCCGAAGAAGACGGCATTTCACCTGAAGTCATGAAAGGTACAGAGGCCCAGGGAAAGATTCCCATGACGGGTCCCATATCATCGCTGAATGTTTCTGTTTCCGCCGGCATTGCCCTTTTTGAAGCGGTCCGGCAACGCCTGGCTATCTAACTTTTGAAGCGCCCGGCATAGTCTTCACGCACCGGGTAAAACACGTCCATGATGCGGCAATCGGTCAATGCTTTTCCGAAATGCCTGGCGCCTGATGGGATGACGGCGACATCCCCCACCGTCATGATGCGCGACTCGCCTTCGATCACCAGTTCGAATTTTCCGCGGATAATGGTTGATACCTGTTCGTTGACATGACTGTGTTCCGGAAACGGTGAGCCGGCCTTCACATCGTAGTAGGCAATGGTCATGTTCCGGGTGTGCACAAACTTCACCTTATACCCGGGAATGGTTTCCCACTCTTTCAGCTCGCTGAGGTTCAAAAACGATGTCATGGTATGCAGGGATTATGCTTCCAGTGCGCGGCGGATCAGGCTGGCGAGATGATCATCCAGCTCAAGGCCGAGGGCCATCTCACGCCCCCTTTTGCTTAGCTTGTTCCAGGATTTACGCAAAATATCCATCATCTTTTCATCGGCATATCCTGCAGCGAATCTTGCCGCTTCGAATTCCAGGAAAACAAGGCACAATGCATCCTCCATGGTTTGCACATCCGGGTTGGTGGCCCTGTTTGTTTTCAAGTTGATGGTACGCACCTGACGAATGATATCGTCATCATAACCAACCTCCTTCAAAATTGATTCGGAGCAATCGGCATGATGACGTGCCAGGGTGCTCCTCCATTGCAGGTATCCCTTCCTGTTCATCGGAAAATCGGCACGCGGGATATCCCATCTGCGGATGTGCTGACAATGCGATGCCAGCAGAAGGGCTTCGGAAGCATGCGGATTGAGCTTCCGGATCCATTGCTGCAAACGCTTGGCATGCAGTTGCACATCGCCGTATTCGGCACCATTGAAACTGACCCGGTTGGGATCGGTCGCATTCACGGCATCCATTTGTGCCACTGCGCGATCAAATGCATTCTGGGTTGCGGTCATGGAAATTTGCTTAATTCGCGCTTAAAATTCAGCAACAAGTTGCAATATTCAAAATGAACAGATTGATCTTGCTACACGGTGCGTTGGGAACCGGAAACCAACTGACAGCACTCGCCGGGGCATTGTCGCCCACGCATGAGACCAGCATTCTGACGTTCCACGGGCATGGCAATCAAGCCTCCGATCCAAGCCCTTACAGCATGAAAACCTTCGCCGGTGAGATCGCCGGGCATATACGGGAACTGAACTGGGAACAACCAGCTGTGTTCGGGTACAGCATGGGAGGATATGCCGCATTGTACCTGGCAGCTACCCAACCCGGACTAACCGGGCACATCTTCACTTATGGCACACAGTTTCACTGGACACCGGAGTCGGCCGAGCGGGAATGCGGGATGCTGAATGCAGACAAGATGGAAGCAAAGATCCCCGCTTTCGCTGCACACCTGAAAGAAGAACACGGCGACAATCACTGGAAGGATGTGTTGATGCGTACAGCAGACATGATGCGTGAATTGGGACAAAATCCTCCTTTACAGCAACAGGTATTGAAACAGGTAACCATTCCGGTGGATATCATGCGCGGAAACCAGGACCGGATGGTGGAAGCTGCGCCCTCCGAACAAGTGGCCACCTGGCTATCAAAAGGTTGTTTCAGGGAATGGGATGGATGGGGACATCCGTTGAACACGATTGATCCAAAGGAAATGGCAACCTACATCAACCGCCGAACGGCAGAAATGCAATAAACTCCCGAATGTCAGAACCCTTCGGCCTTATCATCTCCCCTGGGGTCTGCCGCCCCCTCCAGTTTTCCATCCGCACGTACCATAATGCCATCCACCCTTCCGATGGGTTCGCGCACATAAATGTTGTGCCCGCGGGCTTCGAGGGCATGCAACACGTCCCATGAAAAACGACCTTGTTCCACCTGGATCTCATCGGGAATCCATTGGTGATGGAATCGTGGAGTATCTATGGCCTCCTGGAGTGACATACCGAACTCTTCCACATTCAGGAAGGTTTGCATCACCGATGTAATGATGGTGGATCCGCCCGGGGAACCGAGTACCATATGAAGTTTACCTTCTTTAAGAATGATGGTGGGCGTCATGGAACTGAGCATCCGTTTCCCCCCCTTGATGGCATTGGCACGTCCGCCGGTCAACCCGTAAAGGTTGGGCACACCCGGCTTCGAACTGAAGTCATCCATTTCATTGTTGAGCAGGAAACCGCATCCTTTCACAAATATTTTCGAACCGTAAGACGCGTTGAGGGTGGTGGTGACAGCCACCGCATTGCCTTCCTTATCCACAATCGACAGGTGTGTGGTTTGCTCACTTTCCTTGATAAAAACCCCGGCATTGATAGAATCTGAACTTGTAGCAACCGGCTTGATGCTTTTCACCCGCTCTTTCAAGTATATAGGGTCAAGCAATTGCTTCTGGGGTACATCCCAGTAATCCGGATCGCCGAGGTGCACAGCCCTGTCCGCATAAGCCAGTCTTTCCACTTCGGCCAGCATGTGCATGTAGTCAGGACTTTGGAAGCCCATGGAAGTCAGCGGTTGATCTTCAAGCATCGTTAGCATCTGCAGCAATACGATTCCGCCGCTGGACGGGGGTGGCATGGAAATGATCTGACGTCCTTTGTACGCACCGATAACGGGCTGACGCCATACAGACTGGTAGGTATTCAGGTCCACATCCGTCATGATGCCACCGGTTGCATGTATGGTTTGGATGATTTGCTTGGCCGTTTCTCCGGTGTAAAAACCATCACGTCCCTGGTCACGGATGCGTTCCAGGCATTGGGCCAGGTCTTCCTGTTTGAGCAGATCGTCCTTCACCCAGGGCTGATCATGCTTGAAATAGTTGCTTTGGGGATTGCGTACACGGAACAAACTGTCGAGGCTGTTCATCTCATGTGCCTGCATGGCCGTGATGTGGAAACCGTTCCGGGCAATGTCTATGGCAGGTTGGATCACTTCCTGCCAGGAAAGCTTACCATATTTTCTGTGCGACTCTGCCCATCCATCCACCGATCCGGGCACGCCGGATGAAAGTCCGGACCCGAGGCTCAGTTCGGGAATGACATATCCTTGTCCGTCCAGGAACATATCCTCATGCGCTTTCTGGGGTGCCTTCTCACGAAAATCCAATGACTCGGTACGGCCATCGTTCCACCGCAGCACCATGAATCCACCGCCCCCCAGGTTTCCGGCATTCGGGTAGCATACGGCCAATGCTGCCTGAACCGCCACCGCCGCATCCACCGCATTGCCACCTTTCTGCAGGATCTCCCTGCCGATGCGTGCAGCCACAGGATGGGCACATACCACCATGGCATTGTCGGCAACAACACCGTTCAGGTGCAGGTCATATGGACTGATATTTTTTTTATCGGTCTCACCGGAACTACAGGCAACAGCGAAACCGATCAATAAAATCAAGTACTTGCGCATGGTATGGTTTTTGGCCAAATTTTCGCCAAATTACCCGTTTCAGATGAATTTAAAAAGCGCATCAGACATGAAATACGCCCGAAAAGCACTGCGGATGGCTTTTTTGTTGTCGCTATTCACGGCAAGTGGATGGTCCCAGGTTCTGTCACCTGAGGTAGATTCGATCCCGATGAGGGACGGCAAAAAAATCGCCGCGGATGTGTACCTGCCAACGAGCGGGGCCGCGTATCCCGTGATCCTTATCCAAACACCTTACAACCGCCTCTACTACCGGTTGGGTTTGCCGCTGGGCATCAAGAAAGACCTTGCGGGTTCTCCATATGCCTTCGTGATCATTGACTGGAGATGCTTTTACGGCTCGCAGTCGGCCTGCGTGGCACAGCCGAACCGGGGACAAGACGGGTATGATGTGGTCGAATGGATTGCTACCCAAAGCTGGTGCAACGGAAAGATCGGTACGTGGGGTCCTTCGGCGTTGGGCAAAATCCAGTTTCAGACCGCGAAAGAAAATCCCCCTTCCCTGACCTGTGCCGTACCCCTGGTTGCGGGTTCCCAATTCAACTACGATGAGTATTACCCGGGGGGATGTTATCGCACCGAATACGTGGAACAACTGGATGCGCTCGGGTTCGGACTGTCGCCCCTGCTCAAAGCGAACCCGGTAAAGAACCTCACCTGGAGCGTGGCTGAGGCAGCGAACCTCTACCCCGCCTCGATTCATGTTCCCATGCTGATGATCGGAGGATGGTACGACCACAACGTGGAGGTGATGATGGCCCTGTTCGACACGCTGAAAAGCGGAGGTGATGCAGCGATTCATGACCGGCACCGGCTGGTGATGGGACCATGGGCACATGGGGGGTCGGGAACGGCGCAGGTAGGCACCGCTCAGCAGGGAGACCTGGTGTACCAGGCTGCAGCGGGATGGAGCGACTCCCTTGCACTCGCATTTCTGGATTACCACCTGAGGGGGGTCGCCAATGGTTGGGACGCCACCCCGGAGATCCGGTATTTCCAAATGGGAACAGACACATGGCTGGCAGAAAGCCACTGGCCTCCGGCCGGTCAAACACGCACACTGTACCTCCATGACGACGATACGCTGCGCGCCTCAACGCCGGCAAACGGCAATGGCAAATCGTTCCAATACGACCCGCACGACCCATCTCCAACGGTGGGTGGCCCCACACTGAAGCAAGGTCTGCAACAAGGACCGTACGATCAGGCCCCGGTTGTGGAAAACCGTGGAGACAGTTGGGTCTTAAGCACGCCGGTTCTGAATGAAGACCTGGTGATCCACGGACGTGTGATTGCCAACCTGTTCGTATCAAGTGATCGAACGGATACCGACATCTGCCTGCGCCTAACCGATGTATACCCTGACGAAAGATCGATGCTGGTTGCAGACCAGGTATTGCGCATGCGTTTCAGGAACGGGTATACAGTAGCAGATACCATGCTGATGACACCCGGCCAGGTGTATCCTGTGGAGATCGCCTTCCCTAACACCGCCATTACCATTTTGAAAGGGCACCGCCTGCGGTTCATCATTACCTCTGCCAACTACCCCCGGTTCGACCTCAACCTGAACAATGGCGGGCCGATGTATACGGCCGGTGATACCCTGACCGCAACCAACCATATTTATGCGGGAGGCACGTACCCTTCCCATCTTGTGATTCCGTCAGACCCGACCACCGGTATAGGAGTTAAGCCCGTCCGACCCTTGTCACCCCTGCAAATCCACCCCAACCCTTCATCAGAACGGGTTGAGATTTCATGGCCCGCATCCCTGTTGCATGGCAGCGTGGGAAGCATCAGGGTGTACGACCTGGCCGGAAAACTGTGTAAGGAATCTTCATGCACGGGATCGGGCTATATACTGGAGGGAGGATTGACCACAGGTGTATATTGGATCCGGGTGGAAGGTGAAGGAGGAATCATTTACGGAAAACTCATCCGGTACTGATCCAAAAAAAAAGCCCTTTTGCGCGCGCAAAAGGGCTTTAAAGATGGTAAAGAATGCAAAGATCAGATGACTTTCACTTTAACGGCGTTGGGGCCTTTTTTGCCTTCCACCAGTTCAAACTCTACGGCATCTCCTTCCCGGATCTTGTCGATCAGACCGGTGACATGCACAAAGTATTCTTTCTTTGATTCCTCTTCGTTGATGAATCCAAATCCTTTCGATTCATTGAAGAATTTTACTGTTCCTTTTTTCATTTTTTGGTATTGTATTATACCCCAAAGATAAACTTATTTCAATACCAAAGCCTACAAATGTAAAATTGTGCATGAATTAAGTTCATTTGCGACGACTGAAACACCACCGGCCCTGATGAGGATATGCATTTCCAAAGGAATCCGGCCGTATGCCATGAGCGATTCTATCCGTGATCTTATCCGATTGTTATGTACACGAGAAAAAGAGACAGAAAATCATAGCAAATTTCTAATGTAGCCTTCAGGTTGATTTTTCCATGCCCGCATAGATTTGTTGCGGTACATTACACGGAAGGGCATGTTTACAAACCAAGATTCGTACGCATCCGGTCAGGGATGCTGTGGGCATACTGCATACAGTTGGTGCAGAACCACACGCATTGCATTCCCCTTCCCTTCAAGCTTTACCCCCGAGAAGCGGCCTTGGGGTTACGCTCTGAAACCATTGCCGGACCAGGTTACACATCCGGGTGTTCACCCACCGGGATGCCCCATTATGTCGGGCACATGGAGGTCAACTACTTTTGCAACATGCTCCAACAATGATGTGTCAAACCTTCCAAAGGGTGTCTACGTCATCACCACCCGCGACGCAGGGGAGCCCATTTAACTGACCATTCAGAGGCGTGCCTGTTCAGGCAGCGGAGAAACAGCCGGCACTTCACCGGCTGTTTTCTTTTTTATGGTGGATTGCAAAATGGTGCGCCCCATTTGGGGTCGTACATCATCCCATCCATACGCTCTATAAACATTCAATGCCGATGGCATTGGGCGCACGCCTAGGACAATGACAGCTTCCCCGAAAACACCATACAAAAGAAAGAAGAAGGTACAACCTTCGCCTAACGCATCGTCACGATCCCATCAGAGACGTGCCTCTTCCCACAATTCAAACTGATCCGACAACCATACCCGCTCATATCCATCCGGGGCCATCTCGCCGCTTCGGGTAAGCATATATGGCAGTGATTCGCCGGACATATTCAAACTGATATAATGCCTGCGCTGGAAATAAGACATCAGGCTCCATTCCTCGTGAAGGGATTTGGCCAAAATCACTGTTGCCCGAGGTTTCACCACCTCCGCGATGGCATCCACATCACGGATCATCGACTCCGAGCGGGCAAATGTACCTGCCTGAATGATGCACAGCGTCAGCGACGTAGCCAGTAGGGCCAGTGAAAAACCGGTCCATATTTTCGTCGCCCTGGCAGACATGCCATCCAAAAGGACCTTCACCACCGGTGCGGCCAGGAAAGCAAAAGCCATGGCGAAGAAGGGAACAGACGGTACCATGTAAAAGCTGAGTTGTTTCGGACTCACCATGATGGGCAGCGATGCCGACGCTGCCACCAGCAGCCAAAACCTCGCCGTGCGATCCGTTGGTTTTTTTTCCGGCCGGGTGCGCCATCTTCTTCCCACCACCCACCGGAGCACGGCCGTGATCAGCATCATCCCCAGCAGTTCCTGGGCCAGTACGGTAAGGATGTACCATCGTTCCACCACCACTTTCTCACCGGCCAGGCTGCCCACGACCTGTTGAACCAGGTAGCCGGATATGTTGTCGCGTGCCGCAGGCACCAAGCCGAAAAGCAACACAGCCGGCAAAAGGGTGTACACCAACAACAGCATTGAATGACCCATCATCCGACCCAGCGGAAACTTCTGCCTGAACACGATGCCATAACACACATACAGGGCCAGCGGAAACAGCGCCGGGAATCCTTTCGACAGGAAACCCAGCAACATCATCACCCCTGCCAGGAGCATATACAGATGCCGGCGCAGGCCCGACGCATCCAGGGAATTCCATATCATCAGCACCGATGCAAGGGCAAAGGCACCCATGGTATTCTCAAGCATGTTGTTCTGGAAAGACCAGAAGCATTTCGGAACGATGATCCAAAACAAAACGGGAAGCGCGTATAGCTCCCGGAGTTCCAGCGGGGCTGCCTTTCTCCAGAGCTTCACGATCAGCCAGGCGGTAACCAGGGCGCATAGCAGGGAATAGATGCGTTCGATGTAGAACCCGTCGCCCATCAACCTGAACAGAAGAGAATGCAGTCCGAACACCAGTGGCGGATGTTCGTGGAACGATGTCATGAAGCTGGTGGAAAAAGAAGGATTCCAGAAGGTGCCGATGCCGTTGGCCAGGTTGTGCGCAATGGTGCCGTACATCAATCCGTCCATAAAAAGGCCCTGTTGGAATAACATGGGCAGCAACAGGATGCAAAAGACGGCTGCCGTGAACCACCGCAAAGATGCACCCGGATGTTGTTTCAGAAGGTTAGGCATGTTACCGGTTTCTTGGATCTATGTCGCGGTACCGGTTCAGCATCACCCGGAATTTTTCCAGATCCACGGGTTTGAACACGGGGGTTTCGCGCATCGGGTGTTTGGGGAGTCCTTCTTTGGGCCGGGTGGGGCGTTTTTCAAAACCACCGCCGCAGTTGGGGCATACGTTCATCAGCACCTGTTCCACACAATCCTTGCAGAAGGTGCAGTCGTACGTGCATATCATTGCTTCGTTGCTATCATTGGGAAGCTGCTTGTTGCAGTTTTCGCAGGTAGGTCTCAGTTCCATCCTTATATAATTTAGACCTTGTGAAGATATCAAGATCTGCGCATTCACGCGGACAACCCATCGATCTTCTTTTGAAAGAACTATCTCCAAAGTAAAAAAACAGCAACCGGGTGGGTTGCTTTACAAGCGTAGCGGATGCTACATGATATACAGACGAAGGTACAACCTTCGCCTAACTACACCGCTGCCGAAAGTGACAACCTACCAAGCTAGCGCCAATCTTTCCACAATGTGGCTGGCGCGGATTTCAGCGCAAGCCAGCGCTCGGTTAATCCGTGCCTATATCATGACCAATCTTTCAAATGCAAGATCCATCAAAACAGCATCCTTGCAATTCATACTGAACAGAGAAAAGTGTTTGGTACGTTAAGCCCGGTTTGTCCAGCCGATGCTACATGGTTTTTCAGCCGAAGGTACAACCTTCGCCTAACTGTCCAGTATCAGTTCTAAAGTACAAAAACACAAACCGATAATTCAGGGCACGATCACATTCACCGAGGCAGGCTCAATGGCAATGCGGAGGGACCGGCCCATCTCCATCGGCTCACCGTCGTAATGCACCGGACCCGGTTCGCTTCTTTCCACGATGATCTCCGTGCCGCGGGTGGTGTCTACGTAGGCCGACTTGTCCAGTGTTTTATTGAACATGCGGCGACCGATTCCCGGCATGTTCCAGGTTTTGAATGGCTTGATGATGCTTACATCCAGCTTGCCGTCGGTGATGTCGGCTTTGGGTGCGATGTAGGCGTTGTTCCCGTATTGGGCTGCATTGGCGAAGGTCACCAGGAACGCCTTGGTATCGATCTCCTTTCCGTCGACCGAAAGCTTGTAGTCCTGCGGTTTGTAATTCATGAAGCTCGACAGGGTCAGTTTCACGTAGGTGTACAATCCCCTGGCGTGGCTTTCCGCGAAACGTTTCCCGATGAGGGCATCGAAGCCTACCCCGCAGGTACAGAAGAAATCGGTTCCGTTGATGGTGCCGCTATCGATCGTGCTGAGGTTCCAACGACCGATCACCTCCAATGCTTTTTCGGGATGCAGGGGGATGCCGAGGTGGCGTGCAAGCCCGTTCCCGGATCCGAGAGGAATGATGCCGAGGGCCACTTTGCTGCCTTTCACGGCGCTGCCCACCCTGTTGATGGTACCGTCTCCTCCCACGGCGATGGCTGCATCGTAACCGCCTTCCCTGATCTTTTGTATGATCTCCTTCTCCTGTTCGGGCTTTTCCCAATGCATGAATTCATACTGCATGTCGGAGGGAAACCGGGTATTGATCAGGTCGATGACGGGTTTTTTATCTTTTCCGCCCGAAATCGGGTTCACGATGAATGCAACCTTCTTTTTTGCTTTCTCCATAGTAATTGCTTGAAAGTATGTGAGGGAAAGATCAGGCCATTGCCGGTTCCATGACCGCGGCCGCTCTGGCAGCCAGAATCGCGTTCAGTTCTCCCAGTATAATGGATGGCCCGTCCTGCACCCAGTGCCTGAAAGTAGTACTTTGTTTGTATCGCGGCAAATAATCCAGCAGGCGCCCGATCCGGAAGGCATCGTCATAAATGCCGGCGCCCGCTTTGAATGCATCCCGGGCGTTGCAGTATTGTTCGAAATGTCCCTGAACAGGTATCATGAGTGCGGGTTTGCCTAGGTACATGGCTTCGCATACCGACTCAAAGCCGGCGGTACTGACGAGCCCCCTCGCTCCCGCCATCTTCTCCAGGAACTTTTTATCGTCGAGGGAATGGAAGCATAGGGTATTGTCGTATTTCAGCTCACCTTTCACTTGTTTGTCGTCCGTGAAACAATGCAGTTCCACCGACGGGTTTTTCTTGTGCCATTCGATCACATCTTCCGCATAGCCTTTATTCACAAGGTAAACCAGCAGGTAATCGCCATCGCTTGGGGTATAATCGAACAGGGTCTTACGAAGCAGCGGTGGTGTACCCACGATGGATCTTCGATAGTTCGTATTGATGGGATAGAACGACAGCGCGAACTTTTTTACCGCCCCGATGGATGTGAGGTAGGTATACACCTTCAGTGCGGTGATGTTGGCGAAGTTGCGGCTGGGAAATTCGAAGCCGGGATGGTGGTAAATATATTGATGGGCGATACAGGCCATCGGCACTTTCTGGTTGTGGAACAGGTTGAACAAACCCGCCAGCGGGTCATAGAAATTGATGATCATGTCCGGTTCGTGTTCTTTCACCTTCGCATGGATCATTTTCATGCTTTTCGTGTACACCGGCAATCGCATCAGGTTGCGGGTCACGGAAGGAAGGATGCGGATGGATTTACCCTTTTTATCGGTAATAAAGTTCGGGCTTTCAAATGCACTCACAGGTGCCTTTGCCTGTTTGTAAAGGAACTCCGGGATGGTTCGGCTGCTGCTTTGTCCCACCAGGATTTCGCACACTTCGGCGCCCTGATCGATGAGCATGTTCTGCAGGGATATGGCCTGTGTCATGTGGCCTCTTCCTTCGCCCTGCACGATAAACAGAAACTTACTACCTCTGATGTGTGGCATGTTGCGTGGCGGGTTGGTTTTGTGAGGCCTGGATGGTCCTTTGTTTGAAGGCCTTCAGCAAGGCTTTCTGTTGTTTGTGCTCCTGCAGCCAGTCTTCATACAGGATGATCTTCCACTCACCTTTGTCGGTTTCCACCAATGCGGTCAGCGATTCCACCCAATCGCCCGAGTTCAGGTAATGGATGTTACCGATGTGTTTATTGGCCGGATGATGGATATGTCCACAAATGATTCCTTCGCATTTCTTGGCCTTGGCAACTTCCGCCAGTTGTGTTTCAAAATCGGTGATGAATGAAACGGCCGATTTCACCGCCAGTTTGATGCGCTGGGAGAGGGAATAATAGGGCAACCCTTTACGAACGCGGTAGTTGTTGTATTTGCGGTTGAGCCAGAGCAGGAAAGTATATCCGACATCGCCGAGTTTGGCCACCCATTTCAACCGGGTGGTAACGGTATCGAAAATATCTCCGTGCACCACGTAATACCTTTTCCCGAAAGATTCGTGAACGTGGTCTTTGGTGATGGTGAATGAACCGAACCGGAAGGGGATCACCTCATCCAGGAAATCGTCGTGGTTCCCGCGCAGGTAGATGATCTCCGTATCACAGTCGGAAGCTATTTTCATCACCAGCTTGAAAAACCGGGTGTGTTTTTGCTTCCATGCGCCGGACTTGCGCAACTGCCATCCATCGATGATATCACCGTTGAGGATCAGCTTGTCGCACGCATGGTTTTTGAGAAACTTAACGACTTCCTTCGCTTTGGAGCTTCGGATTCCCAGATGCAGGTCTGAGATAACAATGGTTTTGTAGTATGCCTTCAATCTTCAGAGAGGTTTCACAAAGGAACCCTTCTCATGTGATGATTGCGTATCGCCAGTTTTATGAAATCTTCGCTTCCGTATTAAGAATCATAACACATCCGTATCACAACGTGAAAAAGCCTGTGGTCCGGGGCACCGGCGTTTACCTACGGGAATACGGGCATAAATGTAATATGGACGGGATGTGATCCAGGAATGTACCCTGCCCGAACAGGGCATGACCTGTCAGGCAAAAATCCAACCGTCGCACAAGTAGGCATTGAAAAGGTAACAGGTCCACACCAGGTTAACGGCAATCACCGCAGTGCGTGCGATGCGATACACCCTGGTAGCGGCATGGTCCTGAAACAGCCAAAGGAACAACGCGGCAAGGAGGATAAACAACCCGAGATCGGAAAAATCCCAATAGGTTGAGTAAGGAACAACAGCCAGGGAAAAGATGGCGGCGAGTCCAACGCATGCCAGGATAATCAGCCTGAATTGTTCGGGCACCTGCCGGACATACCCGAAGCCTCCGATCAGCAGCACATAGGCAAACGGTGTACACAACGTGAACCGGAACAAACAATGCAGGCTACCGGCCCGGAACAAAATCACGAACAATGTCGCTCCGATCAGATAGATCATGGACAACACCACCAGATAGTGTCTGACATCCACTTCCTGACCGGCTTGTCCATCCCACATGCGCCTGACTTGCTTCAAACTCGTTGTAATCACCAACAACAGCAGGGGTATGAAGATCATGTATACCACACCCAGGTTGATGGAGAAACCTTCATGCGACCAGTCGCGCAGATCATGCGGTACCGCCAGGATATTCTCCCAGTACTTCTGCACATGCACGAATTTCAACGGATCGCCGCTTCCATATAACAAATGCACGAATGATACGATGGCCGTTCCCAGCAACAACGGCAGGAGGCGAAACACCATGTTCCTGATCATCTTCAACCACGACTTGTGGGTGGGCATGAAATATAATTCCGCACATACGATGGACAAGGCCAGGAAGGTATAAGACGGCCGGGTGAGGGATGCCAGGAGAAAACCGATGAAGAATATGTTGTTTCTTTTGTTCTTCCAACCCCACAATCCGACCACCGTGGTGAACATCGACAAAGCCTCGGTATAGGGGATGAAAAAAATGACCACGCTGGGCAGCGTAAAGGATAGCAAGAGTCTGTTTTTATACGTCTCTTCTTGCGGAAAAATAGTCAGCAACAAATACAGCGAAGCGACATACAACAAATAGTTTACGAACAACATGGCGGATGAGGGCAAATGAAGCACCTTCCATAACAAAGGATAAAGCGGGAAGAAAGCAAAGGAATACTCTCCGGTTGATTCCTCCTGATTGTATCCGTAATGCGCAATGTTCCTGTAAAACAACCCGTCCCATCTCACATAGTTGTCGTTGGTAATGTGCGTAAAGGGCATGCTCTCCATTTTCCTTTCCCCATCCACATTCACATAATTCTGCGAGATTTTACCCATGGTATTGCGGTACATCGCCGGTTGGGTAAAAGAATAAAACAGGGCGAAGAATACCAACAGGAAAAGGATGGATATACCCAGGTGGGTTTTCAGGTTTTTCATGGTAAGATCAAAAACAAATTAACGGAGGCGCATGCAATCAAATTTGATATAAGCGTAAATGTATCAAATACATTTTACGTGGCTGTTTGTCCTCCGCAGCTCGATCCCAATCCTGCGGTACAACCGAAGCAATGCCGGTCCACCGCAATCTCACGTGCGGCCAGTTCACCTGCATTGAATTGTGAAATGTGATCTGCACCGCACTGCACCTTTATGTCCAGCATCTGGTTGAAGTCGCAGTCGTACAGGAAACCGTCCCAACCCACCGACAGGGTATTGCGGCACATCACATTGGCAGCGGCACCGGGGTTGAAGGCATCCACCAGTTTCTGCATGTATGTATCGTAATTTCCGCTGGTGATGAGGTAGTCGAGGAAGCGGCTGACGGGCATATTGGTGATCACGAAGAGGCGGTTGAAAACGATGCCATGCCGTTCGTGCAGTTCGCGCTTGTAATCGGCCTCCAATGATTCCTGCGGACCGGCGAGCAGGGCGCCGGTGGGGTTGTACACCAGGTTCAGTTCAAGTCCGCTACCGGGTTGACCGTAGCCCGCTTCATTCAGCATTTGCAATGCCTTCACCGACTTTTCAAACACGCCTTCACCCCGTTGACGGTCGGTACGTACGGGAGTATAATGCGGCAAGGAAGACACCACTTCCACCCGGTGGCGGGCAAAGAAGGTGGGCAGATCGGCAAACCTGGGGTGAGCAAGCAGGATGGTGAGGTTGCAGCGGTTGATGATATGCTTGCCCATCTTGGAAACCTCTTCCACGAACCACCTGAAATGCGGATTCATCTCGGGTGCACCACCGGTGATATCCACCGTACCGATGTTATGCCGGCTGAGCACGTCGAGGCATTGCTCCATGGTATCGCGGGTCATCACTTCTTTGCGATCGGGTCCGGCATCCACGTGACAATGCCTGCAGGTTTGGTTGCACATCTTGCCCACGTTCACCTGAAGGATGTCAATGCCAGAAGGACGCAAAGGCATCTGTCCGCATTGCCGCAACTTTTCATCAAACCGCACCTTGTCGTCGGCGTGCAGCCACTCCAATTGGGCAGCTGCATCGGACAACGGGTGACCTTGTGCTTTCAGCGACTTCATGCTACATCATGATCTTCTTCGTGTGGTTCATCATCTGCACACCATGCACCAGGGAGGCACCACCCCTGATGGCGGCTGCCACATGAACGGCTTCCATCATCTGTTCTTCGGTACATCCTTTTTCGAGCGTATCGGTGGTATAGGCGTCAATGCAGTAAGGACATTGAACCGCGTGGGATACGGCCAATGCGATCAGGGATTTTTCCCGCGCGGTGAGGGCGCCTTCCTTGAACACATCGTTGTAATAGTCGAAGAATTTATCGGCAAGGGGTTTATGAAACTCGCCGATCTTTCCGAACTTCTTCAGGTCTTCCGGTTTGTAGTAGGTCTCCATCTCTTTTTCAGATTGATTCGATTTTCGTTTTCATCCGGGTATCCGGTATGATTTATAAAAAGGTCCGCAGCCATTCCCTTGCCTTTTCTTCATCCGAAAATGAACGCATGGGGATAGAAGGAGGGTTGATACTGAAAATCATGTTCATGATCAGTTTGCCCAGAGCACCTCCGGACACCATGGCCATGGCCTTGTACACGTCGGGCAACTTCCGCGCAACAAACTGCCGCGTAGCCTTATCAGGCACCGGTGAATTGCAAATGTACACCAGCATAGGCACCTTGGTTTGGTTGGTGATGCGGGCCACCAGTTCGAAGTTCTCGTTGGTGTTGGTCAATGTTCTTTTGGGTGGTTTCGACAACGAGATCAGCAAACCATCGGGCTCAAACCAATAGGTCGACAATTCGGTTTCATAGGTGGGGCGATCGTCAGGAACGACAATACCCGGTTTGTCTGAAGGCATAAGCGAAGATACACAAATCAGCCACGCCGGATCTTTCGCATGGCCTCATCCACCCGCACTGCTTCAAAGAGGTATGCTTTCACCAGGTCGGCATTGATATCGGATGGTTTCATAAAAGTTTTGATGTACACCTGCTTCCGGTTGCCTTTCTCCAGAAAACCTGTTTCATCCTCCATCATGAAGCCATAGCAAAACCCCAGTTGTACGCCTTGCTGACGCACTTTGCCCCAGGGAACGGAACCGGGCCTGATGAAACAAATCCGCCGGAAACCGGAATAGAAAGGCACCTGGTAGGCCAGCTTTTCCCGGCAGCGTGGCACACTGTCGAACACCAGGTGGCGTAAGACTTCAACCATGTTTCTTTCATCCCGCGGCAGGTAGTCGAGCAGTTCCTCCACCGAATTGAAATGAACATCCTGCATTTTCATATCCGTGTCACTTGGTTCTCTCCAGTATCCCTTGCACATAGGATATCCACTGGTAAGAGGGAACAGACTTGTCAATAAAATAGTCAGGCAAGATGCCCTTGTCATCAATGGCCATGTCAGGAATGCGCAGGCTTCTCGACAGGGCATATCCCAACTGGATGTTGCCACAGGGAGAGGTAACGGTATACATGTTGGATATATCCAGTACGCCAGCGGTGGTGGTGCCGAACAATTTCACCTTTCTGCTTTGCCGTGCCGCCAACAGGAACTGTTCGGTGGTGCTTCCGTTGTTTTCATGAACGAGGATGGCCACATTTTCGGGGAAGGCGTACACGGTATCATATCTTTCAATGATAACACCGGAGGTATCCAGGTTGACAAATTCACCGGGATGTTGTTTCAGTTTCCCGAGCGACTCACGTGCCCACTTTTTTTCCTCTTCCGACCAATCGGGGTCTGCCATGAAATCTTCCATGCGTTTGTTGTTCAGCGGGGTCGACAACAGTTCCACACCAATGCTGCGTATGGGGTTGGTGTACAGGTAGGGGATGATGTGTTCGTAGCTGGCATCGCTTCCTCCCCCGTTGTTACGCAGATCGATGATCAGGTTTTGTGTGTGAATGATGAGATCATGGTTGGCGGTCAGTACACTGTCGATCGCCTTCTTCCAGGCATGTTGGAAGGAAGGAATGCGCAACAGCAACGTTTGTTCGGATAACCGCTCCAGGAAAGGTCCGGAGGCATCCATCAGGCGATAGTAATTGAGGATATCAGGGTTGGACTTATACTCAGGCTCTTTTCGTTGAAGGATAATGAAACCCGCCTGCAGCAAGTTGTTCCCGATCAGTTTTACGTCGTTGAATGTTTGTGCCGAATGATCACGCATGTAGTAGGTCATATTAAATGCGCCATCCGGTGCCGTCATGATCTTCATTTTCACCTGGCCCGGCATCCAGTATACGCTGTCGGCGTCCAACACAACACCCACGTATTCCTCACCCCTTTTCTCAACTGCCATGGTGTAGGGGCCGGTAGACCATATCCCTTCAAAGCCAGGCACCGTCATTTTCTTCATGCGTATCCCGAATGCCTTCATGTCAATCGGGTATGTCTCCCATCCTGCAAACCGTTTCCTCACTTCCGCGGGATTTTCCTCTTTAGGCTGAGCAGCATCCCGCTTCGCGCCGACCCACATGTGTCCGGATCGAAAAAACTTCAGCCAATCGGACATGGCCTGCACACATGTATCCAGATCGGTGATGGTCTGCACCTTCCGTTCCATCTGTTCGGTATGGCTGGCGTATGCCTCCGCTCCTTTCCTGGAAACAGCATAAGAGAATCCGGCATCGTTTTCCTCGAAGGTCTTCTTCAACCATCGGAACTGTGCTTCACATGAGCAATCCTGCGCATCCGCACGAATCGCTATCAGCATCAGTGCAACAAACAACCATGGTATCCTGATCTTACAATTCATTGGTTTGACGTGTATATATTAATTTTCTTTTGCGGGACTCCAGCATCCTGCCAACCACAACCAGCACCAACCCCACGGCACCCATCACGTAGTGCAAAAAATAAAGCATGCGAATCAGGGCAACCTGGATCACCAGCCATCCGAGCAACAGGCTTCCCTGTAAGAACACCAGTCTGGCTGCATACTTGTACTTCTGGATCAGCGTTCCGAAAACCACCAGGCTGAACACCCCATTGACAAGCAAGAGAATGATGCCCGGCACAAGGAAAGTATCAAAGGGCGAATGTGCCAACAGCTGTGTCGACAACCCCATGCCGCTTCCGTCGGGGAATGCGATCAGGCTGCAACCACCGTACACGGCACCTGCTGCATTGAACAACAGCACAACGGACGCGATGATTTTCAGGAGACGCTTCAAAATAGAGTTTCTGGTTTGTGGTTTTTGGTTTGTAGTTAAGCCCGGTAGTAATCGCATTGAACACCCCTGTCGGATCCAACTTGAGACTCATGACTTGCCTGCCCGTCCGTAGCCTTGGCGAAGGCGGGAGACTTAGTTACTCTCCCGTATTCATCTTCGGATTGTGGCTCACCATCCAGTTGATACCGAACTTGTCAATGAACATGCCGAAGTAATCGCCCCAGAAAGTCTGGTTCATGGGCATGGTAACCGTACCGCCCGCTGAGAGTCCGCTGAACAGGCGGTCGGCTTCTTCCTTTTTCCGGGCATGGATGGAAAGGGTGATGTTGTTGCCCAAGTTGAAATTGGGCGCCCAGTCGCCCCCAACATCGCTTCCCATGAGCATGGTTTCTTTGCTGATGGGAAGACAGACATGCATGATGCGGTTGGCTTCTTCCGCCGGAATGGGCTTGCTGCTTTCTCCCTGTGGCATTTCGCTGAAGCGTCCCAGGTACGAAAATTCACCGCCGAAGACGGATTGGTAAAATAGGAAGGCTTCTTCGCAATTCCCGTTGAAGTTGAGATAAGCGTTAACGGTGGTCATGTGTAAAGTTTGTGGTTTCTGGTTTCTGGTTTTTGGTTTGTAGTTGGGCTTTGTAGAGACTCAGCTGCTTACATCAGCAGGGTGTAACTTGAGACTTGCCTGCCCGCCATAGCTTTAGCGAAGGAGGGAGACTATTTACCAAACTTCTCTTTATTAAAGGCCGCCGTACCGCCTTTGGGGATCGACAACGATTGCCAGTCGCCATCTGCAATCATTTTACCTACGTACACGATCTGGCCCACGTGGTATGAATAGTGGGCCAGTTGCCTGAAGATGGCTTCGGGTACGGTATGCGGCTGGTTGCGGATCTTCACTTGCTTCTGCAGATCTTCTTCCGATAGCGAATGCAGGGCACCCAGCAGGCAACCCCATCCTTCCTTCCACTTTTTAAGCAATTCCTCCCTTGTGGTGATGTCGTTCTCGAATTCGGCTTCCCGCTCACGCCATTCCTTTTCGCCGTCGGTGGTGAGGAAATCCGTCCATCGCGACAGCATATTTCCCCACATGTGTTTCACCACAGTGGCGATGCTGTTGCTGTCGGCATTGTACTGCCAGAACAGTTTTTCGTCCGGAAGTTGCGCGAATGTTTTTTCACCGAGCGCCTTGTAGGCCTCGAATTGTTGGATGATACCGTTGAGTTCCTGCGGCGTCATGATGGAAGTATTGGGTGTTTATTTCAAAGATAGAGATTTTGGGTTTGGGTGATTTGAAAAGAATGATGGACGACAGATGTTAGACTTGAGACGATAGACTTTTATCGTGCAGAACTAAAGACTTGCGACTAAAGACTCACGACTATTGTGGCGTACCTATGGCACGCTTGATTCACGCATACGATTCATTCTACCAATGTGCTGCTCCGATGGAGCAGAAATCGTCGGTCAGGATTTAAAAACGCTGACCAATGCCATGTTCCGTTAGGAACATCCCATTGGTGGCAATGAGGCAAGATGGATGAATCGCGTTCCATAGGAACGCCACAATGTGGGATGGATATGAAACGATAGACTTCAGACAATAGATGTCATGAAGCTTAGATGAGCCGCGTACAACTTGCTTGCCCGCCCGTAGCCTTGGCGGAGGCAGGAAACTCGCCACTTGAGACTCGCGACTCCATCACGACAACCGTTGCTTCGGTCGCAACGTTTCCACAATGCGTTGCTCGATGGGGAAAGCAAACTGCCCCTTCTCGCAGCGCCAGCGGCTCATTTTCCTCAAGGGAAGCAGGAATGCACCGCCGGCGTTTCCGTACCCCCATTTGAGGTAGAACTTGAAAGCCTCGAAATATCTTTCCTTTTCCCGGCTCACCCACGGACCCGATGAACCTATACAATCGAAGGCGCCCCATTCCCGGGTGGATGCGGGCAGCACGTACCCCGCCTCCACCACCTGTTGTGTGATGGCCGACCCCGGGTAAGGCTTGAAGTAGAAGATGGGGGTTTCGAAGCGTGGGCTTTTACGTCGCAGTTGGCGGATCACCTGGATGGTCTCTTCCACGCTGCGGTCGCTTTCTCCGGGGAAGCCGACGATAAACGGAAAGATCACGGCGATACCGAGGTCGCGGCATTTGTCGGCGCAATGAAAAACCTGGGTGAGCTTGATGTCTTTCTTCATCCAGTCCATCATCTCCTGCGATCCCGACTCCACCCCGATCAGCAAACGCCGGAGTCCGGATGCCTTACAAAGTTGCCATAGGTCATCGGTCATGCGCTCACCCTGATCGGCGCGCATGGTGGCGGCCCAGGAAATGTGCAGGTTTCGGTTGACCAGCGCATGCGCAAAATCTTCGATGCGTTTCGGGTATGTAAAGAATGTTTCATCCTGGAAATTCACATCGGTGAAGTTGTACTTCGCATGGTAGTGTGCCAGGTCTTCAGCGATGCGTACACCGGGGATGGCGGTGAAGCGGCGTTCGTACACAAACGGGTCGGCGCAGAAGGCACAGCGGAAATAGCAACCGGTGGATGAGATGTAGTCGAACTGGCGGCGACCCTTCTTGTTGAAGTAGCGCTCCACATCAACCAGGTCGTAGTTCACCCGACCGAAGCCTTCCATAGAGGCCATCGGGCGTGGCGGATTCTTCACCACCCGGCCGTCTTTACGAAAAGTGATTCCTTTGATCACATCAAGGTTTCCTCCCTCCTCCAACACGGCGACCAGTTCGCGGAATGTGTCCTCTCCCTGGCCCTGTACGGTGATGTCAATGCAGGTATGTTCTTCCAGTGGTGTGGACGGAAAGAGCGACGTGTGCCATCCACCCCTGATCACGGGAAGGTTCGGTGCCTTTGACTTCACAAACTCCGACATCTCCAGCGCATCGCGGATGGGTGCGCCTGTGATCACGGTGGTACCGAAGCACAAGGCATCGGGCAGATGTGCCGCCACCTTTGCACGCGGGTCTTTTTCGATCCGCCCGTCGATGATGATCACTTCGTAGCGATCCGGGTCTACCACAGAACCAATGGCGAGCAATGCCAGGGGCATGTCGAAGAACACGGCACTCGGGTTGTAGAGGATGATCTTTTTGCGAATGGACATACGGAATCGGAAAGGACGAAGGTAAGGGTTTGTTGGAAGGAGACATGAGATATTAGATGTTAGACAATAGATGCCGGGTACAACTAACGACTAAAGACTTACGACTAAAGACTCTTGCTACCAATGTTCTGCTCCGATGGAGCAGGTTTGACATGGCGTAGTATAGGACCAGCCGTCCGGTTGTGAACTTAAACCTTTACGCAATCTCTCATTCCTAACTATCCCAATGACCTACGCACAACTAACGACTTACGACTAATGACTTACGACTAATCCTTGCACCAACACTGGCACTTCGCCGTCACATCCGCCGTGTACCAGAAGAGGCGGTTTTTGATGTCCACGGTTTGCACGGCCACGTCGGGTTCGCATTTTTCGCAGTTGGTGTTGCCGCCCGCGCATTTCAGTCCGGCCTTGGCGCATTGTGCATCCAGTTCGGCATATGCTTTTTTCAGGGCCGATTTGGGTCCGATGGCCGACGGATCCACGTGCAGGTCTTTGATTCCTGCGGCGATGTTGCAGGCACCCGATCCACCTTTTTGTGGCGGCAATTTTGTGCGGTTGTCTATGATGGCGGCCACAAGCAGATAAGCCAGTGCTACGTATACGCCTCCTCTCACCACACCTTTTCCAATGGCACGGGCGCGGGCGATACGGCGGCGGATCTGGTTGATCTTGCGCTCCACGTCACGCGCTTTGCGCAGGAAGTCCTGCTCCATTTCTTTGGCGATACCCGACTTATCCGACGGCGTGAGTTCACCCCATTCGCGGGCGGTTTGAAGGAGATCTTCGAGTTGCTTAATGAGTTCTGCTAAGTTTTCCATGATGCTGTTGGGTTTGGGTTAACAATGATTCATCCCTGCGACAAACAACGGGCGTTGCTTGTATGCCAACAAGATCGTGTGGTTCACCTCCGTATAGGTTTGACACAACAAAGGCAAGGTATGAAGACACCTTGCCTTTTACAAATAGAATCCGGTTTTCAAACGGGGTTTACGGACTATGCAGGCACCCCCATGTTCATCCGTTCGAAGGCTTTTTTGAGATCCTCCGGTCCGGCTTTGGACACGGCTGCACTCATGCCATAGGTGAGTTGTTCCTGTCCCTGCTGCAACTGGTCGAAAATAGCTTCAACGAAATCGCCTACGGGAGGAGCGGCATCGTGCAGTCCCACACCACCCAGGTCGGTGTTGAGTGCCGGAGGCACCATTTCGATCACCTCGATGTTTTTGTCACGCACCATTTCCCGGAGGGAAAGGGTGAAGGAATGGAGGAAGGCCTTGGTGGCGGAATACACCGGTACCTTTACGAGCGGCACAAATGAGAGTCCGGATGTCACATTCACAATGGTATCCAGGGATGGCAGTTTCGAGAAGAGGTGTGCCAGGTGCAACGGAGCTTCTACATTGATGGCGAGTTCTTCCTTGGCGCGGCGGTAAAAATCATCGTCGGGCAGCTGCATCCATTGCTGGATACCGGCGTTGTTGATGAGTACGTTCAGTTCGGGATGTGCCTCGGATATCCATTGAAAAAGCGCTTCTCTTTCGGAGGCAACGGCCAGGTCGCAGGTGCGTGTGATCACGGAAGGAAAGCGATCGGCAACTTCCTTCAGCCGGTCTTCACGTCTTCCGCAGATGATCACGGTGTTGTGTTCCTGGATGAAGCGTTCGGTGAGGCCGAGGCCGATACCTGTGGCACCGCCGGTAATGAGAATGGTATTGTTGGATAGTTTCATGGGAATGTGGTTTTGTGTATCGCTCCGGCCGGGTTCAGGCGCGGAGTGTGGATCAAGGGTTAATATCAACCCCTGATAAATATACCCAAATCACATGTACGATGCACCACTTTTTCCTGAACAAATTGTTAACCGGTTTGCATCGGTATTTCAACGGATGCTACGGGAGGGAACCCGTTTGTTTCATTTCACCAATGGCCACCGCCCGTTGCTGCACATAGGTTCGGGCCAGGGAAAGTATATAGGGAAGATTCAAAATCAGGGCATAGATAAAGACAGGCCAGGCGGAATCGTTTTTCATTTGAATCACCCGCACCACGTACAGTGTCCATGCCATGAAGTTTCCAAGCGGGCAACCCCACCATGTGATGGTATTCAGGAGCCCGTTGTTGCGTACCCTTTCATTTTTATTCAACCACATGGGCAGGGCCAGCAGGCACATCCATACGCCGTAGACAAGGGCAAAGAGAAACATCATCCGAACAACAGCCATTGAAGTCAGCCATTCGCTTTGGTAGTCGCGGTTGTTCCAGACCGAATAAATCGTACACACAACCACCATGGCGATCGACGGATACACCGCGGCATGCACATACCACCCCTTCAGACGCGAACGATAATCACCCATGTTGTTTCATTCCAAAGACCGGATCGGAATCCACACTTCCTCTTCCGAATCGGGTTCGTTGTTTTTGTATTTGGCGCCGAGGAGTTCGAAATGCGGACGGTTGTCCAGCATATACCCCGACGACGGCAACCAGGTGTGAAAGATATAACGGAAAGTCCGCTCACCTTCGCTGGCCGGTCCTTTGTGGATGAACACGGCATACAGGCCCTCCGGCAAAACAAGGGTATCCATGCCCTCCGGCACATCATCAAACGATGCCACCTCCGCAGCCGCCCACTTTTCAAAAGAAGCCTGGGGATCAAACCGGTGGAAGTCGTAGCTGAGGGGGAACACCTGCAAGGAAAAAAGGTCGGTATTCAATGCTTTCACTTCTCTTCTCCTGGGGCCGAATCCGCTCCACAGCGCAAACGTTTGGTTATCTGCCAATGACATGCGGATGTGCATGCCCACGAGTTTCTTTTCCTTCAGGGTTTCGATCCTGGGTTCCATGATTGGATGCTTGGGGGTTTAGATTTTGCGGATGGCTTCCACGGGTTTGAGGCGGAGTGCTTTCAGGGCCGGGTAGATGGCGGCAAGCACGGCCACCACGAATACCTGTACGACAATGTCCACGTAAAAGTGGGAGGCGATGGACGGGTACACCATGCTTCCGTAACCGAAGCTCTCAAGTCCTTGTCCGACCACAGCCAGATCAATGCCATGTGTTCCGAACCAGTAAATCGACAACCAGGCAACGAAGATGCCCACCGGGGCTCCGCACAAGGAGAGCAGGATGGTCTCGAGCATGATCATCCGGAAGACCCTGCCCTTGTTCATGCCCACCGCCATGAGGATGCCCAGTTCGCGGATGCGTTCCAGCACGGCCATCAGCATGGTATTCACAATACCGAAGGCGAGGGCCATCATGATGATGAAAACAAAAATCTGCATGCCCTGGTCGAACGCGCTGTTGAGCACCTTCAGATCGGGTGCCAGATCGGCCCACGATTCAGCCTGTACATCGGGATGTACTTTACGGAAATCACTGAGGACACCATTGACAGAATCGAGGCTGTTCAGTTTGACTGCCACCTCATCCACCATCTGATCATCGTTCACCAGCGCCTGCAAATCGCTTCTTCGCACGAACACATGCAGCTTGTCGTAACCGCTGTTGGCCGATCGATATACACCCACCACACGGAAGGCAGCAGCCACGATGTTCTTTTCCGGTCCCTGGAAACTGAGCACGATCTTCGAACGCAGCTTCACGTCGAGCATATCGGCCAGCTTGCTACTGATGATGACAGGATTCCGTCGGATGTCTTCGAAATACGTGCCTTCCTTCAGCTTCTGATCCAGGTGTGTGAGCAGTTGTTCTTCTTCCGGCACGATGCCATCGAGTTCCACGCCAGAGCTAGTGACCGACGACGCAGCCAGTGCCGGCACCACCAGGCGCGCCGTGGCGACTTTCACCCGGGGATCACGCTGCAGGTCGGCGGCGAGCTGCATGCCGTTTTCCAACCGGTATTTCAGGTCCTGATCTTCATCCCTGAATTGGGGATGATGCACCTGGAAATGGCCCAGCTGGTTTTCGATGGCATCGGAGATCCGTTGGGCGCTCATGCCCCATGAAAATGCGATCAGGAAGAGAGCCGCCCAGATACCCACCGACACGGCGCCCACGATCACCAGGCTCCGGGTGCGGTTGCGCCAGATGTTGCGCCAGGCTATTTTGAGCATCATCATGGTTAGCTTCGGGTGGCTTTAAGTGCGTTTAATTTGAGGATGCGTGCCAGCGGATAAAGCGCCAGCAGCAGGGTGATGCACAGCACGAGTTCGGCCTGTGCGGTGAAGATGGAAGGATCAAGCGAAGCGCGCATCACAGGTTCGAAGCCGTACGCAGCGAAGCTCTGGGCCGCATCTCCGGTAAAGCGGATCGGGTTTTCGTGGAGCCAGTATACCACGGGCACGCTCAAGGCAAAACCGGCGGCGGTACCGATCACCCCGATCAACAGGATTTCCAGCAGCACCATACGCACGATGCTGATGTGCCGCATGCCGATGGAAATCAGGATCCCGAATTCATGCTGGCGTTCGGCAAGCATCATCAGGAAGGTACCGAACAACCCGAAGGCGATGATCAGGTAAAGTACGCCGGCCATGATGAGACCGCCGGAATTATCGGCACGGATGGCCTGTACGAGGTCGGGCATCATCTCTTTCCAATCCATCACCGTGAGGCCTTCGGGCAAACCGGTCTCAAGGGCATGGCGTGCTCCGTTGATGTCGTTGCGGTTGTCGAGCATCATCACCACCGACGTCACCACGTCTCCGCCGAAGAGCCATTGGGCTTCTTTCAGGGGCAGGTAAATCATGCCCTTGTTGAGTTCGGGAGCCCCGAAATGAACAATGCCGGATATGGGGTATTTGCCGGCCGCGTTGGCGCCGTGGTATCCTTGTCCGAGCACGACCACGGTATCGCCGGTGTGAAGTTTCAGCACATCGGCCAGGCCTTCCGCGATGATCACGGAGCGGTCATCTGCGGAAAAGTAGCGGCCGTTGATAAGTTTACCGCCGAGTTGTGTTACGCTGTCTTCCATGGCCGGGTCGGTACCCACCACCATGGCGCTTTTGGTTTTGGTATCGCTGCTGGCCAGCACGTATGCTTCCAGGCGCGGGGTAAAACTCCGGATGTGACGGATGGAGCGGAGGTGTTGTTGCAGGGGGGCATCGAAGGTAAATCCTTTATCAATGGAGTGGGTGTCCCAGTAGTCGTTTCCCTGCAGCTGGAGGTAGCCGGTATAGTATCCGACCACGTTGTTGATCATGGTATCGTAGGTACCCAGCTGGAGGCACCGCATGGTGGTGGCCAGCACCACCGCGAGCATCACCGAAGTAAGGGTGATGATGGTACGCCGGTGATTGCGCCAAAGGTTACGCCATGCCAGTTTCCAGTACATCCGGTTGTTTGGGGATCACATTCCGTCCGGTAAAGTTAACCGAGTAAAGAATCCTTTTTCTATTAAGGCAGCTTTTTTTGCCAGAGGCAACGCCTTCTGAAAGAGTATGCCACGAAGACACGAAGACGCAAAGATTTACAAAGAAATGATCGATGAAGCACACCATACACCTTAGTGGCTTTGTGGCAAAAAATAACAGCCACGTAGGTAAAACCAGCTTTCTCCGCCAACCGGTGAATTCAGACAGACAAAAATAATCTCTGTTTAAGGCGGTGGGGTCCCAGGTAAACCCAAATTGAATGTACATCAATCCAGGATATCGGGCACGTTGGCGGGAAGCACAAAATACTCCACCACGTTGCGATCTGCCTTTTGTACATGTTCGGAAAAAGTGTTGAGGCTTTTTCTGAGGTGTACGGCAAACTCACGGTCGATGTGGTCGAGCAGTTGGTTGACTTCCGCAATCTGCATTTTAAGGGCATTCCTGCTGAAATTATTCAGGGGAATGTGTTGCTTCTGCAGCTCCTTCAATTGTACGGGAAACACCTTCTCCACCTCGGCATAATAAGGTTGAAGGATGGGGTCCGACGTAAAGGTGCGCAGGTGGGTCAGTTGTACGGCGTCGTTTTCCTGTGCCTTCTCCAACTTCTGTCCGGCTCCAATGGCAAGGATCGAAACCAGTGCGGGTGCTTTGAGGAGTATCTCCTTCTCCGCCTGACCCAATTCGAGAAATGCATTGGGTTGTTCCATGATCACTTTGGGTTTGGTATATGGTTCAAAGGTAACGGAACCTGTGATTAAATATCAACCCAATGGGTGTCGAATTGAAGGCAACCCTTGTTAAAAACAGTTAACGGAACCACGCCACCACCTTCGGTCCGAACACAATCAGGCCGATGACGGCAGCAGTGATGGCGGACAGGAGCACCGCGGCGGCGGCGATATCTTTGATGCGACCGATCCTGTCGTTCTTACCGGGCGAAACCACATCGGCCAGTTGTTCGATGGCGGTGTTGATGGCTTCTGTGATGAATACAAGTCCGACTGCAATCGCCACGGCCATCCATTCAAAAGAGGAAATGCGGAAGTAAAAACCGGCGGCCACAGCACACAGGGTTGCCACCAGGTGAATGCGGGCGTTGTGTTCATCCCGGATCAGCGCTTTGATACCGGCGAAGGCATAGCGGAAACTTGCCAGTCGTTTGCGGAGGGAGAACTTACCGTGTTTCATTTGTTTATTCCGGAAAACGGAATCAATCTACGCAAAAAAACGAAGGGGAAGCCCTGGCAGTGTGTGTCTGGCTTCCCCTTCTCAGGATACAGTGAACGGGCTGGTGGTTATTGAGCGGCGGTCATCATCTTGCAATCCCTGAAAATTCCGTTGGCGTTGTGAATTTCCACTTGATACACATAGTTTGCAGTTGAGAGTCCAAGTGAGGGTAGATTCAAGATGATTTGGTGTTGACCGGCCGCAAGCCTGCCGGAGTTCACTGTGGCCACCTTTCTTCCCTGCAGGTCATACAGGTCCACCCTTACATCTGATGCTTGCGTCAGCTGCAGCGGGATGGTTGTGTCGGTGTGATCATTCTTCCCCTCTTGCTGGTTCCCTGCCAGCATATTTCCCAACGGCACGAAAGAGGCTGCTCCAGCCCATCCTGAGCGTTTCAGGAATTCGCATCCGTTGTTTTTCATTGTAGGGGTTTTTGTTTGTAAGCGTCGGGACTTTGACGGCGGGGAATACGGGAGGTTTAATGGAGGGGGAAAAATTAGTCGTAAGTCTTTAGTCATAAGTCATTAGCTGTACACCACATCTATTATCTGCGGCTATCTGCGGCCTAAGAACATTCAACGTTGTGGCGTTCCGATGGAACGCTATGATTTCCAACTATACCATTTATCCACCAATGGAATGTTCCTAACGGAACATGACACCGGCCGATGTTTTTAGATCCTGGCCGACGGTTTCTGCTCCATCGGAGCAGCACATTGGTAGCAAGAAAGGTGGGTGGAAAATCAAGCGTGCCGTAGGTACGCCACAAAGAGTCGTAAGTCTTTAGTCGTTAGTCGTTAGTTGTTTCCGGCATCTGGATTCTAAAGTCTATTATCTATCAAACGCTCCAAAAATAAACCCTCTTTCGCCAAGGCTACGGGGGCGAAGCGAAAAACGAACTTCGAATTCGCAACCCGTCAAAATATCCCGTATCTTTGTAATTGAAGGATTACCTCTGTGCCTAAAAGCTTCCTCCGTAAAGGGTTGCTGAGGGAATGTCGAATTCGCAAGTGCAGATCATGAAGTGGGTAGCCTGTCTTTTCGTAGTGTTGCTAAACGGTTGTTCCAACGTTTACGAACTGGCCTTTGTGTCGGACCGCAACGGGCAATCGGATATCTACCTCACCGACATCAACGGCAAAGAGGTTCGCCAGCTTACCCAAACCAAGGATGTGGAATACGGACTTACCTGGACTTCAGACGGTACAGAGATTTACTATACCCTGTTTCTGCCGGAGGGAAGACAGGTCGGCCGCCTGGTGGTAGCCGACGGAAAAACATCCACCGTCCTCAATGACTCCACCCTGGTATCGCTGTGTGACGTATCCCGGAACAAGAAAAAACTTTTGGTAGCATCCAGAATACACCATGCAAAGGGCGAGTTGTATGTGTATGACATCCCCACCCAAACCTACACCCGACTAACCGACAACGATTTCTTCGAAGCCGGCGCAAAATTTTCTCCGGACGAGACGAGCGTCGTTGCGGCCATCCAAACCCAGAAACCGGGTCCCAACCACCCAGCCGGCATGGCGGAGATCTTCCGCATTGAGCTGTCTTCATTGACACCTGTTCAGCTCACCCACATGCATGCATTCAACGGTTTGCCCGACTGGTCGCCGGACGGAAGTCAGATCGCCTTTCACAGCTGTAACCAGGGCAAGTGCGACGTTTATGTAATGGAAGTCGATGGCTCCGGCCTGACCAACATCACCGCGGGAAAGGAAGACAACCGCTGGCCGCGGTGGACGCCGGACGGAAAATGGATCGCTTTCACCAAAAGTACCGATGGCAACTCCGATATCTGGTTCGCCTCACCGGACGGAGCCACGCTCAAACCGATCATCACCTCACCGGGCAGGGATGAGATAGCGGAGTGTAAACCTTAGTCGTTAGTCGTAAGTCTTTAGTCGTTAGTAAAAAGGATGATAGATGTGAGACTTGAGATTGTAGACACATTTCGTCCTTTTAATTACGGCAACACCACGTTCACCCGGCTGTTCGCCTTGATAAGCTTCTCGTGAAGCGGTTCTCCATCCGACGATACTTCATCATCCATCACATCCAGCACATTGACAAGCTTGTCCAGCGCCGGGAACCAGGCGTTTGGCAGGTGTCGGATCACCCGGGTGATGAATGCTTCCAGTTCCGGATGACCGGTATGTTGTTTGAGATGTGCTTCCGCCACCTTGCCATTGGAGAGGACCAGCACCTGAAGCGTATCTCCTGTGTAGAGCGCCGACGGAAATTCCGGGTGGCGGACGAGGGAGTCGCGGATAATTTTGCTTACAAATATCAATGACGGTGCGGAAGTCTTGAAACGCTTGATGTCGTATACGGCAGGTTTTTCGGGCACTTCAACAACCCTAGGCACCCAGTCGCCCGGGTCATGCTCCATTGCCTGCCATCCGCTGCTGAACCCTTCCTCCTTCACGGGCGGGGCATCCGCGTCACATACAGCCCAGGTGATGTCGGGCTGAAGGCTTTTGTCGGGGTATTGGCGGATGGTCATGAATCCGGCGAACACTTCCATTTTCCGGGTGGTGTTGTTGAAATAATCTTCCCATGTCACGGGTATGCTGGCAATGCCCGAGGGAAAGTTATCGGTGGAGAGGGTGGACAGCAGGTAGCGATCTCCTTGTAGAAATTCATTTGGCTTCAGCTCTTCCGATACACGCGAGCCCCCCATTTCCTCGTCGTATTCCATTTCTTCGAAGTTGCGCTCCTTGATATAAGGGAAGAATTTGATGATCCATCCGGAGATATAGTATGCGGCGTATTCGGTGGCAGATTTATAGATTCCCTGCCAGAAGTTGGTGTTCACTTGTCCAGCGTAAGCAAAATTCGGACTGTTAAGGTACAATAGTTTAGTCACAGTTTTTTACCTTGAAAGCTAGCTTTCAAGGTAAAAAACTGGAACCTTGAAAAACAGTCCAAACATGAAAAAGAAAGATCAAAGTCCCGAAGGGGTAGTCCGTGAGATCAAACGCAGGACCCGCCGCAAGTTCTCCGCAGAGGAGAAGATCCGAATCGTACTGGAAGGCCTCAAGGGCGAGCTATCCATTTCAGAGATATGTCGCCGTGAAGGTATTGCCGCCAACCTCTACTATCGCTGGAGCAAAGACTTCCTGGAAGCCGGTAAGAAACGGCTTTTAGGAGATACCCTCCGAGAGGCCAACACCACCGAAGTGGATCATTTCCGCAAGGAGAACAGCCAGCTGAAAGAAGTGGTCGCCGAGCTCACCCTGCAGAATAGGGTCCTAAAAAAAAGTTTGAGTGGGGACGCTTAAAAAGGCAGCGGTATATGCGATACAGTCAATCAGAGAAAATGGAGATCATTTCCATAGTGGAAAACAGTGATCTGAGCGTACGGGCCACCCTGAAAGAGCTGGACATTCCCAAGGCGACTTTCTATGACTGGTACGACCGGTATCTGCGGGAAGGGTTTGAAGGACTGGCTCCCAAGAAGCGGGCGGCAAGAAGCCAGTGGAACCGGATCCCCGATGAGAAACGCCAGGAGGTGGTAGAGCTGGCCCTGGACATGGAAGACCTCTCATCCAGAGAACTGGCCTGGCACATCGTAGATCACCGGGGCTGGTATATCAGCGAGTCCAGCGTGCATGCCATTCTCAAAGAAAGAGGGCTGATCACTGCACCGGCCTTTGTGGTGGATCATGCTGCCAACCAGTACAAAGACAAGACCTCCCGGGTCAACCAGATGTGGCAGACCGATTTCACTTACCTGAAAGTAGTGGGACACTGGGGATGGTATTACCTCTGCACGGTACTGGATGATTACTCCCGCTACGTGATCCATGCCGAACTATGCACCAACATGGCAGCCGATGACGTACAGCGCAATATCGATAAGGCCATTGAGATCACCGGTGTGGTTCCTGACAAAACCACACAGTCTCTCAAAGTACTCAGCGACAATGGCCCGTGTTACATCGCCAAAGACCTGGCTGACTTCTTCCAGGACAGAGAGATCAAGCATGTGCGCGGAAGAGTCCGTCATCCACAGACCCAGGGAAAGATCGAGCGCTGGCATCAGTCCATGAAGAATGTGATCAAGCTGGACAACTACTATTCACCCGATGAGTTGCGCCAGGCACTGGCTGAGTTCATTGAATATTACAACAACCGTAGATACCATGAATCACTGGAAAATCTCACCCCTGCCGACGTATTCTTCGGCAGGGATAAACAGATCCTGGCCAGACGAAAACAAATCAAAGAAAGAACCATGAAACAAAGAAGAAAATACCACCGTCAGCAAATGTTAAATCTATGACTTAAATTAGATCGCCTTTTGTCCGGATTTGTTTTAAGACGCACAATAGTGGGCTTTCTCTTGAATTTAATCAACGCCCTGTCTGGATAAATGGCAACTATTTCTCCTTCAACATTTTCATATTTGTCCTTCGTGAAAATCACTTTGTCACCATTTTTAAAGTCATAAGTTTTTGCAGGGTTGTAACCCGAAATTGGTGTAAGGTTGTAAACAATTTTATTTGGTCTTGGCTTGTAAATATTTCCAGTCGCAAAGTCAATTCCGAGCCAGATAACACCTGTACAAATGTCTAAAATAGTGTAGCCAACACTAACTTTTCTGGTCATGTTTATAGTTGCAGTTTCATAACCATCTGCTTTAATTTCAATTTTACTGTTTCCTTGTTTAGCATTTTTAGGAACTTTTACATTTGTCGGTGCGTCACCCACATAGTTGCCATTATAATATACTTTGGCATTGGGCGGTGTTCCGTTATGAACTCTTGAGGCATCCTTTGAACCACCAAGAATGGTAGCACAACTGGGTAATAATAAACTTACAGCAACCACTGTCGCTAAAAAAAATGTAACTCGATTTTTCATATTTCTCTGTTTAAAGATTAGTAAATTCTTTCTTACTCGTAAGGCTTTTCGGTTCCGCCCAGCATTTAAGGTTGCTGTCACCATTTTTTTGTCAGTCAGGTAGAGTCCAAATAATAATTCGGTGGTTCTCTTGTCTGCCCGCTATGTTTTTTTAAATGCACCCTAACGTTTGGCGGCTACCCGAAGGGCGGGACTTTTACCACAAAACTTGATTTGAAAAACTAATGTTTGATTAACCACTAAACTGTCCTTGGAACACGAAACCCCGTCTTTTGGGTAGGTGCTGTTATGCGGTCGTTTTTCTCCTTTGTCAATTGTCATATGCAAAGTCGTTTAATTCTAATAACTCTTTTTGAATTTGCGCCTCCCATTCCTTTTGTTTTGTCATGTCTGTTCCAAATTTTGTTTCACGGTCATAGTCAATACGTCTTTTTGAAAAATCAGTCATGATTTTATCGTTTAATTCCTTTGCTATTGCTGTTCCGTTGGCTATTTTTTTTCTATTCTCTCGTAAAGCTTTACGGAATTGACGAGTGTAAATTTCACAGATGTCGAATAGTGTCTGCTGATAAAGAAGAGATTGATTAACATTTACCGTTGTATCAATCCAAGATGCGGTTTTGATGATATAATTATGAACTTTTTTGTTGAAATTTTTTGTCAAAAAGTCGAAACCGCTTACTTGGTAGTCAACAGAAAATTGTGCGAAAGAAGATGTCGTTTCAAGTGATTTGGTTTTGATTGAAAAATCGTCCAATGTAAGTTTATGTGTTGCACTCCATTGTAAATTGTCTGGGTTGTTTTGCCCAAAAACAAAATTTGTCAATAGGAAAATTAATAAAAACAAAACTGTCTGTCTGCTAATTACTTTCATTGATATTTCCCTGTTTTGATGTGTCTTAAAATGCCGCATAACGGCTCTGGCTAAGAAACGTGCGGGTTTTGGAACGCAAATTTGTCAGCCGAGTACCGAGTTTTGTTATGTGTTTTAAGTTTCATTATACCTTGTCAGTCCGCATGTTTTCTTAGCCTTTGTTGGGCACTGGCCGTGTTCTATTTTTTAGTTCAGTTAATATCTCTGTCCAGTTACGGATTTTGTCCGGTAATATGTCAATGTTCGCAAAAACAAACTCCTCCATTTCTGTCGGGTTAACGAAATGAATGTTGTCTTGTTGGTCACCTAAATACTGTCCTTTTGTTGTTAGCAGGAAAACAGTCGAGTTGATGTTAGAATAGTCGTCCGTATGCAAGTCAACCCAACCGTTCTTTACTTGAACTACTGCCTTGTCGCCCGTGTCCTTTTGCCGTAATTCATATTCATAATTCATTGTGTCCGATTTGCACGAACTCGGAACCAACAGGTAGCCCTTTTCTTTTTGAAGATACAGTCCTAAAATGTCCTCACAGTCGTCTGATGAGAGAAGCGAAAAAATGTCTGGATTTTCAAGTTCTTTTATCTTGTATGTATCTGTACTTGTTAGCTTGTTGAAAATGAACATTGAGTAAATTCTCACTTGTTCGTCTGCTACTTTTTGAACTGTCCTTGCTGGAATAAAGCTGTTGACCACCTTGCCAGGGATTGCTTCCACCGTTCCTACTTTAATCCAGTTGCAGGAACGAACATTAACCATATCAGCTTTTTTGAAATGGCTTTCGTACTCGTAACGCCAATCACTTGTGATATGTCCGATATAGTAAACGCCTTGAATATCCCGAGTCCAAACCAAATCATCAATTTGCATTCTATTCTTTAGGGCGTTGACTGCTGGCCACCAACTTCTGTCGCCTTGGTTGTAATAGTGCTCCATTGCCAAGTCATAATATCTCTCCCAAGTCAATGGGGCACTATTATCATCTACTGGCCAACCAACGGCAACGATGCCATTTTCAAGGCAAAACTTTCTTGGAGTTTCACCGCCTGTTTTAAGATTTATTCGCCAAACATTCATCGGTTAACTCCATTGCTTTTTATGGTTTTCAATCGCTTCTTTTATTTGTGATTTTATTTCTGCAAAGTCCAACCCTGAAACACCTTCAACTTGTTCAGTCAAGTCCAGAAAGGTTTTGAGTTCTCCCTCTCTTGAGCCGAATTTCAAATAGTCTTTGAGGATGAAATCGTTGTAGCCGTTTACGGATGTTTTAACAAGGTCAACGAACTGGTCTTTATTCAGCCCTCCAACAAGCTCCTTGTTATGAAATTCCGAATTGAGGCGTTTCAATGTTCCGATTTCCAGTTTTAATACATTTTCCCAGTTCTTAACGTCTTGATAGTCATTGTCCGATGGTTCTTTTGCTAAATCATAGGCGGTTGAAACAAGTTGGTATTGTTGGGAAATGTCCGCAACGATTACCAAGTCCTCAATGGTTTCTTTGGTGGATTCAGGCAAGAAAGCGAGATTGTAAAATTTGTCATGAACGAATTGGACTTGCCCGAATTCATTGTTTTCTACCGACTTGGACAAGAAAGTGATTACCGCTTGGTTAATGTTGTCCTTTGTCGATTGTTCCAAGTCGGTTGAGTTGATTTCTATTTTGTCCAGACATTTTTTCGCTTCTGCTATGTTGTTGCTATTCGCTTGCTCGGTGGCGCATTGGGCAGATTCAATACTGTTTTGGTTGGCTTCAAGGGCTTTTTCGGTTTTGTGGTTTTGGTACCAGTTGTAGCCGAAAATGCCAAGTACAATCAGGGCTACAGCAATTACTCCAATGAGTATTGCCGTCTTTTTCTTGTCAAGAAGGTATGCGGTCTCTACGGCTTTTACTTCATTGTCAACGATGAATACTTCCCGTTCTTTTCCCTTGAATTTAAACGAAACACGGGCGATTGGCAAAACTTTCACATTGTAGCGTTCAAGCAAGTATTTTCCTTCGTCAGTAGGGTTAAGCGGTTTTAATTTTTCCTCATTCTGTCCGTTGATTGGGTCTTGATAAGTAATTTGAAAGTCAGCTTTTGATTTAGTTATCCATTTGTCCTTCGCTTTTTCAAATGGTGATAGAATGATGTTGTTGCTCAAAACCGATGAAGCAGTTTCAATCAATTCATATTTGAAAACCTCTCCCTTACCTGCACATTGATTACAGGTTACTTCACCTTTCCCATTACAGGTATCGCATCTTAGTTTGATGTAACCACTTGCTTGGCATTTAAGGCATTGTTCGGTTCGCTTTGTGACTGCACCACCGACTTTCCCTGCTTTACCGACTGTAACGCTTGGTAAATCAATAATACCTTTGCCTTTGCAATTAGGGCATTTATGGGCAACCTCTCCATGTCCTTGACATTTTCCGCAAGTTGTTTTGCCTGTCGTGTTGCAGGTATCGCAGTCTGATACTTTTCCGCTACCACTTCTTTTCCAACTTGTCGTTGTTTCCTGAAATTCGTTTTGTGCGGGTTTGTCCCATAGGTTTTCTAATGTGTCTCCAAGATTTTGATTGCTTGACGGCTCTTGTTTGGCGACTGTTTTCCTGCTCTCGTAATGATACTGGCTCTCAATGTAAAGGGCTTGTTTATTGTCAATGGAAAGGTGTAAGTTTTTAACGTCTAAGTCCTTACTGAAAAGTGGGTTCTTTTTTCTCCATTGTTCGATTAAGTCCTTTGCTTGTGTGTCGGTAATGCTTTTGTCCGATTTTACCTTTTCTGTCTCGGTGGCAATTTTGTCATTGAGAGCTTGGTCAAGGTCAACAAAGTCATTTCGTTTGATAACGTCTGCAAGAAATTTGGTGTCGACCGTACTGGTATTCTCCCTTACTGTGTTTGTTTTTGCCATGTGTCAATTTTCTTTTTTCGGCTTGTGCCCAACGGTCGCGTGTATGTGGCGTAGCCTGCCGATAGGTGGCTATGACATATACACAGTGTTAGGTAGCGTTTTTTTTACTTTTTTAGGTTAATAATCCGCAAATCAGCCCACCAATTAACCCCAATGCCATTATTGGTTTAAATGCCTTCGTTATCAAAGCATCTGGAAAACTCATTACTCCGCCAATTATTAATCCCTTCAACCAACCCTGTATTGGCAAGTCAATGTTGAAAATAATAAACCCAATAGAAAACCTATTTACAAATGAAGCAATAATTGCTTTTTGCTTATCTTCAAATTCCATAAAGAACATTGGTATTATTGAGGTAATTCCAAAAATTGTCCCAGCAATCAAACCTTTGATAATATTATTCATATTTTCAACTTTTTAATTCGTAGGCAGATTTTAGCCAACTTATCAATTCTTTGTCAACATCATTAAGTTTTTCCAATTTAACTATATGCTTAAATCTGTTAGCAGATATTTTTTCAATTTTTTGTATTCTTTCACTCTCAATTTCAAAGTTTGTGTGAATTTTCAACAAGAGGTAGTTTTTCCGTGAGTAAACTCCAGCAAATCCCGATTTACTGTCCAAATGAATGCTTGACTTTTTAGGTAATTGAGTTACTGTTCCAAATTTTTCGCATTCGGTTATTAGTTTCTCGTAGATTTTGGAAACTATTGGTTCTTTATTTATCAAGTGGTCATTAACCGTATATTCCATTTGTTTGTTTTTTCGTAATGCTACCTAACGTGCTGCAGCTAAGAAACGTGGGGCTTTCGGAGCGATTACCTGTCCACCGAAACGAGAAGTTGCTACGGAGAACAAACCTTGATTAAAGCACTATCCGCCCCATGTTTTCTTAGGTGCTGTTATAGCCTGTGGTTTTTATTCTCCATTCGGAATGTTCTTTTGTTTGCAATATTCTTCTATTTCAGTGTCATTTTCAAAGTAGCTGTCGCAAAATTCGTCAAGTTCCTTTTCTGTCGATTTATAATAGCGTTCTTGAGCAGTCATTAACTTGTCCGCTTGTTCAATGAAAGTTTCAAATTCTTTATTGATTTTACATAGTTTGTCAATCGTCTTAAAGTCCAAGTCTCTGTACTTTGGCGGAAACAAGACTTTGCTTTGATACGGATTTGAGTTTAGTTCGATAATTCCGATACCAAATGATTGGCTTAGTCTTTCCATTTCATCCGAAAGGCTGTCGCTAAACTCAAAAGCAACCAAGTATCCGTAATTTGCCCAACTTGAATTTGAAACGGCTTGAAAGAATGCCTTTTTGAGTTCTGAGTCGCTATTAATTTCCTTCTTTATTTCGTATGAACTGAGTTTGAAAGTGTCAACCCGATTTATTGATTTTAAAAAGTTTTGGCTGACTTTAGTCTGAAGGTTTAAAAACTTAATTCCAACCATATCTGGGTGTGTCCATATTTGGTTGTTGTCCTTGCCATATTTCGATTGTTCGTGAAAAATTGTCTTGGAGTAGATTTTTGTGTTTTTCAAATAGCTACTCAAAAGTTTATGTAGGTCTCGTTCTTCATACGATTTTACTTTAACTTTTGGGGTCTTGACGATATTCGTTTCTGTCGAGCCTGATAAGATTTCAATTCCAATGTCCTGTTCGTTTTTTGTCAAGTAGTAGGAATATGTTCCGCCTTCTTGTTTTATTCTCTTTACTCTTGTGTCTCCATTACGAATAAAGTCACCAAGTAAAGCCGAAACAGTCGAAGCAGGTGTTTTTGCTGTCCCAAAGTCATAGTAATTTTTAGCAACGATATGGTTGTAAACTTCCAAGTAGTTCGTCAGTCCGTTTATGTCGTCCAAGCTTTTTAAAATCGCTTCTTTTATTGTCATCTTATCAGTTTTTCATTTGTACTACGGTCTTTTTTACCATAGGCTATAACGTTTCGCGGCTAGGCATTGGGCGCTATCAAGGCAAAGACCTTTTCTTAGCTCAGCCGCTGATGAAATGTACGAAACTTTCCTTTTCCTTCGGGCTGCGCCTGATGCTTAACCGCTGTTAGGGCCGGTTGCCGTACCTGGAGCTTTAGCTCATTTGTACGATACAGGACGTTGCGATAAACCAAGACAATGAAATACTTAAACCCACCCATCAGTTAAACCCAGACGGGCGTGAGTGTAAGGGTGTTTTATTTGCGAACGACCTGAGCCCAATCGCAACCCCGGCAATATCTACAACGACCTTTCCGCACATGCTTGATGTGCTTATGACTTCTTGCAAGGACACAGCCCGGGGGACCAGGTTTTGCGCGGGCAGATTAAAACACGAAGGTAGGGGGGAAGCTTATTCAGGCAATGAGCGCTAACGGACAAGTATATGCAAAGTGGGCGATTGCGGGCTTCAAACTTATCAAACCGGGACGATTTTGAAGCGGGCTACAACCGTTGAATTTAATACAATCCCGCCCATTTTGTATATACAGTGTTAGGGCACGTTTTTTATTATTTGATTACACTTTCCTTTTATCTTTCCAAGCAGTCTGTTAAATTCTTGTTTTTCCTTATCTGTAAAATCTTCCAATATTTTATTTTCAGTATTTTCGATTGTCTGTAAGCTCCCCTAAAAACAGGACAGTTTAGAAATGTAGTAAATTTAAACTGTCAAGTATGAAAAAGAGCAAGTTTACCGCCCATCAAATTGTCAAGATCCTTCAGGAATATGAAGGAGGCAAAACGGCCGTTGAGGTATGTCGTGATCACGGCATCAGCCAGGCCACATTGTATAGCTGGAAGAAGAAATACGGAGGCATGGAAGCCAGTGACCTGAAGCGCTTGAAGGAGTTGGAAGAAGAGAATGCGAAGCTCAAGCGCATGTATGCAGAGTTGGCGCTGGATCACCAGATGGCCAAGGAGATCATCTCAAAAAAGCTTTAAAGCCCTGCCAGAAGCGATCGATTGCCAATGAACTATCCTGTTACGGTATCAGCAGGGCGTGCCGTGTATTGCAGGTATCACGATCGGTGATTTACTATGAATCGATCAAAGACGATAAGGTCATTGAAGACGCATTGCTAAGCAAAGCCGAAGCCCACCCCCGCGAGGGCTTTTGGAAGGCTTACGGGCGACTTCGCCTGGAAGGTGAATCGTGGAATCACAAAAGGGTTTACAGGGTATACAAAAAGCTTGGACTGTCCATGCGCAGAAAAACAAAGAAGCGATTGCCGGCCAGAGTAAAACGTCGATTGGAAGTTCCCCGGGAGTTGAATCACACTTGGTCCATCGACTTCATGCAAGACCGTTTGGAGAACGGCCGTAAGGTGCGTTGCTTTAATGTCATTGATGATGCCAACCGGGAGATTCTGGATGTAGAGATTGATTACTCACTGAAGAGCAAAAGGGTTATATGGGTATTGAATCACCTGATCAGGCGCAGAGAAAAGCCCAAGCGTATCAGAATGGATAACGGCCCGGAATTGGTTGCGCAGATTACTCAGCAATGGAGCGAGGCTCATCAGATTGAGTTCATCTATATCCAGCCCGGCAAGCCCACGCAGAACGCTTATGTAGAACGGTTCAATGGCTCCTATCGCAGAGGAGTACTGGATGCGCACATCTTCGAGAACCTGGATCAACTCCGGGTCGCTTCCCAGATATGGCAAGAAGATTATAACCATCACCGGCCACACGATGGTCTCAAAGGTCTGCCACCGGTGATGTACGCAGAAAAATTCCTTCAAGGGGCTAGCCCCTTGAAGGAATCATCAGAAGAAGATGAAAGTTTGTTAGTTTAGCGATGTCCTGAAAATGGGGAGCTTACAAACTGAAATTAAAGATTCTGCAATATGACAAAAATTGACCCAATAGTCGCTGTTAATGATGTTGATAAAAGTGCAAAATGGTATGAAAGAATATTTGGCTTCAAAAACTCATCACCAGAAGGACACGGTTTTGCCGTCCTTAAATCCAAAGCAAATGAAATCGTTCTTTGCCTTCATCAATGGGAAATGGATGACCATCCTACGATGACAGACCCAAGTATTACCCCAGGAAATGGCTTGATACTTTATTTTAGGACAAAGAATTTTGACACAATATATCAAATGGCTATAAATGAAGGTTGTAAATTAGAAGAAGATGTTCATTTAAATTCAAGACCAATGAAAAGAGAATTTTCTCTTCGTGACCCTGACGGATATTTCTTGACAATAAGCGAATTTCACGAATTTGAAAAATGAAATAAATTAAGCCAGTTGCCAACAAAAAATATAGTGCATTTGGCAGATGGTGCTAAAAATGAAAATGGTAGCAATAAATAAACATTGAAGTAAATTGAAAATTTGGAGTGTTGAAATGCCAAACGCACCATATTCAAACCGTTACCTGCAAGCTGAATAAACGAAATGGAAACCATTCAAGAAAAGCAAGACAAAGCAACAAAATATTATGACAGATTTTCAAAAGTCTATGATTGGATTTCTTCTAAATCTTATTACAGAAAACCAAGAGAATTTGCCATAGAACAACTGAATTTAGGACTGAACCAAACCGTTTTGAACATTCCGTGCGGAACTGGACAAAATTTTGAATATTACCAAAATATCCTTTCCAATTCTGGAACAGTAATCGGAATTGACATATCGAAAGGTATGCTCGAAAAGGCACAGGAAAAAATTGATGAAAATGAGTGGAAAAACATTCAGCTTTTCAAAGCGGACGCAACGAAAATTGATACTGAATGGGTAAAAATAAAATTGGGCCCTGAATTGAAATTTGACTCAATTTTTTGTGATTTGGGACTTTCAGGATTTCCAAATTGGGAAAGAGTAATTGACAACCTGATTACACTGTTAAAACCAAACGGAAAAATTGTGATAATGGACTGGTATATCAATAAACCAAGTTTTAGAGGTGCTTTTATAAAGTGGATTGGGAAAGGAGAAGTTAATCGACCATTGTATCAATATTTGGAAAATAAAGTAACTGATTTTAAGTTGGATAATTCTTTCAAAAGCGGACAAATGTTTGTAGCAAGTGGGATTAAAAAAGAATAAAGCCAGCAGGTAACAATGTATATAAAAAATAGGCGAATTAGTAATAAAATCAAAGGTTTTGGCTCGTATCAAAATTTGTGTTTAATCGAAAGTTTCGTGAATCGTAATCGCCTACTTTTCATATACTAACCGTTAGGGCACATTTTAAGACAGACACAAACAGCTTAGAAAGAACGAGGATGATAGAAGAAATAACTTCATTAAAAGACGAAAGAATACAGCTTGCAAAATCGGTCAATTCACAAAAAGGACGGATTGAAAAACAAAAATTCTTAATCGAAGGATTAGAAGCCATTGATTGGGCAATTGATTCGGGAATAGAGCTTGATTTTATTTTAATCTCCAATAAGCTAAAAGACTTTGAGGAAAAATATATAAAACATACAATTTTCAAGACTTCAGAAGGATTGCTAAAGAAAGTAACAGAAACAAATTATGTTGTTCCAGTTATTGCCATCGGAAATGTTAGAAAAGAAATTGGGAACACGGACTTTTGTGTTGTTTTGGACAATCTGAATGACTTTGGAAATATTGGGACCATAGTTCGTACTTGCCACGCTTTTGGAATTAACAATATTGTAAGTACAAAATCAGATTTTGATTTATTTCAAAAGAAAACGGTAGATGCTTCAAGAGGTCGTGTTTTCAGTACAAATTTAAAGACCTATAAAACCCCTGATGAGACTATAAAATTTCTAAAAGAAAATGATTATCAGATTGTAACCACTTCTCCACGAGGAACGCAGTTACAATCATTAGTTAAACTTAAAGATAAACCTGTTGCTTTGGTTGTTGGAAACGAAACACTCGGGGCATCTGATGAATTTATGAATAATGCGGATATTACGGTTCAGATTCCGATGTACAGCGAAGTTGAGAGCCTTAATGTTGGAGTTGCAACAGGAATAAGTATTTACGAATTGAAACTAAAACGAGTATTAGGAATGATTGAAAAACAGATAAAATCAACGCTTGGTAGAGAAATCAATGTAACTGCTATGCTGATAAGAGAAGCGTTGGATAAGGAATTGAAAAAAATTTCAAATCTTTCAAGCAATCAACTTGTCTTTATGATGGTGTTGAAATGTGACAGAACAATGAGTGTTTTAGATGCGCAGAAACAGTTTGGTATTCCTGACAGTGAGATTAAAAATCACTTTCAGCCGCTTTTAGAAAATGGATTTATAATCACTGATTCGTCTGAGAATTTAGTGATAACTGAAGCTGGTGTTGAAACTATTGGCAAACTCTGGACGACATGTAAGCTCCCCATTTTCAGGACATCGCTAAACTAACAAACTTTCATCTTCTTCTGATGATTCCTTCAAGGGGCTAGCCCCTTGAAGGAATTTTTCTGCGTACATCACCGGTGGCAGACCTTTGAGACCATCGTGTGGCCGGTGATGGTTATAATCTTCTTGCCATATCTGGGAAGCGACCCGGAGTTGATCCAGGTTCTCGAAGATGTGCGCATCCAGTACTCCTCTGCGATAGGAGCCATTGAACCGTTCTACATAAGCGTTCTGCGTGGGCTTGCCGGGCTGGATATAGATGAACTCAATCTGATGAGCCTCGCTCCATTGCTGAGTAATCTGCGCAACCAATTCCGGGCCGTTATCCATTCTGATACGCTTGGGCTTTTCTCTGCGCCTGATCAGGTGATTCAATACCCATATAACCCTTTTGCTCTTCAGTGAGTAATCAATCTCTACATCCAGAATCTCCCGGTTGGCATCATCAATGACATTAAAGCAACGCACCTTACGGCCGTTCTCCAAACGGTCTTGCATGAAGTCGATGGACCAAGTGTGATTCAACTCCCGGGGAACTTCCAATCGACGTTTTACTCTGGCCGGCAATCGCTTCTTTGTTTTTCTGCGCATGGACAGTCCAAGCTTTTTGTATACCCTGTAAACCCTTTTGTGATTCCACGATTCACCTTCCAGGCGAAGTCGCCCGTAAGCCTTCCAAAAGCCCTCGCGGGGGTGGGCTTCGGCTTTGCTTAGCAATGCGTCTTCAATGACCTTATCGTCTTTGATCGATTCATAGTAAATCACCGATCGTGATACCTGCAATACACGGCACGCCCTGCTGATACCGTAACAGGATAGTTCATTGGCAATCGATCGCTTCTGGCAGGGCTTTAAAGCTTTTTTGAGATGATCTCCTTGGCCATCTGGTGATCCAGCGCCAACTCTGCATACATGCGCTTGAGCTTCGCATTCTCTTCTTCCAACTCCTTCAAGCGCTTCAGGTCACTGGCTTCCATGCCTCCGTATTTCTTCTTCCAGCTATACAATGTGGCCTGGCTGATGCCGTGATCACGACATACCTCAACGGCCGTTTTGCCTCCTTCATATTCCTGAAGGATCTTGACAATTTGATGGGCGGTAAACTTGCTCTTTTTCATACTTGACAGTTTAAATTTACTACATTTCTAAACTGTCCTGTTTTTAGGGGAGCTTACAAGTTTACTTTTCAGCTTGTTGCCAACGGTTTCGTATAAAAGCAGTAGCGGCTTAAAAGTACATCACTTTCAAACCGCTACTAAGTTACTTAAACGCAAAGCAATTTATCAAAGGCACTTCACCCGCTATTGCTTTTATACAATGTTGTGCTTTCGTGCATTATTTCTATTTATGACTTCACAGTCAACATATTTTCCATTCCAAATGCAGAATAGATTCCTTGGGTTAATTGCTCGAATTGGTCGTTGTAATTTTGAATTCCATCTCTCCAACCCATAAAATCTACTATTGTTCTGAACGGACGCTGTTTAGCAGGTGTGTCGATTAATTGTGCTACAGCATCAGCCACTTTCTGTGGGTTTTGTTCAGGGGTATTTTTCAGTTGTTCTTCAAATCCAGCAGCTGCCATTGCTGGAACATTCATAAATTCTCCGTAACTGTCGTTTCGGCTACTGTCAGAAGGTGTCATTAAATTGGTCATGAACGTAGTTGGATATCCTCCTGGTTCAATAATGGCTGATTGTACACCAAAGCCAGATAACTCAACACGATAGTTCTCCGCCATTGCTTCAACAGCCCATTTAGCTGATTGATAGGGTCCATAAAATGGAAGTGCAATTCTTCCAAGTAAACTCGAAATGTGAATTATCAATCCACTCCCTTGCTTTCTTAAAGAAGGTAATGCAGCCCTGTTAACGCGTTGAACACCGATTACATTTACATCCAATATTTCTTTGAAATCTTCAGCAGTGAAATGCTCCTGCATCCCGGAAACACCTCTTCCGGCATTATTCACTACAACATCTAATCCTCCTAAGGCGTCAATGGCTTTTTGAACCCCATTGTTTACGCTATCGGTATCCGTTACATCCATTTCTATAATGGTCGCTCCGGCATTTTCAAGTTCTGTTGCTACCTCTTTGTTTTTTCCTTGAGGATTTCGCATAGTTGCTGCTACCTGATGTCCTTTTTTCAATAATGATAATACGGTTAGTTTTCCAAAGCCACCGCTAGCCCCTGTAATAATGATTTTCTTACTCATGTTATTTAATTTTTATAGTTATTATTTTGTTTGTTGTATATGAAAGTTAAAATTGGCATGACCGAGTGCACCCCATAGTCGCAACCAAATTGGAAGTAGCATTTCGGTTCCTCTCGCAGTAGTAATATCACCTAAATCAATGATGGTTTCTTGTTTCCACCCGATGGACTTTAACAAGCTAATTACTTTTTCCTTTGCGTTAGCATTATTGCCACTTACAAAGACATTATGATCGCCTGAAATACTTTCCGGATGCATCATTATAAAGGTGTTCATTGTATTTAAACTCTTTACCACCTTCAATTCTGGAAACTCTTTTTGAATTTGTTCCCCCAAAGAATCGGTATTGGATATAAAAAGGCTCGGAGGCATTCCGTTGGAAAAGTCAAGAGGGTTAGCAATATCCAATAGTACCTTTCCGTCTAGGTTTTTCTTTCCAACTTTTTCTAATACCTCAATGGCTGCTTTTCCACTTGTCGCATTGATTATTAATTCTGCATCTACTACCGATTCAGAAAAGCTTTTAAGCGAAACTGCTTCATGTTCTTTATACCAATCTGAAAATGACTTTCCTGTCATTTGATTTGGTTCTGTTCTTTGTTTTGTTTCTTCAGGGTTCCTTGTTCCCATTGTTACTGTATGGCCTAATTCCAATAGTCTAGATGCTATTGTTTGGCCTACCATACCTGTTCCTAAAACTGTAGTTTTCATTTTTTTTATTTATTGTTTAATTAAAAACATGTTTGTACATACAAATTATGTTTGGCAAAAAAATTATTCTAGCTTCTCATTCGATTCGTTTATCAATTCTGTTAATTTATTTGCTTTTGTTTCTCCAATTAGGTCTGCATAACGTTTGTATAAATTACGCCAAGCCTCTTTAATTTTTGGATGTAATTCCTCACTTTGTTTTGTAGGGTAAACTTCTGTAGTTCTTCCGACATGTTTTCTTTGCAAAAATCCTCTATACTCCATTTTTTCAATCAGCCGAGTAACTGTAGATGGAGTTAGTTGCATATGATGACTGATCTCTTTTGGTTGGATGCCTGGCTTTTCATTCACTGTCATCAAGAGAAAAGCATAAGAAGAAGTTAAGCCTGTAACAGCAAATTCTTCATCTGCTAGTTTAGTCATTATTCTGGCCAAGGCATTAGCCGAATAATATAAACACCCGCAATATTTTGACCTACATTTTTCCATTTGATGGAACAAATATAAAACTAATGTTTGTACATACAAATAAAATGAAAGATTTTTTACTTAAGGATTATTGGGTTAGTTTTTTCAGCATGAAGCACAACGGCCGTGTGTATGGCACGTTGCCGTCCCGAAGGGCGGCTATGTGCTATACACGATGTTGTAGCGCGTTTTTCTTTTTCATTTTTTAATGTTCCAGGAAATGCAGTTAAGGATACCTCCGTCTTTTGAAAGCTGATTGCTCTCAACGGGAACTATGGTCGTTCCTTGAAACAAGTCCTCAAATTGTTTTACAACTTGGTCGTCCTCTTTTCTCTTAAATGTCGGCACGAAGATGAAGCTGTCCATTTGCAGGTAGTTGATGTAATCACCTGTCGCATCATCGGTGTCCTGATTGTCAAAGATTGAGGTCGGTATTTCAATTATGTCAAGTCCAGTGTTGTGTAATGAAGCTTGAAGTGAACGCACAAACTCTTGGTCGGGTTCCTTCGAATAGTCATTGAGCAGTATCGTGTGCTCGTCAAGAAACCGAACCATTCCATCGCTGTGACCTGTAAAGTCGTCTGGCTGGGTAGGAATGAGAATGAGTTGGTCTATTTCAAGAAGTTCTGTGATTTTGTCGGTCAGTTGTTTGACAGAGTATTGAGGATTTTCCTCAATTACTCTTGTGGTCATTATGACCTTGTTTTTTGTCCTTGTTACATTACCGCCATCAGCAATGATGTCTGTCACCGAAGGCGAAAGGTCTATTTGTTTACAGATTAGTGAAGTATCGCTGATTGTCTTGTGATATTTCTTGGGCCTTAGATATTTCGGGTTGAATTTGAATTGTACAAATTCGCTTTCGCTAATCTGTATTGGCATAAAGTCAACGCACCAAACATCTTTGGTTTCTGGAAGGTAGTCGGGTTTGATGCCGTTTTCGTCAAGGGCTTTTTTGAAGTTCTGGAAAAACAGGGGGTAGTCCTTTTCGAGTAAAGCGGAGAGATAGAGTTTATTGGTTTCCTTGTCCGTTATCATTAGTCAGCTAACCTGTTTTTCCATATCTCGGCAATGCAATTGCCAATTTCTTCAAATTCTCTTTCAGTGAACTCGTCCGTCTTGGCGTTGTTACACCAATAGCAACAAAACACAAGATTGTCTGTCTCGTCATAAGGTTTGTTCGGTTCGCGTCTTTCAATCTCAAGTGTTCGTCCTCTTGTGGTCAGTCGTTTGGTTTGTATTTGCCCTTTGTCAATGAGAATTTTTATTTGTGACTCGTTAATATTGCAGTAGTGACATTTTCTGTCAGCGGTCATGTACCATTTTTGGAACTCCCAAAAGTCAATTTCAGAGCATTTCTTTGTCCAGAGTTGTCGGATTTTGGATAACTGTTCTCTTTCGTCCTTTAACTCGTCCCACCACTGAGATAGTTGTTTCCTGTCAACGCCCATTTCTTTCTCAATGTCAGCGTACTTTTTCTGATCGATAACTGCAAGTCGAAGAAATGTTTGTTGGTCTGTCGTCATTGTCCTTTTTTAAATGCGCTACAACGGTCAAGTATAAGAGCAGTAGCGGATTTCAAGGCGATTACCTGTCCGCCAACACAAAAGTTTATTAATTGCACAGACCTTGATTTTACCACTTCGCCCGCTATTGCTCTTATACAATGTTGGGCAATCGTGCTTTTTCTTTCCTGTCTGTGTGTTGGCTCAGACACACTCTTTGACAAGCTTTGGATCGTGCGTTGGCTTTGCGCGGCTTGGCAATGTGTGTGGCTGTTGAGCGTTGGATTCATTTCCTTGTCATTACTATATCTACTTCTCCTGGTTTCAAAGATTTGTCTCCATATAACTTGGTCTGTGTTTTCGTCTCTTTCGTCAGTGGTTTCTCAATAATTGTTACTTTATGGCTGGGGAAATGCTTCTTTAAAATTTCAAGTGTCGAGTTGAATGTAAAATCTCTCTTGTCTGTCCGCACATAAACAGTGCTTTTCCTTTTCATCATTTTGGCACAAAGTCCAAAAACATTGTCGAGCAAGTCATAATATTCTTGCTTGTTTACAAATCGTCCTTTGTGTTTATCTTTAAGTGTTTGTGGATTTTCAGAACCACCTAAAAGCCAAAGTCTCAACCACTGGTCAGCGTGATAGTCTGTTATTGAACAATACGGTGGTGAAGTGAACAGCAATGAAATTTTAATATCATTTTTTACAGCTCTTTCAGCAATGGTTACTAATTCATTCGAACTGTCTCCAAACACAACGGCACTCTCGGTAACTGTAGGCTTACCTTTCTCATAACGCCACTCGATTTTTTTGAGAATGAATTCACAAGGATTTATTTCAGGTGGTGTAGTCATTTTGTTTTTCTTCCACCATTGAACTGAGTAATTCATTCCCATTGATTTAGTCATTCTCATTTGATTGGAAAGTCCTTCGCCAAGTTTTGCGTGTAGGTAAATGAGAAGGATTGACATTAAAGTCGCATCAACATTATTGTTTCTCCAATCTAAATGAGTTCGGGCTGCTAACAGGAATTTAAGAACTTCGTCACAGTAGCAAATGCGATAAAATTCGGGCATTCGCTGTATAGAACGATTGTAATAGTTTCTCTTCCCGTAAATTTCAAGCAGTCGGTTTATGACTTCTTCCTTTTCTGCGGGATGAAGCTTTACAGTACCATACAACCAACCAACAGGATTAATTTCAACGCCTAAACTATTTCTACCTAAAACCCCACCTGCATAAATACTACTACATCTTCCCGCAAATGGGTCAATTATATAGTCACCCTTTTTTGAGTATCTTTCTACTACATCAAATGCGAATTCCAAAGGAAACATAGCATAATAAGGCCCAAACCTTGCCCAACGTGCTTCGGCAGTTCCAAAACCTTTCAATATTTTTTCCTTTGCAATCATTGTCCTGATTTCTCTCTTATCTCTTTTGCTATGTCTTCAAATATCCTTTTTCCTAAGTTCAATGGAATTGCTGCTTCTGCATGTGCCGAAACCAATGGTGAAACAGAATTCGGATACCTACTTGATACTAATTGGTCAAGTAAGTTCATCACATCAGCTAACCTTGTAAATTGGTCAGGATTTGCTGTGTCTAAGTTTCTTTGATATTCATTGAAGCAAGCCACAACAGGAACAATCTTTTGACCTGATGCTGCTTTATAGAAAAGTTTTCTGCCAAAATAGGTGTCTTGTCCGTATGGCTTGGGGCTTTCTGAAAATATGATATTTCGTTTTATATAGCCATCATTTAAGAGTAGGGCAGATTGTTTAGAAAATTTGTCTGTTACCCCGTCTTTGGTTGTATCTATTTCAATGAAATGATTAAAAAATGTTCCTGATTTTTCAATTCCAATTATCAAAAGGTCTTGACCATTTATTTTCCTTTGAAGGTCGTTCAGGCGAGTTAATTCGTAGCTAATAACCTTTGTCAACCAAGATGAAGTGCTAAAGACAGCCAAAGGGCCGTCCATTATAAATGCTACTCTCCGAAGTGTCGCTAACCACCCCTTTCGTTCAAAAGCCCTTAGAATATGAACAAGCCAAAGTTTTTCAAGGGTAGCCATAATTTGCCCGAACATTTCACCATTACTTCCACCTGGGTTCATTAGTTCATGCAATCGCAAAGCGTCCGTAGAAAAAAGTGGCTGACCTGAATGTGGACAGGTATATTCCCCGTAGTCATATGTCATTTCTTCTTCAACTCCTTCAATCGGACTTCTCGGTAAATTCTTTTCCTTAAAATGCTCCCGCTTTATCCGAAAAAGATGTTCGTAAGTGTCAAGCAAAGTTTCTCCATCTGTAAAAATGGTGTTGCTCAGAAGTTCTTCAAACAAAGCTCGTCTTAAAGAAGCCTTGGCATTCTTCTCTGTATCGAGAATTACATTACAACCGGGGAAAACACTTTCAATGGTTGATGCTTTTTCAGTTTCCCGAAATTTCTTTGGTTCTACAAATTCTTTTTTCTCTAATTCTCCTATTAGTTTTAGATCTATCAAAACCGATGCAATTGTAATGTAGCCAAATTCAGCACCGGGAAAACCGTTTTCCGCTTTTGCAGCTAAGTTACTTCCGTCAATTGCAAGAACTAAATCAGGCTGTAATGCGCTTTCAGGTAAGTCAGACTTATTGACTATTGAACCTTCAAAGTCTCCGGTTTCTTCTTCTTGTTGCCTTATTTTAAGTCGGTTTTGAAGTGATTTAACCTTTTCACTATCAAGTAACCGTCTTAAAGGCTCATAACTGGCAAATTCTCCTTCAAAACTCATATTGATAGCATTTAAACTTCAAACCTGTCCACTTGTACAGGAATGACAAATAGGTTACTTAATGTTTTTACTCTTAAAAAGCCTTTGTCTTGTGCTCGTCTTATTGATGGTTCAAAGTCTGCAAAATCATAATACTTGCATAGTTCCTTTGTTTCATCTGTATTGTTCAAGTGGCTAATAAACCAATTGGCAGTGTTTTTAAGAATGTTCTTTTGAATGCTACTCACTTCTTGAGTAGCATACACCATTCCGATGCGATATTTTGAGCCTTCCTTTGCAGTCCGAACCCATATATCTGATAAGTCCAAATCATTACCTGCGGGAAGAATATTGTGCGCTTCTTCAACGTAAACTAAGATTTCAGGAATGTTGGTCTCACCCTGAACAAATTTTCTTTGATTTTCTTTGAAAATTTTTGTCATTATGCGTGTTGCCGAAGATTTATTGAGTTCAGGTTCGCCACTTGATTGGTCAATTATTACCAATTTACCCTGAACAAGGTGGTTGTATATATCTTCTGCATAATCACTTGTTGTGTCCGCACTATGTTGTTCTGCCGCTTTACCGATTTTTCTGGTTCCGTTCGGATATTGGAAGATGCCTATAATTTTTTTCAAATCTTCATCAGCCCATCTGTCACCTGAACCATTTGGACGACTTACATAGGCGTTTTCAAAGGTTGTGTAATTGCTGCTACTATCTCGGATGAATTTATCTAATGCTTCAAATGCATTGGCAAGCTGTCCCCAAGAAGGGCTTGGGTTTGAAAATACTTGTGCTGCTGATACATATTCAGGGTTTGGTGGATTGTTATTCCGTCCTGTTTGCAGGGCAGTGAGCAAGTCTTGATTAAAAAGCCCCCTTGTGCTTGCTCTTAAACTTTGAGGAACTTGAAAGCCTGCTCTGGCTAACACTGAACGATAAGCTAATAATCGTCTATTGTAACGTGTTGTAGCACTTCGGTCATTGGGGTCAGGTTCATCAAAACTGACTTGGCAAAATTGCCTGATGTAATTAGTGCTATCTTCCGATAAGATGCTATCGATGATGCTTTTTCCAATTTGTGTATTACTTGTTTCAAAGAAATTTAGAAGCATTAAAGTTCGTTCAGGGTCATTCGGATGTCTTGTAATTCCATAGGTAACCACTTCGTCTGACTTTACTCCATTTGGCAAAAGTTGCCACACATTTTTTAGTGCGGAATTATTGTCCTGAACATTTTCATTTGCATACTCACCATTTGGGTCAAAAATAATTTGCCCTATTCTTAGAGGTTTATCGTTTGGATTTTCATTTGTCCTTAATTCAAACACGGATTTGGCAATAATTTTGGTCGTGTTTGATTTACCTGTTCGGGTCATACCGAATAATGCAGACTTTTGAGATAGCAAGTCCGCAGGATAGATATAAACAGGAACATCATCAATTTGCTGATATTTGCGATTTGTCGAAGCATATCGAACAAAACCAAGCTTTACTCTTTCGGTATTTCCATATTTTTCGATATGATCCTGAATACTTGTAGGGTCTGCGTAGTTTACGATTTGTTCAAGTGCCTGACCGTTTGGCTTATAGACTTTCAGTCCCCTGTTGGGATAGTAATTGGAAATATCGCTACCAAATTTCAGATTTAGAGGTGCTTCACCATTGTGTCCGTTTTCTTCGAGAAAGAATGTTCCAATAATTCGGCATTGAACACCTGCAAATCCAAGAATATTTTTAGTCCGCAAGTCCATTGAACCTGCGTCATCCCAATGTTTTTCAGTCTCTCCGCTAATTCTTTGAGCCGTTTCAACTCTTATTCTTTCTGCTTCTTTGTCTTGTGGCAATGCTGCTGCATCCATTACCCGCAAAAGAACAAATGAAGCATCTTCCTTTTTAAAGTCAATATCAGGTTTGCTTGGGTCTACTCGTGTTGCAATTAGGAAACTCAAACTTGGTATTCCACCAACTTTTTCTCTATAAAAGTCATGAATGATTACTCTCGCTGTTTCATAGTTAATTGAGTAGATGTCACCAACATATTGGTCAGCCTGAATTAGTTTTTGAAACCATTGTTGGCTTTCAACCTGTTTGTCGTTTTCTCGTCTTGAGTTCAGTCCTTGTTCTATGCTCATATTTACAATTTCTTCGTTGTCAAATTTAACTTTTCGTCCGTGCGTTGGCTAAAAAACAGGCTCTTTTGGTTTTTTAGCGTTGGCTTTACGTGTCGGCAAAAACCAAATGTGCCTGTTTGCGCGTTGGCTTCTTAGCATGTTGCCCAACGGCTCTGTGTATGAGCAGTAGCGGATTTCAAGGCGATTACCTGTCCGGCTACCACCAAAGTTAATTAAATACACTGACCTTGAATTTATCACTTCACCCGCTATTGCTTATACACTTTGTTGGGGCATCGTGCTTTTTTATTTTATTCTTATGTCCACATTGTCAACCGGTTAAATTGTCCGTAGCTGTTCTCTGTGCCATTGTCTTTGTCTCGTTTCAGTCGCGCGTGGGGCATTTTTGAAAATTTCTTTTTCTAGGGTGGACAGGCACACTCTTTGGCTGGCTTTGGTCTGCGGGTCGGCTCTGAGCGGCCAGCCAATGTGTGTGACTGATGCGTTGGCATTATTTAGAAAGTTGCATTATCCTGTACGCTCCCCTTGCTACTACAAGAAATACAATAGTCCCGATTATCAAATCCGGATAGCTTGAGTCTAACCAGTTCACCAGAATGTGCGTCTTAAAACAAATCCGGACAAAAGGCGATCTAATTTAAGTCATAGATTTAACATTTGCTGACGGTGGTATTTTCTTCTTTGTTTCATGGTTCTTTCTTTGATTTGTTTTCGTCTGGCCAGGATCTGTTTATCCCTGCCGAAGAATACGTCGGCAGGGGTGAGATTTTCCAGTGATTCATGGTATCTACGGTTGTTGTAATATTCAATGAACTCAGCCAGTGCCTGGCGCAACTCATCGGGTGAATAGTAGTTGTCCAGCTTGATCACATTCTTCATGGACTGATGCCAGCGCTCGATCTTTCCCTGGGTCTGTGGATGACGGACTCTTCCGCGCACATGCTTGATCTCTCTGTCCTGGAAGAAGTCAGCCAGGTCTTTGGCGATGTAACACGGGCCATTGTCGCTGAGTACTTTGAGAGACTGTGTGGTTTTGTCAGGAACCACACCGGTGATCTCAATGGCCTTATCGATATTGCGCTGTACGTCATCGGCTGCCATGTTGGTGCATAGTTCGGCATGGATCACGTAGCGGGAGTAATCATCCAGTACCGTGCAGAGGTAATACCATCCCCAGTGTCCCACTACTTTCAGGTAAGTGAAATCGGTCTGCCACATCTGGTTGACCCGGGAGGTCTTGTCTTTGTACTGGTTGGCAGCATGATCCACCACAAAGGCCGGTGCAGTGATCAGCCCTCTTTCTTTGAGAATGGCATGCACGCTGGACTCGCTGATATACCAGCCCCGGTGATCTACGATGTGCCAGGCCAGTTCTCTGGATGAGAGGTCTTCCATGTCCAGGGCCAGCTCTACCACCTCCTGGCGTTTCTCATCGGGGATCCGGTTCCACTGGCTTCTTGCCGCCCGCTTCTTGGGAGCCAGTCCTTCAAACCCTTCCCGCAGATACCGGTCGTACCAGTCATAGAAAGTCGCCTTGGGAATGTCCAGCTCTTTCAGGGTGGCCCGTACGCTCAGATCACTGTTTTCCACTATGGAAATGATCTCCATTTTCTCTGATTGACTGTATCGCATATACCGCTGCCTTTTTAAGCGTCCCCACTCAAACTTTTTTTTAGGACCCTATTCTGCAGGGTGAGCTCGGCGACCACTTCTTTCAGCTGGCTGTTCTCCTTGCGGAAATGATCCACTTCGGTGGTGTTGGCCTCTCGGAGGGTATCTCCTAAAAGCCGTTTCTTACCGGCTTCCAGGAAGTCTTTGCTCCAGCGATAGTAGAGGTTGGCGGCAATACCTTCACGGCGACATATCTCTGAAATGGATAGCTCGCCCTTGAGGCCTTCCAGTACGATTCTGATTTTCTCCTCAGCGGAGAACTTGCGGCGGGTCCTGCGTTTGATCTCACGGACTACCGCTTCGGGACTTTGATCTTTCTTTTTCATGTTTGGACTGTTTTTCAAGGTTCCGGTTTTTTACCTTGAAAGCTAGCTTTCAAGGTAAAAAACTGTGACTAAACTATTGTACCTTAACAGTCCGAATTTTGCTTACGCTGGACAATTGATAATGTTAAAAAAATAACTTGGCGGTGCGCAGCACCGCTTTCGGCATTTATGCCGAAAACACTTTAAACATTATCCAATCTTAGGCGGCTGCCAGATAGAACCGGAATATTGAAGGGAATTGAAGTTCTTGTAGAAGGTCAGTTGTGTTTCATGATTTTCGAATGGCTCCGAAAATAAAATAGCAACTGGAACTGTACATCCTAGACATGTTGTACAGGACATGAAAGGATTACATAGGTCATTGCAGCCATCTTCCTCATTCTCTATGGGTTGCTGGTTCTCTGTATCTGAATTGTGGATGGATGCTATACAGATGTCTTCGTTACCATAATCAATCACATCCATTATTGGCTGCACGTTGAGTGCAACGATGTAGATTGAAAGTATGATTGAGAGAATTTTCACAGTCGCAAAATTAACTAAAGTTGGTTAAATTCTCAGTATTAGGCGTTGGCAAAATTTGGCTCTTCCCGCTTTTTGTCGTGGTGGCTATGTGCGTTGGAAAAGCGGGATGTGCCAAATGTGCGTTGGCAGAAATTTTCAAAAATGTGAAGCGGGGGCTTTTTCTTTTTTCTTTCTTGTTAGTCATCATTGTCCTTGTCCGGTTACAAGGTTGGTCAAATCGAGTTAGTCCGGTCGTACAGTCGGTTTGTAAAACGATATGTCTTTTGTTACTCGTCATTGTCAATGTGTCCGTTGTCTTTTTTTGCATGTGCCCCAACGGTTCTCGGCTTGGCGATGTGGCGGATTTTCAGCACAAAAGTTCAATAGAATTACTGCTGTTGAACCTTGCACAAATGTTTCATAGAAGCACTTCAGCCGCCATATTGCCAAACCGATGTTATATGCCGCTTTTCTTTCTGTCATTGTGCTTTTAATATTTTGTCGGCAATGGTCAAACAGTTTTCAATTGTTCCACTCATTCCCATATTTTCCGTTTCAAGTTTGTGAAGTTTGTTTGCAATTTCTTGTCTGTCCGCTTTTGCTTTTACAAGTCCGAAGATTTCAGGAACGTAACCTTGATATTCGTCTCTTGGTGCAAGGTCATTAATGCCAATTGGGTCCCAGTCAAACCAAAGTATGTCGTCAATTTTTTTGTAAAGCAAAAAGTCTTTAGCTGATGTTAAGTTGTCTTTGAACTTCTTGTTGCGACTAAACAACAGAATTGCAGATTTAACTTCTTCTTCAAGTCTATTGTCGTCAAAATATTCTGTTGCTTTGAGAGCCAAACTTGCAATGTAGTGTCCACTGTCGCTGTCAAACGGAGCAGATTGTCCCGAAGCATTGTATGTTACTTTGGCTACAAGTTCTGCAAGTCTTAAATAATTTTCAGGTTCGTAATTTTTATTTTCAAGTCCGAATACTCTGATTTTGGTAAATTGTTTGTGAGCTTCTTTCCATCGGTCTTTGTCGTCTATGATTGGATAAAGTTCACTAATTGAAGTCGGAATGTTTTTTATGTAATGGTCAAAACGAGACAAAACAAGTCCTGCCCAACCTGGTCTAATGTCGTTAGGTATGTTCTCATAAATCTCTCGTCCGATTTTGATATTAGTTTTTATGTCGTATTGTTCTATCGTCATAAAGTGGCATATAACGGTTTGGCTAAAGCTAGTGCGGCTTTCCGTAAATTCCTAAAGAACCGAGATCGTCATCGTTAACCGCGTCTTTGTCTGCCGAAGACGAAATGGCCGCATTAGCTTTAGGTTTTGTTGGGCACAGTATTTTTTATTTCTCATTAAATACAACGTCAAATTCAGTAAAGGACAACTTCTCATTTTTAATCTTACTTATGTCTATATCCTCATCTGTCAGGAATTTTTGAAAGCTGTAAATTTTCTGTGAACTTGAGTTTTCGAATTCGTCAAATGGGATGCTCAGAATGAATTTCTGGTTGTTTTCAAAAACTCCAAACATATCATCTTCCAAATTCATCTTTTGTCGAAGTTGGTAATCATTGTATAGTACGTATGTCTTAGAATCTTCTTTACTTATTGAAAGTCCAACTGAGTTATCTGCGTAGTTATCGTCTTCAGGTGGAAATCCTAAAAACCAGTAAACCATATTGTGGTAATTGTAATGATCGGTCATTAAGTCTTTTGGTAACTTAATCACAGTCCAGTTACCTAGTTTGGCCTTTTCGAATTTGTACGTATGAACATTACCTGGTGCAGGAAGCTGTCCCCAGTCTTTCAATTTTTGTTCTACGGATTTAAGGTTTTCTCCTTTTACGAGAATATACCTTTCGAAATCTTCTGACTTGATAGTTTCATGCGTAAATTCATTGTTCCTTTTGTTTTCCTTTTTTTGATTAGAACCACATGAAAGTAAAGTCAGGAGCGTGAATAAAATTGTGATTGTCTTCATATTGTGCCCAACGGTCTCGGCTATGAACAGTTGGGGATTTTGAGCCCTAATTTTCAGTTTAGCACTGACTTTTGTTTTACGTTTATAGTTTCGTTTAATGACTTACGCCCCAATTGTTTATAGCCATTGTTGGCTGTTCGTTGTTTATTTTCAGAGTCCAAAATAATAATCTTTCATTTTGTTCGCCATTAACTTTCTTCGTTGCATTAGAAAGTCTTGGTAATCGTCAATATTCATTTCCATAATTTCTATTGGAACGCAATTTTGTTTTAGATTGTCCATAAGTTCAAGCTCGGTCGAAATTCCGCTAACTTGTTTGTTATTTTCAATCATTTGAGTTTTTATTTGCTCAAAATATTCTTTCGGTGGTTTGTTTCCGACTTTTATATTGATTTCCGACTGCATATAAACGTAATTAGCAATTTGATTGTATTTTCCTCTGTCCAATCCGTTTTTCTTCAAATAGTCTTTTGGGAACAAATGATGAATGTCGCCTCGAAGCGAAATCAAGTCGCTAATCAAAACGTCCTTTGATAAAAACCCTCTGTCGTTTGCTTTTACTTGTGAAGCGAGAAATACGTGAAAATAAGGACTACTTGCAACAGAAGTGTCTAAACTTTGTGGGAGTGAAGCGTTCCAATAAGCGTCCGAAAGTTCAGCTTCTTCACGTTCCATTAAAATTTCGTTGAACGGTTTGTTTGAAATTTGCTTGATGTCAAAGTCAAACGTGCTTTCAGGCGAACCTGAATATCGTCCTGTAAAAATTGAATATACAAACCAACGTCTAACATAGGTTTCAATATCAACCGAATTTACATTAAGGTCTTTTAGTTTCAAGTAAAGGATGTAAGCAAAGTTTATCGCATTTTGAGAACGAATGAGTTTTGGAGAAATAAATCCAGCCGATTTTATTATCATCAAAAACCGTTTAAAATTGGTTTCATTGATAAAATTCTCAACGCCATTTTTTAAAGTTTGAAATGATTTTTGTGCAATTTCGGATTCATATGTTCTTGTTTCAAAATTTCTACCTGAAAGTAAACTTACCAAGTCCGAAAGTCGTCCTCTATTAAATTGTGAAGTAAACGCAACACGGATTAAATCAGTATAATCTGGGTCGTAAAGGTCTTCGTTTTCAGTTTTTAGCCATTGCATTTTTTGAAAGTAAGTTGTTCTTGCAAATTCCTTATCGTTATCTACAATGTGCTTGTAAAAATCAGGAGCAATGGTTAAATGGCAAAAATAATCAATCGCTTTTCTCAATTCGTTTCCACCATTGTCGGTATCGGCTGCAATTTTACTCATCGCAAAATCGGCTTGGCTTAAAACAACTCCTTTTGAGTTGATTCGGATAAAGATTTCCGTAACCGTTTCAATGTCCAAATCGGAGGTTAATTCAATCATTCCTATTGGTTTTTTGACGATTCCGATGAGTTGCGAAAATGATTTTTCGATTAAATCTTCGTCAATTTCGGGATTCAATGCCGAGTAATCACGTACTAATTTCAATAAACTGATTTTTCCCGAAAATGCATCTGTAATGTCGTGAAGCCAAGTCTTATCTTTTAAAATTGCTGGATTTTGAACTTCAAAACGTTCTTCAATAGGATTGAATGCAATTTTGATTTTTACTCTTTGATAGGTTTTATTGATGACATATTGACCGAGAATTGCGGCAGTCAAAGCCGTTACTCTTTGTTGTCCGTCAATTAACACTTTTTTTCCCTCGCTTAAACTTCCGTCTTTGAGTTTTACATTTGGATTTCGCCAAGCAATGATGTAACCGACCGGATAACCTTGATAAAGGCTGTCCATTAAATCACGAACTTTTGAACTGTCCCAAACAAATGGTCTTTGAATTTCTGGAATTGCGATTTCGCCTGAATTTACCCAAGCCAAAATCGTTTCGATTAGGTGTTGGTTTACTGAATATTTTTGCATTAATTTTTTTCTATTTCTTTCGTGATTTTTCTTTTGGTGACGGTTCTTTTACAATGACAGCCAACGGTCAAGTATAAGAGCAGTAGCGGATTTAACGCACTAATTTTTCGGATAACAAGATACTTAATTAAAAGCAAAAACGGTTTAGCTGAGTACCCAAACCGCTATTGCTCTTATACAATGTTGTAAGCTGGCTTTCTTTCTTTTCAAGTCTTGGTAAGTCTCTTATAATGGTCATTTTAACTGTCTGATTTACTTTTTGTCTGGCTTTCTTGTCGGCAGGTTTTAAAAATTTTAGAAGGGAAGGGAATTTTAAAAAATAATTTTTCTTTGGGTGGTAAAGGTGTAAGCTCTTCCCGATTTTTCTTCGGGATGTGCTTACACCTGTGTGATGGCTATTTTCATCTGTTGAGCTTTTCTTTCGCGGTGTCCACTAAATAATAAACCATAGGAACTAAAAACACAGTCAAAACTAGGGATGATAGAAGCCCACCAATGATTACCCAAGCCAAACCGTTTTTCCATTCTGCTGCTGTTCCTGTTGCCATTGCAATAGGAAGCATACCAACTACCATTGAAAGCGTTGTCATTAGAATTGGTCGCATACGTCCTTTTCCTGCTATGATTAAGGCTTCTTTAAAATGTTTGCCTTCTGCTTTTAATTGATTAGTAAAATCCACAATTAGAATAGCATTTTTTACTACTAAGCCCATTAGCATAATTAACCCAAGCAAGGCAAATAAACTCAAATTGCTTAACGACAAATTCAAAGCGAAAAATGCTCCAATAGCTGCTACTGGAATAGAAAATAATACTACAAATGGATAAACAAAACTGTCGTAAAGTGCTACCATAATCAGGTATATCAGCAAAAACGAAATGAGTAAAACGGAACCTAATGCTCCAAAACTATCATTCTGTCTTTTGATGTCACTTCCCCAAGTCATTTGTATTCCGTTTGGCAATGGATTTTCTTTAAGATAAGCCACTACATCGTCTGCTACAGTTCCTGAAGGCCTTCCTAATGCGTCTGCGGTTAGTGTAACTGCTGGTTGGCGGTCTTTTCGTTCTAACAATGACGGAGAATTGTCTTGCTCTACGTTTGCAAACTGTGAAACTTCAACTGGTATCCCCATAGGGTTAATGATAGTAAGTTGTTGAACATCTTCAAAATTTCGTCTGCTAAATTCATCTAACCAAATTCTCACGGGATATTCAGTTCCGTTTTCGGTTAAAGTGGCATCATCATTTCCTGTAAAGGCAGTTCTTAGGTTTAATCCAACATAAGCGGTTGTTAAACCCAATCGTTGCATTTTATCTTGGTCGGGAATTATTTTGTATTCGGGACTACCTGCTTCAACGGATAAGCGAACATTATCCGCACCGGGAATTTTTTCTATTACTGTTTTCAATTCATCGCCTGTTTTCATCACCAAATCCAAATTGCTTCCGCTTAACGTAATTTCAATTGGTGCAGAACGTGGAATTAAACCCAATGCTGCCATTGAATAATTGATAGTCGGAAATTTTGACTTTAGTTCTTCCCGTAGATTTTTCATAAATGTTTCGGTAGGTAAATTATTCAATTCTTTTTTGGATTTTAATTGAATTGTAAATTCAGTTTTATTTGCTGAACCTACGCCTAAACTTCCAATGCCGGTGCTTGGACCGCCAATATTGCTGAATACAGTTGCTACTTCGGGTTGTTGAATAATGTATGTTTCAATTTTTTGAGCAATTAAATTGTTTTGATGTATAGATGTGGACTTATCAAATTCTAATACCATTTTAAATTTTCCTTGGTCGCCAGTTGATATTAATTCTTTACCGATAATTCCTTGTTTCATAATTCCTAAAGTCATTGCAAAAAGCACAATAACGATACCTGTAAAAGCTAATTTATGGCTCAATACCCATTCTAATCTTCGACCATACCATTCATTAAAGTTTTCTAATTGAACTTCAAACCAAAGCAAAAAACGATTAAAAAAATTGGTAGGTTGTAAGTCTTCTTTTTTACCAATACGAGAAGCCATCCAAGGCGTTAAAGTAAAACCAACCAATAAACTGGTGAGAGTGGAAGTTACTACTACAACCGAAAACTGTTTGAGCATATCAGCAACAAACACTTGTAGAAAAAGAATAGGTAAAAAAACTACAACGTCAACCAAGGTGATGGATAAAGCGGCAAAGCCAATTTCCATTCTACCATCCATTGCAGCCGTTCGTTTATCTTTTCCTCTGTCCAAATGTTTTTGAATGTTTTCTAAAACTACGGTAGCATCATCTACCAAAATACCGATGATTAAAGACATTGCAAGCAAGGTCATTAAGTTTAAGGTGTAACCCAAAAGCCACATCACGGCAAAGGCAGTAACTAAAGATGTTGGAATGGCAACCAAAACGATTAAGGAGTTTCTAAAACTTCTTAGAAATAAAAGCATTACTAACGACACCAATAATACTGCTAAGATTAAATCAAAAACAACGGAATTTACGGCTGCAATCGTGTTGTCGGTGCTATCGTCTGCAATAACAAACTTTACACCCGAAATTATATGTTGTTGTTCAATGGATTGTAATTTCTCCCGAACTGCTTTTGAAACATCTACTGCATTTGCATCGCCTTGTTTTTTCAACAGTAATCCAATCCCATCTTTTCCATTGTATCGACTGATGGAAGTCGTTTCTTTTATACCATCAATTACATCTGCTATGTCTTTTACATAAACTGGACTTCCTAAAACAGGCATAGCGACCTGGACATTTTTAATATCCTCAATAGATGTGAATTTTCCCGTTAAACGAACTGAATTACTTTCCTTATCGGTTTGCACCTTTCCTGCAGGTAAGTCTAAGCCAGAACGATTAATTGCTTCAACAACCTGAAGCATTGATATTTTATATAGTTTCAGCTTTTCCTGATCGATTTTAACTTGTATTTCTCTTTCCTCTCCTCCTAAAACAGTAATCTCTGCTACCCCTTTTATTTGCTGAATTTGTGGCAGATAATCATCTTTCATTTTCTGATAAAACTCGGTAGCAGACAAGTTACTTGTTGCACTGATAGACATTATCGGTAAATCATTGGGCGAAACTTTGCTCATTACAGGACTCAATATCTCGTCCGGTAAATCCTTCCGAATATTATCAATATAGCGTTGTGCATCTTGCATTGATTTGTCCAAGTCGGTTCCGTAGTTCAGATTCGCGATGATGATAGAAGCATTAGGCAATGATTTCGTAACCAAATAATCTACACCCTCCAAGTTGGATAAAGCATCTTCGATTTTTCGTGAAACAGATGTTTCTACTTCATTTGGTTCAGCACCCGGATAAACTGTTTTGATAACAACTACTGGCTGATTAAAATCAGGCATTAATTCGTAGCTCAAGTTTTTATACCCTATAAAACCTAATAAAGTAAGTACGCTGAAAAGCACTATGATCAGCGATGGACGTTTGATTGATATTTCTGTAATATTCATTTTTCGCTGATTTTATTTAACAGTTACATTCGCCCCATCAAAAAGATTGATTAAGCCATTTGTTACAATTACATCACCTTCATTTAATCCATTTGAAACAACTGCATTGTTCTGTATCTTTTTTGAAATAGTGATGCCTTGCAAAAGGGCTTTGCCATTTTTCACAACATAAACCTGGGGTTGGTTCTCTGTGCCTTTTATGGCAGATGACGGTATGATAATTCCATTTCCAGATGTCTCGCTTTTGAGTAAAACTTTACCAAACATCCCAGATTTTATTTTCAAATCTGATGTGTTATTTACCGTAATCTGAACAGGAAAACTACTGCCCATATTGGCTTTACTACCAATCATAGTAGTTTTTCCAGTCAATAAAATTTCAGAATAGGCATCTGCCGAAAGAGAATAGCTTTGATTTAATTTGAACTGGCTTAAATCTTTTTCGGGAACATTTACGGTGAATTTTAAAGTGGTAATGTCCGTTATTTGGAGCAATGGAACGCCTGGTGCAGCAAAAGCTCCTTCTTCACTTAATTTAGCAGTTACCACTCCGCTAAAAGGAGCTCTAATAGTGGTTTTGCTTATCTGCTCTAACAAAGTTGCTTTTTGAACTTTTGCAGATTTCAAACCTAATTCCGCCTTTTCCAATTGAACTCCTTGAATGGCATCTGCTTCAGCCAAAATGGTATAGCGGTTTACATCTGCTTCCAATCCTTCTATTTGCACTTCAATAGTTTGCAGTTGCAATTTCAGCAATGAATTATCCAATAGAATTAAAGGTTGTCCTTTGCTTACCACGCTTCCAGCATCAACTAAAATGGTATTGATTTTACCTTGTAGTTCAGCACTTATTTTGGTTTCCTTATTTGGTTGAAATGTTCCTGTATATGAAGATTCTGCATTTATAACTTCAAGTTGCAATGTATCTCCTTGAACATTTATAGCTTGTTCTTTATCGTATTGATAGACTCTTTCTTCCGCAATATTTTTGTTTGTTTTGAGCTTAAAAACAAATAATGCAACAATCACTACTGCGACTACAATACCTATTATTTTTTTCCAATTCATTTTGACTGATTTTAATTATTGAGTGAAATGTTTCCTGTAAGTTTTTTTAATTCTAGATCTGCTTTTAGGTAATCGATTACCGCAGTCAGGTAGGTTTGCTGTGCTTCGTGTAGTGCGTTGTCTGCAAGTAAAACATCCGTTAAGCTTGCCGTTCCTTGTTTCTGTTGAAGAACGGTTTGCTCATAGATTGTTTGAGCTAATTGAATTTGTTCAGTTGTGGTTTCTACGTTTTTTTTAGCGACTTCTCTTTGTAGTTTTGCATTTTCAACTTGCATATTGTTTTGCTCGGTAAGCATTCCAAATTGAAGTTCATTATTTTGGAGTTCAAGCGTTTTCTGATTGATTTTTCGTTGAGTAACTGTTCCGTTAAATAGTGAATAGGTCAATTGAATACCTGCAAAACCAATCGGATAAAAATCAAGAAAGGAAACAGGTTGTCCGTTATAGCCAAAGCCCGTTGTTCCATACATTCCAACAAGATTAAGCGAAGGCAAATACCTTGATTTATTGAGTGTGTTTATTTCACTCGACAATAATCGGTTTTGAGTTTTTATGATACGAATATCTAAAATGGATGCAGGAGTGTATTCATTTGTGTTTTGATATTGAATGTTTGCTTCAATTTGCAGATTTTGTTCGATAGAAATACCCACAGCAAATTTCAAAGCATTTAAAACTTGCTCGTATTTACTTTTGATGGTTTCTTTTTGGGTAGTTAATTGCGATACTTGCAATTTTACCTTGCTTACATCTGTTCCTTTGGCAAGCAATTGTTCATTGAGCAATTGCATATTCTTTAGAAGTCGTTCTGCATTAATCAGATTGCTGTCAATAAAAGCCAATTGATGATGCAGAATTTGGGCATTGTAATACAGATTTGAAATCTCAAAATAGATTTGTTCTTCCGTTTTTTGGTACTGCAAGTCTGTCAATTCCGAAGCGATTTTTGTGGTTTGAATGGCTCCGGAAATTTGTGGATTATACAATGGCATTGAGAGTTGCAAGTTTGCGTTGATGTTGTGAGGAACGCCAAATTTCATTGCTCTGAATTCTCCTTCGGGTAGTGCAGGATTAAAAGCATTCACAGGCAAAAGTTGGTAGGGCAGATTTGTAAAATATTTGTAATCGGCATTGACAGTTGCCTTTGGGATTAAATTAGCTTTCGCTTCTTTCGCTTTTTGCTCACCAATAGCCATTTTGTTTCGGCTCATTTGCAGGCTTTTATTATGAACCTGAGCAGTGTCAATACATTGTTGCAACGACCAAGTTTGTGCTTGTGCAGATTGCAATCCTATTATTATCAATAATAGAATAAAAGAAAGTTTGTGAACATTTACTAACTTCATTGATCAAATTTTTTTATTTCAATAATATGAGTTGAGATTTTTCGGAGGCATAAAGCCAATGTTTCAAATTGGGTGTGATGCTCAAATAATCTCCTTGTTCAAGTTGTATTTCCTGTTCGTTTTCATCTTCATAAGTCACGAAGCCACTCACGCATAGCAAAAGAGCAGGTGTTTTGGTAATGTGTTCTTTCAAAGTTCCATTTCGTACAAGTTGAATGGCGGTAGCTGTCCCAAGTTCGCCTTTGAATAAGTTTACTGCTGAAACTTCTTTTTCTTGTTGGTGTAATCCTATCAAATTTTTCATTGGAAATATTGATTGTATGTTGAAAATGATGTCTGAAGATTGGTAATAATTTTATTTGCTTCTTCTGCGGTTTCGGCATTTGACAGGGATTCTATTAATTCGATATGCGGATGCAGCCACTTATGCAATTCATCGTGGCTTTCGCCTTTCATTGTGCAACTTTTTATTAGCCCACTATTTTTTTCTTTAAGTTGGGCAGCTAAAGCTTGATAATCTTGGGATTGGCTTTCAATGTGTTGATTTAAAATACTTTCTGCTTCAAGGATAAACGGTTTCATTTCCTCATTCACAACCCATTTTACACCACTATTGAGTTTAAGGGCTTTACTTTCATCATCGTGCTGATGGTCATTGTGTTCGGCAACTTCTGTTTGATTATTCGATTTCTCGTTTGAAGCATTACCACAACCGTATAGTAATAAGCTACTAACGGCAAATGCTAAGATTAATTTATTCATTTTACTTTGTTTTTATGATTGTTAAAAGTGATAGTATCAAGTCATTTCCATTTCGAATAATGTCATATTGGAAATTAGCAACTCTCCATTTGTACATTTGAAGCCTAAAAGTACCCATCACGATATGAACTAAATCTTCAGAAGTAATGGAATTGGTGAAAATGTTTTTTTGCTGTCCTTCCAAAATAATGGGCATCAAATGTTTCATTTTTACCGCCATTATTTTTGATATGGTTTCGTTGATACGTTGGCTTTCTTCCATTAATCCGTCTGAAAAAACTGCCACTACAAAGTGAGGGTTCTTTTTAAAAAATGAAAATTGATTTTGAAATAGCGTTGTAAATTTTTCTTCGGGCGATTGTTCACTTAAAATTGCGTTTGTATAGCGTTCATCCATACTTTGAGCAAGATAATCAAGTAAGGCAATTATGATTTCTTCCTTGCTTGTAAAGTGTCTGTAAATGGCACTTTCAGAAAATTTCATTTCCTTAGCCAAATTCTTAATTGTTAGCCCACTTATCCCCGAAGCAGTCAATATTTTTCCTGCTGCTTCAATAATTTCAAGTTGTCTGTCAGAAATTGTTTCTGTTGTCATTTTTTCGCTTTTTAAAGTTCGCCTTTCTCACCATTTACCCATCGCATCATCATTACACGTTCCTGTGGAGTCTGCTTGAATGGGATATTTCCCGCTAATAAATTTAAAAAACGATCCCAAAGATTATCTTTTTTATTCGCTTCTTCTTCCATTTGAGCTAAAGCTGTCATATACTCTTGTTTGTATTGAATAGCATCTTCAATATGGTAAGATTTTGGAATGTGTTTTATAATCTCTTTTGTAAGGTCGTCAATCTCTTGTTTACTGAAATTTTCAAACATCTGTAGTTGAACAAATGCAGAATGACCGATGCCCTGAACAGTATAGATATTAGACTGAATAACAGCCCAAACTCCAAACCAATCCGCACTGTTCATCCCTGAAAAGTGGTCATCAGGATATTTGCCAATTTTTGTAAATATAGAAGAAACGGATTCCGTATTCGACAGAAAATCTTTATAAAGCTCCAAACTATCACTACTAGATTGGCTTTCAATCTTATTTTTAAAATAGGCTAATTGAGATTCAATTTTATCTTTCAAAGAAGCAATTAAATTTACATCTTCCTGAAATTTGCTTTTTCCTAAATCACTTCCAAACATTTTTACAATGTTGTTTGCCTCATCAAGCAAATGAGCTACTTTAACTCTTGCCGTGTTTAACGCTTCCCAATTGGAATTTAAACCTTCTGATAAATGTCTCAACTTAATTAAGGTTTCTAAGTTTTTGTTATTTGTTTCCATTGTCATATTATTTACTTTGTGTTAAAAAAGTTGAATACATCCATACTTGTTTTTCCTGAAAGCGAATGTAATCGCTCATTAAAGCATTTGTTCCTTCATCATTTGCATCAGAAGCTAATGCCAGAATTTCTCTTTGCATAACGATTGTTGTTTTAAATCCTTCAAGAATTTGTTCAACTGCAATCAAACCATCAGAAATTTTCTGGCTTTCTTTTATGGTTGATGTTTTAGCGTATTGAGAATAGCTATGTTCGGGCGTATGTCCCAATGTTAATATGCGTTCTGCTACTTCATCAATTTTTAGCAACAAATCATTGTAGAGTTCTTCAAATTTCAAATGCAGTTCAAAAAACTTTTCACCTTTAATGTTCCAGTGAAAGCCTCTTGTGTTTTGATAAAAAATTGAATAGTTTGCGAGTAACTCGTTTAATTTATTTGCCAATTCTTCGGCTTTGTCTTGGTGCAAACCAATTGAATTTAAATTTTTCATTTTATGTATTTTAAGTTTGTTAATTATTGAGTGATAGATTTCATTTTTAAAAACGCAACTCCTAACCAAATTACAGATGCGGTCATTGCAATTGCACCAATCAATACTAAAGCAGGAGGTAAGCCAAAATACACTTCTGTTAATATTCCTATTGGCATTAATAAACCCGTAAGTGCCAACCAAGAAATAGCTTTCACGTTTTGAAGTTTGTCTCTGAAATGTAGAAGGAAATAGCCAATTAGGATGTTTAGAAAGGCGAACAAGTTCCCGTGAACATGAGCCAGTCTGCTTTCAAAATGCTTGCCGATACTGTATGAGTTTACCCATTCTTCTTTACCCGGAGCGAAGTCACGCAGGTAGATTAATAGAAAGCCGTAAGCCATAAAAAGCCCCATTGTCAGGAAGCCAATTGCTATGTTATTTTTACCGTTCATCTTGTCGATATTTTAAAGTAAGTGAATATTCACTCTGCAAAGAAAAATGAATTGTTTTCACACTTGCAAGTTTTTTTTGAGAAAACCTTAAAATATGACGAAAATCATCTGGTGCGGTGGGTAATTGGCTCTTTTGGGGTTTGTATGTGTTTCAGGTTGTGTGAGGGGGCAAACCCCAAATGTGCCAATGTGTGGCTGGCTAAAAATATTTTTTAAAATGTGCGGTGGGAAAATTTTTAAAACAATCAGGGCGGTCTGTTTGTCGTTAAAGTCAGTCCGTAAGTTTATGTTAAAATGTCAAAGTTCGATTTTCAGATGTCTTGTTTTACGGAGTACTGTCGTTCTTTAAGCTTGCTTACAACGGTTTGTGTATGGTTAGTGGCGAATTTCGAAGTACCAAACTTTCGTTTAAGCACCATGTTGGACAAATGATTTAATCTTAATTGTACAGTACAAAACCGCCATTAACTATACACTTTGTTAGCCAACGTTAGTTTTCACTTTTCTTCAACGACCATCCGAATTTCAAACCAAAAACGAAATACGTCAAGGCAATAGAGCCAACTGCAAAAATCGTATCACCAATAAATCTTAACCATTTAAACATACGAATATAATCTTGCTGATTAAATTCTGCAGATCTTGCGTACCACATCCCTTCATCAACACTTGCAACAGTCTGTGCAAGTCCTACTGGTAGCACACTCAATAGAACCATGAGTAATAAGCCAATATTTAAAGACCAAAATGAAAACTTAATAACTAGCTCTTTCCATGGAAGTTGTTTTGAAAGACCTTTAAGTACAAATAGCATCAATCCTATTCCCAACATACCATAAACTCCAAACAATGCGGTATGTCCATGAACAGGAGTGGTGTTTAGTCCCTGCATATAGTATAGGGCAATTGGGGGATTAATCATAAATCCAAATATTCCCGCACCAAGCAAATTCCAAAATGCCACTGATATAAAAAAGTAAATGGGCCACTTGTAATTCTTAGTCCACTCAGTTGCCTTGCTAACTCTGTAATTATGATAGCCCTCATAACCCATAAAGACCAATGGGACGACTTCCAATGCACTAAAAGTAGCACCTAAAGCCAATACAGCCGTTGGGGTACCCGTAAAGTAGAGATGATGAAAAGTTCCAATTATTCCACCTGCTAAAAATATTGCGGCAGAAGCTATGGTTGCTTTTGTTGCAATTGCAATATTGATGATTTTCATTCTAACGAAAAGAAACGCAATTACTACTGTTGCAAAAACCTCAAAGAAGCCCTCCACCCAAAGATGTACAACCCACCATCGGAAATATTCAATAACAGAAAGATGAGTATGTTGTCCCCATGTTAAGCCCGCTCCATAGAAAAGGGCTATTGCGATAGAAGAAATAACAAATAGAATTAAGAGGTTTCTGTCTGCCGTTTTTCTTTTTAATGCTGGTGCAAGGGCACGTAGCATTAAGACTAACCAAAGCAATAAACCTATGAAAAGATAAATTTGCCAAAACCGCCCTAAATCAACGTATTCCAGCCCTTGATGCCCGAACCAAAAATTTGTGTTTAAATTGAAATGCTGCATCACACCCATCAACTGTCCAATTAAAGAACCAACTACAATCAGCAACAACGAGATAAAAAGGAAATTGACACCTAAGCGTTGAAACTTGGGTTCTACACCCGAAACTGCTGGTGCTATATATAAGCCTGTCGCAAGCCAAGAAGTAGCTATCCAAAAAATTGCGATTTGAACATGCCATGTACGAACTACAGTGTATGGAAGTATTTCAGATAAAGGGATGCCGTAAAACCCTTGCCCCTCTACACCATAATGGGCAGTAATGACACCCAAAATAACCTGCACAAGAATAAGAAGAGAGACTGTCCAAAAATATTTTAGAGTTGATTTCATTGAAGGGGTCGGATTCAATCCCTTCAATGGGTCTTTTGACGATAAATGTGATTCGTCAATTTCTTCTTCACGATTTTTTGCCTGATAGAACGCTAAAACACCTATACCTAACAACAACATAATTATACTGAACCCAGTCCATAGTACTAAAGAGCCCGTTGGCCTGTTTTCAATAAGTTTTTCAGGAGGCCAGTTGTTCGTGTAGGTTATACTTTCATCTGGTCTTTCTGTTGAGCATGCCCAGGAAGTCCAAAAGAAAAACGCATTTAACTGGTAGAGCTTCGTCTTATCCGAAAGCGTATTCTCTTTCATAGCATATTTTTCTCTCAAGACAGCTAATTCCTTGTCGTCAGAGAAAAGCTTTGAGTAATATTCAACATTATTCTTGATTGCATCTCGCCTAATTTCACTGATATGAAGAACTTCAATGGATTCATCAAAAGTGTTCTTTCTGATTTCCTTGGATAATCTTGCTTGTAGAGCAGCTTTCTGTTCTTCGTTTAATTGTTCGAAATCATTATTGAAATTTTGATTGCTCCATGTGTCAAGAATATAAACGGCTTCTCTATGAATCCAATCGGCATTCCAGTCTGGTGCCACATAAGCACCATGACCCCAAATTGTTCCCAACTCTTGGCCACCTATTGACTGCCAAACTCGTTGACCTTCTTGAATGTCTTGTTTTGTGAAAAGTATTGTTCCGTCAGTCGAAACAACTTTTTCGGGAATTGGGGGAGCTTGTCTATAAATTTCAATTCCATAGTATCCTAAAATGGCAAATGAAATCGTAACTACCAATATGAAGTAAATCCAAAGTTTTTTCATGATATGTTGTTTTTATGTTGGCTAACGGTTTGGCTAAAGCTAGTGCGGCTTTCCGTAAATTCCTAAAGAACCGAGATCGTCATCGTTAACCGCGTCTTTGTCTGCCGAAGACGAAATGGCCGCATTAGCTTTAGGTTTTGTTGGGCACAGTATTTTTTATTTCTCATTAAATACAACGTCAAATTCAGTAAAGGACAACTTCTCATTTTTAATCTTACTTATGTCTATATCCTCATCTGTCAGGAATTTTTGAAAGCTGTAAATTTTCTGTGAACTTGAGTTTTCGAATTCGTCAAATGGGATGCTCAGAATGAATTTCTGGTTGTTTTCAAAAACTCCAAACATATCATCTTCCAAATTCATCTTTTGTCGAAGTTGGTAATCATTGTATAGTACGTATGTCTTAGAATCTTCTTTACTTATTGAAAGTCCAACTGAGTTATCTGCGTAGTTATCGTCTTCAGGTGGAAATCCTAAAAACCAGTAAACCATATTGTGGTAATTGTAATGATCGGTCATTAAGTCTTTTGGTAACTTAATCACAGTCCAGTTACCTAGTTTGGCCTTTTCGAATTTGTACGTATGAACATTACCTGGTGCAGGAAGCTGTCCCCAGTCTTTCAATTTTTGTTCTACGGATTTAAGGTTTTCTCCTTTTACGAGAATATACCTTTCGAAATCTTCTGACTTGATAGTTTCATGCGTAAATTCATTGTTCCTTTTGTTTTCCTTTTTTTGATTAGAACCACATGAAAGTAAAGTCAGGAGCGTGAATAAAATTGTGATTGTCTTCATATTGTGCCCAACGGTTTGCGTGTATGTGCAGTAGCGGATTAGAAGCACATACTCTTCCGTTTGGCACAAAGTTTCTTAAATGCACAGACCTTCGATTTACCACTTCACCCGCTATTGCACATACACGCTGTTACCTGCTGGCCTTCTGTCCACCGTGTCGCTTTGTGCTTTGTCAAAATTGAGTTTCTGTGTCATTGTCCATTGTCTGTTGTTTGCATCGGATCGTGCGTTGGTGTATTTTTATTTTTTTTAGCGTTGGGATTTTTTTTTAACAATTTTTCTCTACATTGGCAAAGCGAGCTCTTTTGCAATTTTGGGTCTGTGCACTGGCTTGTGCGAATTGCAAAAGTGCTTGCTTTAGGAATGATATTTTTAATTTATCTGTAACCAAAATGACCCACCGTGTTTTTCTACATTAGTCAGGTTCGGATGATTCCACATAGGTGAAATAATCTTTGCCAGTTCTGCATCCTCACTTATAAAATAATTTGGCAAAATAGTTTTGAACTTCTCGGGATTTGCTAAAATAAATGCCGCAAGCATATACTGCTCGTTGTAAAATCTATCACACATAAATTGAGGATAATCAAAAGGAAGATATATGTCATGAATATGCACAATAACTCCTTTCTTTAAAAATGGAAGTAGCTCCAAAAAACAAATCATTGCATCAGAATTAGGAAAAACACGATGAGAATTATCAATGAATAAAATATCATTCTCAATTAATGATTCAATGATGAACTTATTATCAGACAAGTTTTCAAAAGGCTCTCTAATAACCCTGTCCGCTAAATGGTCTATATTGGCTCGAGGGAAAGGGTCAATGGAAATAATCTCAGTATTTAAATTGTTTTCTTTAATAGATTTTCGTGCTACTTTGGTCGAATTTCCTGAACCAATTTCAATGTATCTTGCGGGTTTATATTTTGCAATGATTCCATAAATACCAACAATATCAAGTCCCGGCAGAAAACCATTATTCCAAGTAGGGTTATTTTCATCTGTTTCATTACTTGAATCTTTAATTTCGTGCATTCTTTCAATATATTTTAAGAATGACTCTAAAAGGTCTTTGTACAAAGGTCTGTTCCTGTTTATTAAATCGAATAAAAGGGTATGGGCAGGATTACCATGCCCATACCTTGGTTTAGCAGTTACTTTGTATTCTAAATGAATGCTCTGAAATTTTGGTGATAGAAATCTATACACCGACTTGATTTTTTCCATCATTACTATTCTTATTTGTTTAAGATTATTTTACGAATTGAAACTGAATTTGAATTATTGATTATTTTCACTAAATAGATTCCTGTGGGATATTTTGAGAGGTCTATCTCTATTTTCCGTTGCGAATTGTATTTTTCGCTGTAAATGATTTGACCTCTTGGGTCAGAGATTTCAATAGATTCAATATCTTCTTTCTCTGACAAAATTTGTATTTTCCCATCAGAAGGATTGGGGAAAACGGTAATATCATTTTCAGATACAAAGGCAATAGAATCATTCTCTAAATCCATACCTGCCATTTTATAATTGGCCGGGCTATTTGTCTTATACATATTAACCAAATAATTCCCACAAAATTTGCGCATGGCTAGTAAATATTTTGGTTCGTTTGATTTTGCCTTTACAAGATAATATCTTGTATTACTACCTCCATTTGCAGCCAATGGCCAGTCATCAATAAAAGGAACACTATATTGCGGATTTGCAGACCAGTTCCAATTCCAACCGCTTTGGTCATTTTTCAAATCCATTGTGGTTGCCCATGCAGCAGTAGAATGAGTTTGTAAGAAAAATAATTCGTCTTTGTTGTCTGAATCCAAATTTCCTGCTAAAATTCTATCAGTAGTTAAGGGTGGATATGTCCATCCATTAAAATCATTTGCGCCATATGTACTCCATCCCCATTGCCAGTTGCCATTATCAAAATGGAAAAGCGTTGACCAACTATCAAATCCTAACATTTCAACTTTGCCATCCCCGTCAAAATCACCAGGTAGCATATTCGTTCTATATTGTCTTATTGCATGATTGCTTCCATAATCTGACCAGTCCCAAATAAAATTGCTGCCATTCCATTTGAATGTTGTCGTCCATCCATTTGGAAGGTCGCAACCAAATAGTTCATCTTTCCCATCCCCGTTAAAATCTCCTGCATAAAATTTGTCTTTATATGGCCTTATGGGATGTGAGGCATTTCCATTGTCAGACCAAGTCCACTGCCAATTACCGCTATTGAATTTGAATAATGTAGTCCAGCCGTTAATATCATTCCCAAGAAGTTCATCTTTTCCGTCACCGTCAAAGTCCCCAACAATAAAATTGTTACGGTACGGATATATTCCATTACCAGCAGATGATGAGCCATAATTGCTCCAATGCCATTCCCAATTATCATTTACATATTTTAAAACAGTAATCCAGTCATTTGTCCCACCAGTATATCCTACACATAATAATTCTTCTGTCCCATCTCCATCGAAATCGCCTGTGTAGAATAAATCTCCGTCCTTAACATTATGGCCATTAATATTGCCGCTTCCAAAGTTTGACCATGCAATATTCCATCCATTATTATAGTTTGGTGGAGTAGAAACAAACTTTAGAATTTTTACGTCCATTGGGCCGAAAGAAATAGGCAATTGCTTATTGGAAGCATACCCAACATAATATTGACTGCCAACAGTGCCATTTGTCGGATTTATATTTGAATTTCTGTTTACCTTATAACTGCTACTTGTTACAGGGTATTGATTATTATCAAATAGAACATTTACACCTGTCGAACTTTGGATTTGCTGATTGGAAGAATTTGAAAAATTTAGTGTTACTGAAACTGCAACATTCAAAGGATTTGTAATTATCATATAAGTTTCTGTTCCATTGCTTCTGATGGTATAGCGCAAGCCGTAATTTTCTGTTCGCTTCTCAGAAGGTAAATATGTTGGAATATAGGATATTGCAGCAGGAACGATACAATTCGGGTCAGCAAAATCGGTTTTTGTAGCAACTATTGTATTTGCATCTGTACTGATAATATTTTTGTTAGATAATAATCGCAGTTCTTGGGCAAGGTATGCAGTATAATTCCGATAGTTTGCAGGGAAATAGCTTCTGTCATATCTATTAGGTATAGATGGATTATTCCAGCTATTTGTTTCACCAGAGTTCCAAGAATAATTAATGTCCCAAAACCAAATACCTTTAGCTCCGTGAATAATTGATGTATATGCCTGAAACCAAAGCCAATTTGCATTTGGAATGCTAAGATTTGAATGGTAATGTGCTAAATAATTTGAGCCGACTGAAGTGCCTTCAATATTGATGACCTTATGAACTTCAGAAGAATAACTTTTTGCATAATCAATTGACTTAAATGCACCAAGGTAATGGAAGCCATTACTGAACATTCCAGAGTAATTTTGATTTATCCATCCTGATGATGGAAATTGTGTGTATGATCCTTCAAAAAATATATCCCTATTATCATTTTTGTTTAAGAGTTGAATATATTGCTGTGGATTAAATGATCCTTCACCATCGTTTGTATTAGCATTGATGTTTTTGTGGTGGTTGGCTTCCATCACAATCATTTTGTGATTTGTTATGCCTGCCGATGAAAGGGAATTTTTGAAATAAGAAATTGCGCTGTTGACATTTGTGGGAGGAGTTTCAACATTTTTAAAATAACTTGGATTACCCCAAACATTTCCCTGACAGTTATTTGCAAAATGTTGATAATGATAATAAGATGCTTCTTCGCATATATGATAACCCCAAATTATATCCTTATATGGAGAAACCTTGTAAATATTATTGATGAAATTATTTATGTTGGCACGAAAATAATTTTGAGAATAAGGGTTTTGACAAACTCCGATAGAATTACCGCAATTATCGTAAACATTTGTCCCATATCCTAAATAGTTACCATTTATATCAACAGTAGGTTTATAGTAATGTCCGGCACCTAATTCGACTTTGAAGTTGTTTGCTTGTGATAATTTCAAGTAACTTTTTAAGAAACTTTCAGAAATCCATTCATTTGGGGAATAAGTTTGATAAATATTAAATCCGTCATCAGATAAAATATTTAAAACACTTGTCTTATACCCATTGTCCAAAGGTGTTTCAAAAGGGAGTTCACATCCACTCACAATATGAGTTTTGCATGAGGTTGCACCGAATATTCCTACTTTGAATTCATTCGGCTTAATGGGCTGTTGCCCATAATTAGATATTGGAAATGCCAAGCTAATTCCAATAAGAATTGATAGAGGTTTTTTCATTTTATCTTGATTTTAAAGTTAAACTTATATTCATTTTTCTCCTATTTTCAAGGTTGGCAAAAAATGGCTCTTTTGGTTTTGCGAAGGGTCGGCTTGTGTATCGGGCAAAACGAAATGTGCCATTTGTGCATCTGGCTAAAATTGTTTTTAAAAAATGCGGTGGGAAAAAATAAAAATACAGAAGCGTGGGCTTTGGGGTCGGCTGTCTGTGGTTTCGTTTGTCCCGTTATGTTTTGCTGTCTTGTCATATCGTTCATTTTATGCACTGTCGTCTTTTTAGGCTTGCAGGTAACGGTTTGGCTATGAAATGTAGGGCTTTTCGAGCGCGTTTCTGTCCACCGGACGAAGTGCAGTTTGAAAAGACCGAAGCTTGCGGTTCGCACCGACTGCCCTATATTTTATAGCCTTTGTTACCCACAGGCTTTTTTTATTTATTAGTTCAACCAACTTATTCGGCTTTTAACAATTCGCTTTGTCCCTGGGGTTGTGTTCACGATTTGTAAATGTGCAGATTTCGGGTTATGGACATTTGCCATTGGAATCAACCACATACCTGCACAGCGAAAGCTCCTATCTAATGCAACAACAACTAAATACTTGCTGTCTTTGCCAACGAGATTATTAAGTCGTCTCGATTTACCCGTTCGTCTGCCACTTTCATAAACCCTTCTTGTCTTTATCTCGTATTTGATTCCTTTTTTATCATAGGCATCAACTCCTTTTTCATTTTTGTTTTCATTTAATGTGAGATTGAGTTCTTGGCTCGCGTAATATTCTCCAAGGTCTCCAACAATTCTTCTACTACGAATAATTTCTTCTGACTGTAATAAGCAATATAGCTCCCCAAATTTTTTGATTTCCTTTTGTTTGGAGGCTGGGAGTTTGACTTCTGAACCGTCAATTGAATTGTAAGTGATTGAGTTCAGGAACTTATTGCTAATACCAACTTTCCCTTTTGGAAGTTGTGTGGATTTAATTTGAATTATTCTTTTTGTCTCATAGTTTGGAGTGAAGTACACTATAACCAAGTAATCGATTGATTCAATGTCAAGATTGCCAATCCCGTAATTGACTTTATCTGATTCAATCACTTTCGCCTTTACTTGATATGTTTTCCCTTTGGTATCAATTCCGTCAACAGCTCTTGTAACTCTGTCCGTTTTTCTGAACTTAAATACTTCAGACGCTACATACTCTCCAATCTCGCCTGTGAAGCTGTCTGTCCTAATAATTCCAAGGTCAAACAGTTTGTCACTTTGATTGGCAAAGTCATTCAGGAGTTGTTTCTTTTTCTTGTTCAGCGGCATTTTTTAGCTTGTGGGTAACTGGTTATATCGCTCCAAAATTTACAACTATTCCCCCAATTCCCAGCGGATATCACTACCTTTTATCCCTTTATTCCCTTCCAGGTCACTGTGCCATGCCTGGCCTTCCATCAGCTGGTCAAACGGACTGGGAATGGTTCCCAGGTAGCGCTGACTGACATGTGTGTAAATCATTGTTGTTTCCGGTTTGCTGTGTCCCAGCAAAGCCTGCACATACCTCAAATCCGTTCCCGCCTCCAGCAAATGCGTGGCGTAACTGTGACGCAACATATGCGGTGTAACCCGCTTACGGATGCCCGCCCGCCTGGCTGCCTCCAACAGTACCTTCCGGATGCTTACCGCCGAATACATCTCCCGCCCCTGGCCATTGAACAAATATGTATTCGGTTTATATGCAACATAATAATTCCTCAGAAGAACCAATATTTTTTCCGAAAGGGTCACATACCGGTCCTTCCGCCCTTTGGCTTGCCTGACACGGATCTGCATCCTTCCCGAATCGATGTCTTCAATCCGCAATGCCAATAATTCACTTATACGCAAACCGGCCGCGTACAAAAGTCCCACAGCCGTACGGTGCTTCAGGTTTCGTATCGCCATCAGCAAGGCCAGTACTTCCTGTTTCGACAGCACCACCGGAAGCTTCCTTTCCTTCCTGGGCCTCTGAAGTGCCTCGATGTCCAGTGAGCGGTCCTGCGTCAGCGAATAAAACAATTTGATGGCTCCCACCAGTTGACGCTGGTAACTCACCGAATAGTTCTTCCCCACCACCACCTTGTGGTTGTAATCCTTCACGTGCTCCATGGTGATGTCCTTCGGCGTCAGTGTATGGTAGTGGGTGAAAAAGGATCGGATCATACCGCCGTATACCGCCACGGTACGTTCACCATACCGTTGTCCGGCCATCCATTCACAAAATCGCTCACATGCCTTTGCTGAAAGCGGGTGCATGGGTTTCGGCAACGCTTCGTCCAGCGGTTTCCGGTCCACCACCACACCCGGACCCACAGCCGCGATCAACCGTTCCAAATTCGACACGGAATAGGGCATGTGCCAGCACTTACGGGAAGCGCTCCACAAACATATCCCGGTTGACCTCACTTTACCGATCATCGGCCGGTCAAACGGAAACGAAATACGCACATGGGCCTTTCCCTTGTATCGGATCAGATCCAATGTTAACACCATAAGGCTTTTTGCTTTGGGTTTTCGGGTGATCCATCCCCAACTTATCATTTCTATTTCCCGATCCTGTATCCTACCTTCTCCACCGGCGTTTCCTTTTCCCTGATGAACTGGCGCAGGTAATCGAACAGCAGCTTTACCTTGTCGTCCTGATCGGTTATACGTTTCTCCAATTGTTCCATCTTCACCAGCAGGTCCGCGTGGGTCAGCATCATCTTGCGCATACGGGTAAAAATCCTCACGATACGGATGTTCATCTGAACCGCCCGATCGCTGTTCAAAACGCACGCCAGCATGGTTACTCCCTGTTCCGTGAAGCAAAATGGCCGATATCTCAATCCTTTCTTCTCTGAGTTGGAGGTCACAAATTGTGACCTCCAATGTTCCAGTTCTGTGGATGTCATTTCAAACATGAAATCCTCCGGAAACCTTTTTATGTTCCGGCGTACGGCTTGTTTCAATACTTTGGTCTCCACACCATACAACTCCGCCAGATCGCGGTCCAGCATCACCTTCTCACCGCGGATCAGGTAGATCTTATGCAGCAACACTTCATCGGGAACCAGTGATTCATTACGTTCAACCATGATCCATTTCTATTTTCCCATTCTATATCCCACCTTCTCCACCGGCGTTTCCTTTTCCCTGATGAACTGGCGTAGGTAGTCGAACAACAGCTTCACCTTTCCATCCTGGTCCGTCATACGTTTCTCCAGTTGTTCCATTTTCACCAACAGGTCTGCATGGGTCAGCATCATCTTGCGCATGCGGGTAAACAGGCGAATGATGTGTATGTTCGTGTGAATGGCCCGTTCACTGTGAAGTACGGTTGACAGCTGGGATATGCCTTGCTCGGTAAAAGCATAAGGAGGGTACTTGCTATGTGTACCTTGTTTTAAGGTGCCAAATTGGCACCTTAAAGTTTGATACTCCTCAGATGTCAATTGAAACATGAAATCCTCCGGGAACCGAATGATGTTTCGCCGAACCTGACGCTTCAACACCTTGGTCTCCACCCCGTACAACTCCGCCAGGTCACGATCCAGCATCACCTTCTCACCGCGGATCAGGTAGATCTTATGCAGCAACACTTCATCGGGAACAACGGAGGTATTCGGGATTGGCATGCGACAAAGATCGCTTTCTCGTTGTCCGGTTGTCGTCTCATGCAAGTTCGTACATCACTTTCTCCCGTTTAATAGAAATGAACGGTTTCGTAGCAAATGCTACAGGATAACAAGACGAAGGTGCAACCTTCGCCTAACATCAACCGGACATTGGTAAACTGTGAGGAAAAAGGGAATTGTTGGCGGGAACCCAATGCCAGCGGCATTGAATGTTTATAGAACATTGTATGGATGATGATGTACGACCCCAGCGGGGTCGCAGAATCTTTTCAACGTTCGTGTTTTCTATAAACGTTGAATCCCGTTGGGATTCTTGTATTCATCGATGGATGTTTATCCCGGTCATCACAGCTTGTCAACATAAACCGGTTAAACGGTTGTGCAGGAAACGTAGGAGGATAACAAGACGAAGGTGCAACCTTCGCCTAACAGCTGCGGACCTTTGGCAAGCTGCAATACACTAGGGAAAATATTTATTCATTAACATATAGTCAATGTTGTCGGTTTGGGAATGACAGCTTATGCAAGAGATGCCTTTTTTAGTTGCGGACTCTGCTACACTCCCGTCTGCATTTATATAGCCCCACACCCAACCCTTGTCATCTGCATCTGCACTTGACGCGTTTTTATACAGAATCGCATAGCGTTCAAGTGTTGTTGAATCGCCGAACAATTCTTTCACAATCAAGGATCCTTCCGGAAATGTCGCACCGGACATGATCTTACCGGTTGAATCCAGTTTTGTAGCGGCAATCATGTTATAGCGGGTTTTCAGAAACAGCTGCTGATGTCCGCTTCCGGCACTTCTGCTTAATACCGTACTTGAATTTTTGAACCAGGTAAAGCCACTTGTTACCTTGGCCATTTCGTATAGTTCTTTGTCCGTATCCGCAGCTGTGTCCGTGGTTTGTTCCTTCTTTTTACAAGAATGAATGATTCCTATGCCCATAACAAAAGCAGTTAGAACCATCATTGTTTGTAAGTTGTTTCTCATGCACATTCGCATTTATCTGTTGACTAGTTGCAGTGTACAATGGTCTATGCTTCTAAGGTATGCAACTATTCCCATAATTTCCACGGAACTCGTATCTGTAGCAAATGCTAAGGGATAACCAGACGAAGGTAAAACCTTCGCCTAACCTCCCACAACTTTTTGCAAACTACGATGAACTGCGGCACAAATTAACTTCCCCTTACGACTCCCGCAAAAATTCGCGCCATGCTTGGGAATATAGGCGCCAGCCTTGAAGCCGGAACCCAATGCCATCCGCATTGAAGGTCTGTTGAGAATCGTTTAGATATGATGATGTACGACCCCGTTGGGGTCGCAGAATTCTTCACTCATCGTGTTTTCTATAAACATTGAATCCCGTTGGGATTCCTTCTATTCATCGATGAATATATATCCCAATTCCTCTTCGCTTGGCAACATGAACGCGGTGAACAGGTTCGCAGCAAATGTCAAAGGATTACCCAAGACTGGTGCAACCTTTGTCTGACAGCTGCAGGCTTTTGGTAAGCTGCGATGGACTTGAGGTCTCATCCGACCAAGTTTGCAAACGGCATTGCTCCAAATTGTTTTATGTATTCGCTCAGCAATTGTTTTTCAATTTTTCTTGGGTCGTCATTTGGTGTCGGTTTCCAACAAAAAATCAAGGCTCTATGGTTCTTAAGTTGCCAAATTAATCTTCCGCCCCAGTGTCCAACGTTTTTAGTCTCTCCAAATCTTAGATATTGTCCAAGTCTTGAGCTTAATGTCGCCTGTCCCGCTGGGCTTCCTGCCTTTCCTATATAAAGAACTTGTGAATTTTCAACGTGATTAATTTTCAGTTCTTCTATTGAAACATTGGGGTCTTTCCCTTTGAAAAATCCACCCACTCCTGGGTTAATAAATTCCGTCTTCTTGAAAGTCGGATCAATTACTAAGTAAACTCCTTTCATTCTTGGAATACAGGATTTATCTGTCCAAAGTTCCGTGACAGTTACAAATCCTGTGAAACCATTTCTCCTTATGTCCTCTATATTATTGAAATTCATCGGCGGAATTTTTACTAACATCAACTGCTTTATTCAAAAATATACAACTTCCCCCATCCCACACCAAACCATCTCCCCACCATTCCCTTCCCCACCTTCTACCCACATTGGAGGTAACAATTTGTGACCTCCGACAAATCACCTTAAGGCGCCAATCTGGGAATTGTTGGCGGGAACCCAATGCCATTCGCATTGAACGTTTATAGCGCATTGTATAGAGATGAAAATGTACAACCCCGTTGGGGTCGCAGAATTCTTCACTCATCGTGTTTTCTGTAAACATTGAATCCCGTTGGGATTCTTCTATTCATCGATGAAAGTATGTCCCGGTTCTTCTTCGCTTGTTAACATGAACCGGGTTACCTATGCGATACCTACCCAACAACCCAACAGCATCCTCAATTCTCCTCCTTCGCAATCTTATGTTGCCAGTAAATAAAGAAGGGCGCCCCTACAATTTCAAGCACGGTGAATCCGACAAAAGGTATCGGAGGCACGCCTGTGAATACCATCGACAACAGCCTGCCCAGCCCACCGATGAAAATGGATATCCAGATGATTCGAAAAATCCTCTTTTCCTTTTCAATGGATCTGATGATGCTGAACATTGCCAATCCCAGCCCGATCCAAATGCCACTGAAAAATCTCAGGTTGCTGTCCAACAGCACAAAATGCGAATCAATGAGCCCCTCATAAATAGGGTCGTTGATGCCTGTGAATCCGATCAGTCCCGTAGCGATTGGGATCAATCCCAATACAGCCATGATGATTTGTAAATTTCTCTTGTTCATACACCCGATTGCCTACCTAAATGTATGGGCCAAATGTAAACCCCAGATGGCGCTTGAAACAATGTTCCAATATCTCCCCTCAACCACACACCCATACCCCTCACCGCCCCGGCACGGAGGATCAATTTCTAATTCCTAATTAATAATTCCTAATTATTTAAATCCTTCCCTCCAGCTCTCCGCCTTTTTTCCCCAGCGCATCCACCTTCGCCGCCACCGCCGGATCTTCTTCCAGCACGGGTGCATGGTGCGGCTTGATGCGGGCATCAATGACGAGGCTGCCACGGCATCCCCAGTGCTTGTTGTCGGTGAAGGCATCCACCCCGCCGATGTCATGCGACGGGTTGGAACGGGTGAAGGTCACCCAGAGGAAGTTGCCGTGGGAGGCGGCGGTGAACTCGCTGTCGTCACAGAGTACGACAAGGGGCAGGCCTTCCATGTTGCTGCCTGCCAGTGCCTGTTCGAGTTGGTGCATGTGTTGCACGCCGGCGGACCTGTCGGTATAGGGCGGACCGCTGATCGCCAGCACACCCGGGAACACCGTGCGGGGTTTTGAGAAGCCGGCAGATAGGTTCAGTCCCTCCGGAACAGCGTCCGTTAAGCTGCGTTTTTTCTCACCGGCTGCCGCCACCACCAGTTTGGATCCGCTGTTGAGGCCGTCGCCGCTGTAGTCGAGCGTATCGATGGTGGTTTGGGTATCGAAGTGCAGGTCGCGTTTCCAGTCGACCCGCTCCAGCATGTGCATGAAGAATGCCTGCACATCTTCCACGTCCAGGGAGGGGTTGTCTTCCCTGGCAGCGATCCACAGGTATTTGGAGAGCGACATCTGTCCGAACCCGAGGATGGCATGCGCCATGGTAAGGATCTCCTGCGGACGTCGTTCGTTGAGGTAAGGTGTGTAGCGTTCGCTGCCCACCGCCAGCAGCAGCGGATGTACGCCTGCTTCGTCGATGGCGTGTACGCGGTGCAGTCCGGGGATCTCTTTCGACACCACCGGCCCCACCAATTCGTGGATCATCGCACCGAAACTTGTGTCTTCCTGGGGTGGTCGCCCCACCACGGTGAACGGCCAGATGGCGCCTTTCCGGTGGTACACCTTGTGCACGCGCATGAGGGGGAACGGATGGGTAAGGCTGTAGTAACCGAGGTGGTCGCCGAACGGACCTTCCGGTTTGGTTTCGCCGGGGTGCAGTTCTCCGGTGATCACAAAGTCGGCATCTGCGGAAAGCACGTGTCCGTCTTTGCGGATGTACCTGAACCTTCTTCCGCCGAGCGCACCGGCAAAGGTGAGTTCGCTGATGCCTTCCGGAAGCGGCATCACGGCAGCGAAGGAATGCGAGGGAGGCCCGCCCACGAAGATGCTCACCTTCAGGGGCTGTCCGAGCTCATTCGCCTTCGATTGGTGCACGCCTATGCCGCGGTGGATCTGGTAGTGCAGGCCCATCTCCTTGTTGGGCACAAAGTCGTTACCGGCCATCTGCACGCGGTAGCATCCGAGGTTGGAATGCATCACGCCGGGTTGCATGGGGTCTTCGGTGAAAACCTGCGGCAGGAAAATATACGGACCGCCGTCCATCTGCCAGGCGCGGATCTGTGGCAGCTTGTCGAGCGTGGTTTCGCGGTAGAGGACGGGGCCCCTGCTTCGCTTCTTCGGCAGGGCGAATATGGCGTGCAGGGCGGACTCAAAATACCTGACCGGGTGCTTCAGTACCTTCCCCGGATCGGCTTTCATTTCAATCAGTGCCTTCACCTGGTCGAGCGTATCGCGGAAGATGAAACGGGTGCGGTTGATGTCGCCGAACAGGTTAGACACCGCAGGGAACTCGCTACCTTTTACGTTTTCGAAAAGGATGGCAGGACCTTTGGCTGCGAACACCCTTCGATGGATGGCCGCCATTTCCAGGTCGGGATCCACTTCGGTGCGGATGCGGACGAGGTGGCCATTTTTCTCAAGGTCGCGGATACAATCCTGCAGGGAGCGGTATGCCATGGGGTGTTCAGGGTTTGCTCACAAATGTAAGCAAAGCTGCCTTCCCGGTGGCATACGGTTCCGGGAAGGCAGTTCAATGGTTATTTTCCGATCCTGTACCTCAGTAACTTTCGCACAATGGTATTGGAGTTACCCATATAAAAGGCAACTTCTTCAACCACCCCTACATCTTTTACATGATGGCGGTAGGCATACCGGCTGGGGCCATACAAGGGGTTGGCCGGATTGAGGTATTCCACTTCATATTCAGCAGAGACTACGTCGGGATAACTTCCGGCAGGAACTGCAACCGGTCCGAGGTCATTGCGGATGCGCGTGGTGATAACCCACGAGCCGGGTACGGTATCTGCTTCCGCCACATCACCCCAATTTTGTTGCGCCAGCAGGATCTTACCATCCGAATTCACCATATATCCGGCAGAATCCCGGAACAGTTCAAAGGCACTTCCAAAAGGTGAGTTTGTTTTGACATGATGAAAGATGAGGCCCCGGATGACAATGGTATCATTCATCACATAATCGCTGTCGATGCGTGAATCAAGTACCACGTTATTGGTATCCAACAATTGCTGCTGGTAAATCCAATAGGTTCCCTCTTTCGTAGGACAATAGGCATCGCTGGTACCCAGGCTATCGATGACCGGCCCTGTGGGAATTTCAGGGAACTCTTTCTTTTTACAGGCAACTACCAGCAGGCAACCTGCCAGATAAATCAAAGGTTTGGCGTTCATGGCGTTTTAGCCGGAGAACGGGAGCATACCGGCGTACGTATACGTCAGATACGGGCAAATAAATATTCGGTACGCTTTTATGAGAAAGCGGTCATGCCCACCGGATGTGTAAAAAGAAGTTCGCTTACTTCCGTGCGAAGTAGAAGTTGCGGCCCTGGAAGTGTCCGCTGTCACCGAGTGATTCTTCGATGCGAAGCAGCTGGTTGTATTTGGCGATCCTGTCGGAACGGGAAGCCGAACCGGTTTTGATCTGGCCGGTTTTCAGGGCAACGGACAGGTCGGCGATGGTGGTGTCTTCCGTTTCACCGGAGCGATGGCTCATCACGGAGAAGTAGCCGTTGCGCTGGGCCATTTCCACGGCTGCCATGGTTTCCGACAGCGTACCGATCTGGTTTACCTTCACGAGAATGGAATTGGCAGCGCCGCGACCGATGCCTTCCGCCAATCTTTCGGCGTTGGTTACGAAGAGGTCGTCACCAACGAGTTGCACTTCTTCACCGAGTTCTTCGGTCAGTTCCACCCAGCCGGTCCAATCGTCCTCATCCAGTCCGTCTTCGATGGAGATGATGGGGTAACGGTTGGCCCAATCAGCCCAGAAGGTCACCATTTCGGATGACGTCAGGTATTCGCCGGACGACCATTTGAAGTGGTACTTTTTCTTTTTGGCGTCATAGAGTTCGGAAGCGGCAGCATCCATGGCGATGAAGATGTCTTCACCCGGACGATACCCGGCTTTTTCGATGGCCTGGATCACCACCTTCAGGGCTTCCTCGTTGGAAGCCAGGTTGGGTGCGAAGCCGCCTTCGTCGCCCACGTTGGTGGAATGTCCTTTATCTTTCAGTACCTTCTTGAGGCTGTGGAAGACCTCCGTTCCCATGCGCAGGGATTCGGAAAACGTTTCCGCGCCGGTGGGCATGATCATGAATTCCTGGAAATCGATTTTGTTGTCTGCGTGTGCGCCGCCGTTCAGGATGTTCATCATGGGAACCGGAAGTGTATTGGCGTTCACGCCACCCACGTAGCGGTACAGGGGTTGTCCGAGTTCTTCGGCTGCCGCACGTGCGCATGCCAGGGACACGCCCAGGATGGCATTGGCGCCGAGGTTGGCTTTGTTATCGCTTCCGTCCAGGGCCACCATGGTGCGGTCGATGGTGGTTTGGTCGAAGATGTACATGCCACGCAGTTCTTCGGCGAGCACGTTGTTCACGTTCTGCACGGCTTTGGTCACACCTTTGCCCATGTAACGGCCTTTGTCGCCGTCGCGCAGTTCAACCGCCTCATGTTTACCGGTGGATGCACCGGAAGGAACGGCTGCTCTGCCCTGCCCTCCTGCGTCTGTGAATACTTCCACCTCGATGGTGGGGTTGCCTCTTGAATCGAGAATCTGACGGGCGTGGATGGCGGCGATTTGTCCCATGGGTGCTATGCGTTGATGTTGGTGTTTTCTTTGATGTGGGTGATGAATTCCTCGAAGAGGTAACTGGCGTCATGCGGACCCGGAGATGCTTCCGGGTGGTACTGTACGGAGAATACTTTGTGTTTTTTCAGGCGGAAACCTTCGATGGTTTGATCGTTCAGGTTCACGTGGGTGACTTCGATGTCGGGGTTGCCTTTCACATCTTCGGCATCCACGCCGAACCCGTGGTTCTGTGAGGTGATCTCACATTTGCCGGAGGCCAGGTTCTTCACGGGGTGGTTGATGCCGCGGTGGCCGTGGTGCATTTTGTAGGTATGCAGTCCGTTTGCCAGTGCGATGATCTGGTGTCCCAGGCAGATGCCGAATACGGGCAATCCGCTTTCGATGATTTGTTTCATGGTATCCACCACGCCGGTTAACGGAGCGGGGTCGCCGGGGCCGTTGGAGATCATGAAGCCGTCGGGGCTCCAGGCCATGAGGTCTTCAAAAGATGTATCGTACGGAAACACCCTCAGGCTGCATCCTCGATCGGCCAGGCAGCGCAGGATGTTTTTCTTCACACCGAGGTCGAGCACGGCCACTTTGTAATCGGCGGTAGCCGGACCGAAGTCATAGGCTTCCTTGGTGGATACGCAGGAGACCAGTTCAAGTCCTTCCATGGAAGGCACGGCGGCCAGTTTCTTTTTAAGGGATTCGATATCGAGGTCGGAGGAAGAAATGATGGCGTTCATGGCGCCTTTGCTGCGGATGTGGCGAACCAACGCCCGTGTGTCCACATCGGTAATGGCGACCATGTTTTCTTCCAGGAAATAGTCCTGGATATCACCGGTGGCATCCTTACGCGAATACATGCTGGTGAAGTTGCGGCAAACGAGGCCGGCGATCTTCATGGAATCCGACTCCACTTCATCCTTATGCACGCCGTAGTTGCCGACATGCACGTTGGTGGTCACCATGATCTGTCCGAAATACGAGGGATCGGTAAAGACCTCCTGGTAGCCGGTCATGCCCGTATTAAAGCATATCTCTCCTGTCGCGATTCCAATTTTCCCAGCCGAGCGGCCATAAAAAACGGTACCGTCTTCAAGGAGCAGTACCGCCGGGGATTTTTCGAAGTATTTCATGTGCCTGGGTCGTGGTGGCTTTTATGTTTTTTGCGCCGCAAATATATGGAAAATAGCCGGTTTTCCACGAAGTCTTGCGCGCACTTTTTTCGAAACGGAAAGATAAGGATGGCGAATGGGATTCGCCACCGGATGTATTACCTTGCGGTACATTTTAATGACAAGCCATGCAGGACCCCGCATTTATTAAAGAAATTCAGCACAAAGCGCAATCATTATCGGAGCAGGTTTCGGCCGAATTCGGGTCGCTGGACGGTGAGACGCTGAACATGCAGCCCGCTCCGAAAAAATGGAGTGTGGGAGAATGCCTGGATCACCTGATCACCACCAGCCGGAGCTATCACCCGCTGTTTACCAAGCTGGTGTCCGGAACCTATAAGCCCAACTGGTGGGAACATAGCAGTCCGTTCAGCGGGTACTTCGGCAGGTTGCTGATAGAATCCACCGGACCGGTTGTAAAGAAGCCTTACAAATCGCCGCCTGCCTTCCAATCGACCCGGAGCCGGGTACCTGCAGACATTGTGGAAGCCTTTCTTCGCGAATATCGGCAGTGGCAAGATTGGGTAGGACAGTTATCGGAACTGGATGTGGACAAAACCAGGGTAACCTCGCCAGCTTCAGGTTTGGTCACATATAGCCTGAGGGATTGCCTGACCATCATACAGGGTCACACCGAGCGGCATATCAACCAGGCGAGGCGGGCATTGGAAACAGTGGCCGCACATACCAACGAGCAATAAAAAAGGCGGTCAAAATGACCGCCTTATGAAGTTTTGTGAGGAATGATTTACTCCGCAGCTTTTTCCTCTCCGCCTTCGGATTTCTCTTCTTTCTTCTCTTCGGCTTTGGGAGCTGCTTCTTTCTTGGCTTCTGCCTTGGGTGCTTCTTCCACCTTGGCTTCTGCATCACCGGCGTCGGCCTTTTTCTTGGCGCTGCCACCTCTGCGGCTTCTGCGTGTGGTTGCCTTGGCTTGCTTATCGGTGCCGGCTGCGTTCAGGCGGGTTTCGTTGAAATCCACCAGTTCGATCAGGCACATTTCCGCATTGTCTCCTTTGCGGATACCGGTGCGCAGGATGCGGGTATAACCTCCCGGACGATCGGCGACTTTCACGGCCACTTCGCGGAAGAGTTCGGATACCGCGTATTTGTCCTGCAGGTAGCTGAACACCACACGACGGGAGTGTGTATTGTCGCTTTTCGACTTGGTGATCAACGGCTCCACGTAGGTTTTCAGCGCCTTGGCTTTGGCCAGTGTGGTATTGATCCGTTTGTGCTTGATCAGCGAGATGGCCATGTTCGCCAACATAGCTCTTCTATGTTGCGCCTTGCGGCCGAGGTTGTTGATTTTATCTCCGTGTCTCATCGTTAATTCCTCTATCTACAGTTAATGCGGTAATCTTAGTCCTTATCCAGTTTATATTTCGCCAGGTTCATGCCGAAGGTCAGGCCTTTGGAATGTACGAGGTCTTCGAGTTCGGTCAGGGACTTCTTTCCGAAATTTCTGAATTTAAGCAGGTCGTTTTTGTTGAAAGACACCAGGTCACCCAGGGTTTCAACATCGGCTGCTTTCAGGCAGTTCAGTGCACGAACAGACAGGTCCATATCAACCAGTTTGGTTTTCAGCAGCTGACGCATGTGCAATGAAGACTCGTCGAACTCTTCGGTTTCTGCCTTTTCTTCGGTATCGATGGTGATCTTCTCATCGGAGAACAGCATGAAGTGGTGGATGAGGATTTTGGCCGCTTCCTTGAGTGCATTCTTCGGATGAATAGAACCGTCGGTGGTCACATCCATTACGAGCTTCTCATAGTCGGTCTTCTGTTCCACACGGAAGTTCTCGATGCTGTAATTCACGTTCTTGATGGGTGTGAAGATGGCATCCACAGCGATCACACCGACAGCTTGTCCTTCCACCTTGTTTTCTTCGGCGGGTACATAGCCGCGACCTTTGTTGACAGTCACGTCAAAGTTCAGTTTCACACCGGGGTCCATGTTGCAAATCACCAGATCCGGATTCAGTACCTGGAATGCAGAAGTGTATTTACCGATGTCGCCGGCTGTGAGTTGTTTTTTTCCACTCACGGAAACATGCACCTTTTCTGTTTCGGTGGATTCGATCTGACGTTTGAAACGCACTTGTTTCAGGTTCAGGATGATGTCGGTCATATCTTCCACCACACCCTTGATGGTTGAGAACTCGTGGTCCACACCTTCGATGTGAACGGAGGTGATGGCAAATCCTTCAAGTGAAGACAGCAGAATGCGCCTGAGGGCGTTTCCGATGGTGATTCCGTAACCGGGTTCCAGGGGGCGGAATTCGAATTGCCCTCTTTGCTCGGTGGAATTCAGCATGATGATCTTATCAGGCTTCTGGAATGCTAAAATGGCCATGTGTATCTGTTGGTTATATGGTGGACTATAGGATCAGTGATTATTTGGAGTACAATTCCACAATCAGCTGCTCATTGATGTTCTCTGGGATCTGGTCACGTTCGGGAACTGCCAGCACCGTGCCTTTCAGGGTATCCGGATTCCACTCCAGCCAGGGAAACTCTTTGTTACCGGCTGCAATCGCTTCACGGATGGGTTGCATTTGACGTGACTTCTCACGGATGCTTATCACATCACCCACTTTCAGGCTGTATGAGGGAATGCTCACGATATCGCCATTCACGGTGATGTGACCATGGTTCACGAACTGGCGTGCAGCGCGACGGCTGGCTGCGAGTCCAAGGCGGAACACGGTGTTATCCAGGCGGGCTTCACAAAGCTGCAACAGGTTTTCACCAGTGATACCTTTTTTGCGGGATGCTTTCTCGAACAGGTTTGAAAACTGTTTTTCGAGGATGCCGTAGGTATACTTGGCCTTTTGCTTTTCACGCAACTGTACGGCGTATTCCGACTGCTTCATGCGGCGCTTCATCTGGCCATGCATGCCAGGGGGATAGTTTTTCTTATCCAGCACCTTGTCGGGCCCGAAAATGGGCTCCCCGAATTTTCTGGCGATCTTGGATTTAGGTCCTCTGTAACGTGCCATTCCTTGAGTCTTTCTTTATTTCGGTTTCTATGATTGCTAATGATTATACCCTTCTTTTCTTGGGCGGACGGCAGCCGTTGTGCGGCAGCGGGGTCACATCCACGATCTCTGTCACTTCGATACCAGAATTGTGAATGGTACGGATAGCGGACTCGCGGCCTGCACCTGGACCTTTCACATACACCTTCACCTTACGCAAGCCGAGGTCGTACGCTACTTTGGCCGCGTCGGATGCTGCTTGCTGAGCGGCATACGGTGTATTTTTCTTGGATCCTTTGAAGCCCATTTTTCCGGCGGATGACCAGGAAATCACCTGACCCTGAGCATTGGACAGTGAAACGATCACGTTGTTGAAAGAGGCGTGGATCGTTGCCCTTCCGTGCGATTCTACATGCACCGACCTCTTCTTCGTGGTTTTTGATGTGGATTTTGCCATGATGTTTACCTATATCCGTTTACTTGGTTGCCATCTTCTTGTTGGCAACGGTTTTTCTCTTTCCTTTTCTGGTACGTGCATTATTCTTGGTCGTCTGGCCACGTACGGGCAGGCCCAGTCGATGGCGGATGCCGCGATAGCAACCGATGTCCATCAAACGTTTGATGTTCAGCTGAACTTCGGAGCGAAGCGCACCTTCCACCTTGTATTTGTCCTGAACAATCTTGCGAATCAGGGTCGCCTCTTCATCGGACCAATCCTGTACCCTTGCATTTCTAGCCACACCCGCTTCATCGAGAATTTTCTGGGCGGTGCGACGTCCGATACCATAGATGTAGGTGAGGCTGATCTCTCCTTGTTTGTCCTTTGGAATGTCAATACCTGCAATACGTGCCATACGTTAGCTGTTGTTTTACCACGGCGTGAGCCGGATACATTTATCCTTGTCTTTGTTTGAACTTTGGGTTCTTTTTGTTAATCACATACAGCCTGCCTTTGCGTTTTACGATCTTGCACTCGGCGCTGCGTTTCTTGATGGAAGCTCTGACTTTCATAGTTCCTCCTGGTTTAGTATCTGTAACAAATTCTTCCTTTGGTCAGGTCATAGGGAGACATTTCTATCTTCACCCTATCACCTGGTAATATCTTGATGTAATGCATCCGCATTTTGCCTGAAATATGAGCGGTGATCATATGTCCGTTCTCCAGTTCCACGCGAAAGATCGCATTGGAAAGGGATTCCCTTACTACTCCATCCTGCTCTATGCTCGGCTGTTTAGCCATTCTTTATTTCTTCAGTTTTATTTTCAATCACTTCGTCAATCCATGCAAAGGTAGACAATACCTCTGCTTTGCCTTTTCCGATTGCCACGGTATGTTCGAAATGCGCTGACGGCTTTCCGTCTGTCGTGGTAATCGTCCATCCGTCGGCATGTTCCCGGATGCTACGTTTTCCCTGGTTCACCATCGGCTCAATGGCAATCACCATTCCCTCCGATAGCTTCACACCGTTTCCCCTGCGTCCGTAATTAGGAACCTCAGGTTCTTCGTGCAGGTTTTTTCCGATGCCGTGTCCGACCAACTCGCGTACCACTGTGAAGCCATTTGCTTCTGCATGGGACTGAACGGCGTATCCGATATCACCCAACCGGTTTCCGGCCACCGCCTTTTCAATTCCCTTGTCAAGGCTTTCCCGGGTCACCCTCAGCAGGAGGGCTACATCCGCAGGAACTTCGCCAATGGCAAAAGTAAAGGCCGAATCGCCGTAAAAACCGTTCTTCAACACCCCGCAGTCCACCGAAACAATATCCCCTTCCTGAAAAGGTTCGTTGTTCGGGATTCCGTGCACCACCTGTGCATTAGGTGACACACAGAGGGTATTTGGAAATCCCCGGTAACCCTTGAAAGCCGGCTCGCCTCCATGATCGCGGATCACGGTTTCGGCCACCTTATCAAGCTCGAGGGATGTTACACCCGGCTTAATCACCCTGGCGACCTCCGCCAAGGCTTTCGAAACAAGCAAAGAACTTTCTCTGATGAACGCTATTTCTTCTTCTGTCTTGTGATAGATCATACAGTCGAACTATGCCTGCACGGCTGTCGTCATTGAAGTAGGTGTTCCTCTTCCTTTGATCCTACCACTCTTCATCAGTCCATCATAATGCCTCATCAACAGGTGACTTTCGATCTGCTGGAGTGTATCCAGCACCACACCCACCAGAATCAGCAGGGAGGTTCCACCGTAGAAGTTGGCAAATTGGTTATTCACACCCGCAATAGCGGCAAACGCCGGCAGGATTGCAATTACCGCCAGGAAAATGGAACCCGGCAGGGTAATGCGTGAAAGTACGTTATCAAGGTATTCGGAAGTTTTTCTTCCAGGCTTTACACCCGGAATAAATCCGCCGTTCTTCTTCAGGTCATCAGCCATTTGCTGGGGATTCACGATAATGGCCGTGTAGAAGTATGTGAAGATGATGATCAGCATGGCGAACAGGAAGTTGTACCAGAAGCCATGTGTATTGGACAGCACCGCTGCCATTCCTGTCAGGTTTTCTGAAAACCCTGCGAGTGTAATGGGAACGAACATGATCGCCTGGGCAAAGATGATCGGCATAACACCGGCAGCATTCACTTTCAATGGGATGTATTGGCGTGCACCACCGTATTGACGGTTGCCCACAATCTTCCGGGCCACCTGAACGGGAATCTTCCTGGTACCCTGTACAAGCAGGATGGCGAACACGATCACCAGTAGCAACACCACCATTTCCACGAGCAGCATGATAGGACCTCCTTTTTCCATGCGCGCCGCAAATTCAGCGAAGAATGCAAACGGCAGACGGGCGATGATACCGATCATGATGATCAGAGAGATACCGTTACCGATACCTTTGTCGGTGATGCGCTCACCCAGCCACATGATAAACATGGTACCCGCCACCAGAATGATGGAAGATGAGATCCAAAAGAAAGCCATTGAATCATACATGATGGCTTCTTTGGGAAGCTGGGATGCCAGATAACCGGGGGCCTGACCCAAAGTAATCAGAACGGTCAGGTAACGCGTGATCTGGTTCATCTTGCGGCGACCGCTTTCACCGTCTTTCTGCAAGCGCTGGAAATACGGGATGGCGATCGTTAGCAGCTGTATCACAATGGAAGCCGAGATATAAGGCATAATACCAAGCGCGAAGACGGAAGCATTGGAGAATGCGCCACCTGAAAACATGTCCAGGATATCGATCAGTCCGCCACCCTTGGCTTGCGCCCTGGATGCTTCGAGGGCCGCCAGGTTTACACCCGGAAGCACTACGTAGGAGCCGATACGATAAACCAGAATGAACAGCAGCGTATTCAGGATCCGGATCTTCAGATCTTCAATCTTGAAGATATTGCGAATGGTATTGATGAAATCCTTCATGCGAATTATTCTGGCTTCTCAGCTAATACTTTTTCTTCTTTCTTTTTGGTCTTGGCTGCTGCCTTAGGGGCCGCATTGCTGGTTCCGTTGGTCTTGGTATGCTTCTGGAACTTCACCAGCTTCAGTTTCTGTGTAGCCTTCGGATTCACCACCACTGCTTTACCACCGGATTTTTCGATGGCTTCAACCGCAGCCTTGGAAAAGGCTTCCGCGCTTACCTCCAGCTTGGCCGACAGTTCACCACGACCGAGGATCTTGATGATGTCGTTCTTGGATGCAAGGCCATGGTTGATCAGCACTTCCTTATTCACAACGGTTTCCTTGTGTTGTTCGGCAAGTTGCTGAAGTGTATCCAGGTTGATGCCACGGAAAACGATGCGACCGGGGTTTTTGAATCCCACTTTGGGTACACGGCGCTGGAGGGGCATCTGACCACCTTCAAATCCCACTTTGCTTTTATAGCCAGAGCGTGATTTGGCACCTTTATGTCCGCGGGAAGCTGTTCCGCCATGTCCTGAACCCTGGCCACGGCCGAGGCGTTTCTTGGTTTTGTTGGCAGATCCCTGCGCCGGTTTTAGGTTATGTAAGTTCATTTCGCTTCGTATTATTTTTCAACAACTTCAACCAAATGTTTTACCGCCTGGATCATCCCCAGTGTTTGCGGAGTAGCTTCCACTTCCACTTCCTGATTTACCTTTTTCAGACCCAATGCAACGAGGGTTCTTTTTTGTCTTTCAGGACGGTCGATGGCGCTCTTTACCTGTTTTATTTTCACTTTGTTTGCCATTGCTCTTAACCATTAAAAACTTGTTCGAGTTCGAGGCCTCTGGTCTGGGCCACGGCATAAGCATCACGCATATTCAGCAGTGCATCGATGGTGGCCTTCACCACGTTGTGCGGGTTGGAAGAACCTTTGGACTTGGCCAATACGTTTTTGATACCCACGCTTTCGAGCACAGCACGCATGGCACCACCGGCGATTACTCCCGTACCATTGGATGCGGGTTTGAGGAGAATGAGGGCGCCACCGAATTTACCCACCTGCTCATGCGGCACGGTACCTTTCACGATGGGCACCTGGATGAGGTTTTTCTTGGCGTCGTCAATTCCTTTGGCGATGGCTTCGGTTACTTCCTTCGCTTTACCCAGGCCGTATCCCACCACACCATTCTCGTTACCCACCACTACGATGGCGGAGAAAGTGAAGGTACGACCGCCCTTGGTCACCTTGGTCACGCGTTGAATGCTAACGAGTTTATCTTTCAGTTCAATCTCGCTAGACTTGACTCTTTTTACGTTTGCTTGTGCCATTTTCCAATATTAGAATTTAAGTCCGCCTTCACGTGCTGCATCAGCCAGTGCCTTCACACGGCCGTGGTACAGGTAACCGCCTCGGTCGAATACCACGCTTTCTATGCCGGCATTCTTTGCCTTGGCTGCGATGGCTTCACCCACCAGACGCGCTTGTTCGGTTTTTGTGATCTTTCCTTTTCCGGAGATCTCCTTTTCGCGTGAAGACACGTGAGAAAGGGTTTTACCTTCCAGGTCGTCGATCAACTGTGCGTAGATCTCGGAGTTGCTGCGGAAAACTGACAGGCGTGGCCTTTCGGTCGTTCCCTTCACCACTTTTCGGATCCGTTTTTTGATCCGGCTTCTACGGTCTGCTTTGGTTTTTACTGTCATGTCTCAATTATTTAGAAGCTGTTTTACCTGCTTTTCTGCGGTACTGTCTGCCGATCACCTTGATACCTTTTCCTTTGTAAGGTTCGGGTTTCCTCAGTGAAACGATCTTGGCAACCACCTGACCCAACAATTGCTTGTCGTGACATGCCAGGAGGATACGGGGAGTCTGTCCCCTTTCGGCCTTGGTTTCCACCTTGATTTCTTTCGGAAGTTCGAAAGCCACGTTGTGTGAATAGCCAAGGCTGAGTTCCAGCAACTGACCTTTGGTGTTGGCGCGGTAACCCACACCCACCAGTTCCAGTTCTTCATTGTAGCCTTCGTGCACGCCTTTGACCATATTCTGGATCAGTGAGCGATACAAACCGTGCATGGCCCTGTGTTGCTTCTGGTCGGTCTGGCGGTTCACTACCACCTTATCTTCCTGAACTTCCACTTTGATGGCGGGATCAACGGCTTGTTGCAATTCACCTTTAGGGCCTTTGGCTGTGACCAGGTTCTTATCAGAAACCTGAATCTGAACGCCGCTTGGCAAGGTGATGGGTAATTTTCCAATTCGTGACATAACGCTTCCGCTTAATTCAGCTTAATAGATATAACACAATACTTCTCCGCCCACATTTTCCTTTCTGGCTTCCTTATCCGTCATCACACCTTTTGATGTGGAGAGGATGGCGATACCCAAACCGTTCATCACGCGGGGCATGGTTGATGTACCGGAGTACTTTCTCAGACCCGGTTTGCTCACCCTTTGCAGCTTGCGGATGGCAGGCTGTTTGGAAACCGGGTGATACTTCAGGGCGATCTTGATGGTACCCTGAGCGGTCGGGCCTTCCTCGAATTTATAGTCGAGGATATATCCTTTCTCGCGAAGGATCTTTGTCATTTCCTTCTTGATATTGGAGGCAGGAATTTCCACCACCCTTTTGCGGGCTCTTGCGGCGTTCCTGATACGGGTCAGAAAATCTGAAATGGTATCCGTCATGGCTTTGTCTTACTATATGATTCTTACCAGCTTGCTTTTGTAATACCGGGGATCTTTCCTTCAGCAGCAAGTTCCCTGAAAAGGACCCTCGAAATACCGAACTGCCTCATGTAGCCTTTCGGACGACCGGAAATGTTGCAGCGGTTGTGCAGACGTACCGGGGATGAGTTGCGGGGCAAACGGCTGAGGCCTACATAATCGCCTGCAGCTTTCAGAGCCGCCCTTTTTTCGGCGTATTGTGCGACCATACGCTGACGTTTTCTTTCTCTTGCTTTGATGGATTCCTTGGCCATAGTTATGCGTTTCTAAAAGGTAAACCGAATTCTTTCAGAAGGGCGAAAGCCTCTTCGTTGGATTGGGCAGACGTTACAAAAGTGATGTCCATGCCTGTGATCTTTGCCACTTTATCAATGTCGATCTCCGGGAAGATGATCTGCTCTGTGATACCGAGCGTATAGTTTCCCTGACCGTCAAAACCTTTGCGGCTGATTCCGCGGAAGTCACGGATACGGGGCAGTGCAACGGCCACCAGGCGGTCCAGGAATTCGTACATGCGATCTCCGCGCAGGGTCACCCTTGCACCGATGGGCATGCCTTTACGCAACTTGAAGTTGGAGATGTCCTTCTTCGATTTCGTTGCAACGGCTTTTTGTCCGGTGATCATGCTCATCTCAGTCAGCGCTGATTCGATCATTTTCTTGTCTGCAACCGCTGCACCTACACCCTGGTTGAGGGTGATTTTCTTCAGGCGCGGCACTTGCATAACGGACTTGTATCCGAATTGCTTCTGGAGGTTACCGGCAATTTCGTTGCGGTACTGCTCTTTCAATCTTGGTGCGTAATTCATGACTTAACGATCTCTCCGGTTTTTTTGAAATACCTGACTAGTTTTTCCTTTTCAAGTTTCCGACCCACACGCTGCGGTTTGCCTTTACCGTCAACCAACATTACGTTGGAGATATGAACGGGGGCTTCCTTCTTCACGATTCCACCCTGTGGGTTGGCCGCATTGGGTTTGGTGTGTTTGGAAATCATGTTCACACCCTCCACCAGTACGCGGTTCTTTTCAATCAGCACCGCAAGTACCCTGCCCTGCTGGCCTTTGGCTACACCTGAAATCACCATCACGGTGTCACCTTTTTTGATTTTATGTTTGGCTACCATAACGTTTGAATCTTAAAGCACCTCAGGTGCCAACGAAACAATCTTCATGAATTTCTTTTCACGCAGTTCACGTGCAACCGGACCGAAGATACGGGTACCTCTCATTTCACCTGCGTTGTTCAGCAATACAACAGCATTGTCATCAAAACGGATGTAAGAGCCGTCTTCCCTTCTTACCTCTTTGTTGGTGCGCACAACCACCGCTTGGGAAACGCTACCTTTTTTCACGTTGCCGGATGGAATTGCATTCTTGATCGAGACGACGATCTTGTCGCCCACGGATGCGTAACGCCTGCCTGTGCCACCGAGTACCCGGATGCAAAGCACCTCTTTGGCACCGCTGTTATCAGCTACGGTCAGTCTGGATTCCTGTTGTATCATCGCAATGAATAATTTATCTTTTAAACTCGTTACTTGGCCTTCTCCATGATCTCCACCAGTCTCCAGCGCTTGCTCTTGCTGATCGGGCGGGTTTCCATGATCTTCACCGTATCACCGATGTTAGATTCCTGCTTTTCATCGTGAGCCGTGAACTTTTTCGACTTCTTAATGAACTTCCCGTAAATCGGGTGTTTCATTTTCCGCTCAACCTTCACCACGATGGTTTTGCTCATCTTGTTGCTGGTGACCACTCCGACACGTTCCTTGCGGAGGTTACGCTTATCAACGACTTGTTCTGTCATGGCTCTTATTTTTTATCAGCGGTTTCCGCTGCGGCTTGCGTCCTTTTGTTCAATTCTGTTTTCAGGCGTGCAATGGTCCTGCGCGTGTACCTGATCTTCATCGGGTTTTCAATGGTAGCCACTGCATGGTTCATCACCAGCTTGCTAAGCAGGTCTTCCTGCTCCTCGATCTTATCTTTCAGATCGGATAATGCCAATTCTTTGATTACAGCTTGTTTCATGATCTTGCTTATTCCTGGTAATCCCTTCTGACAATGAACTTGGTTTTGATCGGAAGCTTTTGAGCCGCCAGGCGCATGGCTTCCTGCGCGAGTTCCTGAGATACGCCGTCTGCTTCAAACATGATGCGACCCGGCTTTACAACCGCCACGAAATATTCGGGGGCGCCTTTACCTTTACCCATACGTACTTCCGCGGGCTTCTTGGTAATAGGTTTATCAGGGAAGATGCGGATCCACAGTTGGCCTTCACGTTTCATATGACGGGTCACCGCAATACGTGCAGCTTCCAACTGCCGGCTGGTGATCCAGCCCGGTTCGAGGGCTTTGATGGCAAATGATCCGAAAGAGATCTGGTGTCCACGGCCGGAATTGCCGTCCAACGATCCCTTCAGCTTTTGCTGCCTCCTGTACTTGGTCCTTTTTGGCTGTAACATGACGTATATTCAGATTTCGATAATCAAACTTATTTGTTCCTGGAACCGCCTCCGCGAGGAGCTTTAGGCGATCCACCCTTTTGTTGCATGGCAGCGTTGGGCGACAGGTCGCGTTTGCCATAAACTTCACCTTTGCAAATCCACACCTTGATACCGATACGGCCATAGGTGGTATGTGCTTCACACAATGCATAGTCTACATCCGCACGGAAGGTATGCAAGGGAACACGTCCTTCACGGTATTTTTCGGTCCGGGCAATTTCAGCACCACCCAAACGACCGGCTGCCGCTACACGAATTCCCTCCGCGCCCATACGCATGGTAGAGGCAACCGCCATTTTCATGGCACGGCGGAAAGAGATACGGCCTTCGATTTGCTTGGCGATGCTTTCGGCCACCAGACGGGCATCCAGTTCGGGGCGTTTTACCTCGAAAATGTTAATCTGGATTTCCTTCCGGGTGATCTTCTTCAATTCTTCCTTCAGCTTGTCAACTTCCTTTCCTCCTTTACCGATAATGATTCCGGGACGGGCGGTGTGGATGGTCACGGTTACCAGCTTCAGTGTTCTTTCGATCACGATTTTGGCAATGCTGGCCTTGGAAAGACGTGCGTTGAGGTACTGGCGGATTTTGTAATCTTCCACCAGTTTCTCGGTGTAGTTCCGGCCTCCGTACCAATTGGAATCCCAACCGCGGATGATACCCAGCCTAAGGCTGATCGGATTTGACTTCTGTCCCATTTATTTCGCGTTTTCTTCTTTTTTAACTTCTTCTTTTTGTTCAATTGCCTCACGGGTTCCGAGTACCAGCGTAACGTGATTGGAACGCTTACGAACCCTGTGTGCACGACCTTGTGGTGCCGGGCTGATACGCTTCAGGGTGCGACCCTGATCCACATGAATCTCTTTCACAAAGAGGCTCTCGTCGGCGCGCTGGTCTGACTTCTGCTCGTAGTTCGCGATCGCAGATTTCAGCAACTTTTCCACCCTGCCAGCAGCATCCTTGGAGCTGTATTCCAAAATGCTCAGGGCTTTGTATACATCCAAACCGCGCACCATGTCAGCAACCAACCGCATCTTCCTGGGGGAAGTAGGGCAATTGTTCAGCTTGGCATAGTAGAGGCTTTTCTTCTCCTCTTTGATCGCATCAGCGCGTAATTTCTTTCTTGCTCCCATGATCCGTTAATGAATTAGGATTTGTCTTTTTTATGTCCTGCGTGACCACGGTACGTGCGTGTCGGCGCAAACTCACCAAGTTTATGACCCACCATGTTTTCCGTTACATACACAGGGATGAATTTATTTCCGTTGTGTACGGCGAAGGTCAATCCTACAAACTCGGGAGCGATCATTGATCGGCGGGACCATGTCTTGATCACTTTTTTATTTCCGCTGGCTACTTGTTCCAGGGAACGTTTTTCCAGCTTATGGTCGATAAAAGGGCCTTTTTTCAGGGAACGTGCCATGGCTTACTTCTTCCTTTTTTCTACAATGAAACGATTTGATGACTTCTTCTTGGAGCGGGTCTTGTATCCCTTGGCAGGTAAACCCTTTCTGGAACGTGGATGTCCACCTGAAGACTTACCTTCACCACCACCCATCGGGTGATCGACCGGGTTCATGGCCACACCTCTTGTGCGGGGGCGGCGTCCCAACCAACGGCTGCGACCGGCCTTACCTGAAACTTCCAATGATTTATCTGAGTTGGATGAAGCACCGATGGTTGCCAGGCAGCTGGTCAGTACCATGCGGGTTTCACCCGAAGGCAATTTGATGGTGGCGTATTTTCCTTCGCGGGCCACAAGCTGAGCGGAAGTTCCGGCACTGCGTGCAAGGGCCGCACCTGCGCCCGGATTCAGTTCGATGCTGCTCACAACGGTACCCAGTGGCACTTCTGCCAGAAAGAGGGCGTTGCCTGTTCTTGGCGCTGCACCTTTACCGGATACCACTTCCTGACCTACTTCCAGTCCGGCGGGAGCAATGATGTAACGCTTTTCACCATCGGCGTAGAACAACAGGGCGATACGTGCACTGCGGTTGGGATCGTACTCGATCGTTTTCACCGTTGCAGGGATGCCATGTTTATCACGTTTGAAGTCGACCACACGGTAACGTTTCTTATGACCACCGCCGATGTTGCGGACAGTCATTTTACCGGTGCGGTTACGGCCACCTGAACTCTTCTTCTTGGCCAACAACGACTTCTCGGGGCGATCGGTAGTGATCGCTTCGAAAGAGCTGATCACTTTGAAGCGCTGACCGGGCGTTACGGGTTTTAATTTTCTTAGTGCCATGATCCTTATCTAATCTTAATCTTATAAGTTGCTGTAAAAATCAATTGCTTCACCTGGAGCCAGGGATACAACCGCTTTCTTCACAGCATTGGTCCTTCCTGAAAAGAAACCGCGTTTGGTATAGCGGGACTTTGCCTTGCCTTTGTACTTCATGGTGTTCACAGAATCCACCTTGACTTTGTACATCGCCTCCACGGCCTTTTTGATCTCAACCTTGTTGGCTTTGGTGTCAACCAGAAAGCCATACTGATTCAGCTTTTCGGTTGCTGCCGTTTGCTTTTCGGTGATCAGTGGTTTGTAAATTACACTCATCGTTATTCGCTTAAGAGGTTATCAATCGCCTTCAGTGAACTTTCGGTAACCAGCAGTCCTTTGGCATTGAGGATATCATACGTATTGATATCACTTGCCTGAACCACCTGGGCGTTCTGCAGATTGCGTGCAGAAAGCAAAATGTTCTTATCCACCTTGTCGATCACAAGCAGCGACTTTCTGCCATCCACATTCAGGCTCTTCAGCATGTCGGCATACTGCTTGGTCTTGATGTTGTCGAAAGAAAAATCTTCCAGAACGGTCAGTTGATTGTCCTTTGCCTTATGAGCCAGTGCAGAGATCCTTGCAAGACGGCTGACCTTCTTGTTCAGTTTGTTGATGTAATTGCGGGGTTCCGGACCGAACACACGACCACCTCCTCTGAACAAAGGGTTGTTGATGCTACCCACACGGGCGCCGCCGCCGCCTTTTTGCTTGCGGAGTTTCTTCGTGCTACCCTTGATCTCGTTGCGCTCTTTCGCCTTGCTGGTACCTTGTCTGCGGTTGGCAAGGATCTGCTTTACGTCCAGGTAAATGGCATGGTCATTGGGCTCGATACCGAAGATGGCTTCGTTGAGCTTAACCTTTTTGCTCGTTTTTTTACCTTGAATATTTACTACCGTCAATTCCATGTGACCGTCAAATTTTATTATTTCTCAACCAGGACATAAGATCCTTTGGGGCCCGGGATCGCGCCGCTCACGATGAGCACGTTTTCTTCCGGAACTACTTTAACTACCTGTAGGTTCTGCACTTTTACACGTGCATGACCTGTTTGTCCTGCCATGCGCATTCCCTTGAATACCCTTGAAGGGAAAGAAGAAGCGCCTACCGAACCGGGGGCTCTCTGTCTATCGTGCTGTCCGTGCGTGCGGTCACCCACACCACTGAAACCATGCCTTTTCACAACGCCCTGAAAGCCTTTTCCTTTGCTTGTTCCAATCACATCAATCCAATCTCCCTCCTGGAAAATACCCACGGTTACGGCATCCCCTTCTTTTCCCGCTTCAGGAAAATCCCGGAACTCCACCACCTTGTGCTTGGGTGTAGCTTTGGTTTTGGCGAAGTGCCCTTTCTCGGCCTTCGTCACACTCTTTTCCTTCTTATCATCGAAGGCAAGCTGAACGGCTTCATATCCATCCTTTTCAGCGGTCTTCACCTGGGTGATCACACATGGACCGGCCTGAATCACCGTACATGCGATGTTCTTACCGTTTTCCAAAAACGTGCTGGTCATCCCCAGCTTTTTTCCAATAATACCTGCCATGGCTGTATCTTAAAAATGCAATCGTCAGACTTTGATTTCAACTTCCACTCCGCTGGGCAATTCCAGTTTCATGAGTGCATCAACCGTTTTGGAAGTTGTACTGTATATATCCATCAAACGCTTGTAGGCGTTCAACTGGAACTGGTTTCTTGCCTTCTTGTTGACGTGCGGCGACTTCAACACGGTGTAAATCCTTTTATGTGTAGGCAACGGGATCGGACCGCTTACCACGGCACCGGTTGACTTCACGGTTTTCACGATCTTCTCGGCGGACTTATCCACCAGGTTGTGATCGTAGGACTTCAGCTTGATTCTGATTCTTTGACTCATGAGATTAAACTTCTTCAGCTTTTTGACCTTTGACTTTTGATATCACATCATCCGCAATGTTACGCGGAACTTCAGCGTAGTGAGAAAATTCCATGGTAGAAGTGGCACGTCCTGAGGTCAGGGTACGCAACGTGGTCACATAACCGAACATTTCCGACAGAGGCACTTTCGCTTTCACCACCTGGGCACCTGCACGGGAATCCATACCTTCCATCTGACCACGGCGTCTGTTGAGGTCACCCACAACATCACCCATGTATTCATCCGGGGTTACAACTTCCACCTTCATGATGGGCTCCAACAACACCGGTCCGGCTTTCTTGCAAGCCTCACGGAACGCTGCACGTGCACAAATTTCGAACGACAGAGAATCAGAATCCACATCGTGGTAAGATCCGTCGAACAATTCCACCGAAAGGTTTTCCAAGGGGTAACCTGCCAATACGCCGGTTCCCATTGCGTTTTTGAAGCCCTTTTCAACGGACGGAATGAATTCGTTCGGAATGTTACCGCCTTTGATCTTGTTCACAAATTCGAGTCCGGGTACATCTTCTTCCTTCAGCGTGCGGGGACCTACCTTCACATAAATGTCGGCGAACTTACCGCGACCACCCGTTTGCTTCTTGTACAGCTCACGATGCTCAACCTGTTTGGTGATGGCTTCCTTGTAGGCAACCTGGGGTGCACCCTGGTTACATTCAACTTTGAACTCACGGCGCAGACGGTCCACGATGATATCCAGGTGCAGCTCACCCATACCACTGATCACGGTCTGACCGGTTTCTTCGTCGGTTTGTACCCGGAAGGTCGGATCTTCTTCAGCCAGTTTACCCAGCGCTACGCCGAGCTTATCCACATCGGCCTGTGTTTTGGGTTCAATGGCCAGTCCGATCACCGGATCAGGGAAGCTCATGCTTTCCAGTACGATCGGTGCCTTCTCATCACACAGGGTATCACCTGTGCGGATATCTTTGAAGCCAACAGCAGCGCCGATATCACCGGCTTCGATCTTTTCGATCGGGTTTTGCTTGTTGGAGTGCATCTGGAAGATACGGGAAATACGTTCTTTATTCTCCGACCTGGTGTTCAGGACGTAAGAGCCTGCTGAGAGGCTACCTGAGTACATCCGGAAAAATGCCAGACGGCCCACATACGGGTCGGTAGCAATCTTGAAGGCCAGGGCGGCCATCTTGTCGGAAGGATCTGCTTTTCTAACTTCTTCTGCACCGGTATCAGGATTTACTCCATGTACGGGTGGTACATCCAGCGGACTGGGCAGGAAAGTGGTCACTGCATCCAGCATGGTTTGTACACCTTTGTTCTTGAATGCAGATCCGCACATCATCGGAACGATGGTCATATCGATGGTGGCTTTGCGAATCGCCGCCGTGATCTCCTCTTCGGAGATAGAATCCGGATTATCAAAGAATTTTTCCAGCAGCTGATCATCGTATTCAGCTACCGACTCGATCAAGTGGCTTCTCCACTGATCAACGGTTTCCTTCAGGTCTTCCGGGATATCGATCACGTCATATTTGGCACCAAGAGATGCCTCGTCCCATACAATGGCCTGGTTGCGGATCAGGTCCACAACACCTTTGAAAGTTTCTTCGGCACCGATGGGAACTTGCAGGGGAACCGGTTTTGCGCTCAAACGGGTTTTGACTTGGTCAACCACATTGAAGAAATCGGCACCTGAACGGTCCATCTTGTTCACGAAAGCAATCCTCGGAACGTGGTACTTATTGGCCTGACGCCATACGGTTTCTGACTGGGGTTCAACACCACCCACGGCACAAAAAAGAGCCACAGCACCGTCAAGTACACGCAGGGAGCGCTCCACTTCAACGGTAAAATCTACGTGGCCCGGAGTATCAATCAGGTTGATCTTGAACTTCTCTCCTCTGTAAGTCCAGAAACATGTGGTAGCAGCGGAGGTAATGGTGATACCGCGCTCCTGTTCCTGCACCATCCAGTCCATGGTAGCCGCACCATCGTGCACCTCACCGATCTTATAATTCACACCGGTGTAGAACAGGATGCGCTCGGAAGTGGTGGTCTTACCGGCATCAATGTGCGCCATGATACCGATGTTCCTTGTTTGTTTAAGATTACTCATTGTTGCTTCTCCTGCTTAGAACCTGAAATGTGAAAACGCCTTGTTGGCTTCTGCCATGCGGTGTGTATCTTCCTTCTTCTTGAAGGCCGCTCCTTCTTCCTTTGACGCTGCAATGATCTCTTCAGCCAGTTTGTCGCTCATGTTGCGGCCTTTTCTCTCCCTTGAATACTTAATCAGCCATTTGATGCCCAGGGAAGTCTTCCTGCTCGGACGAACTTCCTGAGGAATCTGGAAGGTGGCTCCACCCACACGACGGCTTCTCACCTCAACCTGGGGAGTGACATTCGTCAGCGCCTTTTTCCAGATTTCCAGACCGTCTTCCTTGGTACGCTCACTCACACGCTCAATAGCACCGTAAAAAATCTCGTATGCGATGCTCTTCTTACCGCTCAACATCAGGTCGTTTACAAAACGTGTTACCAGGGTGTCCTTGAATTTTGGATCCGGCAGCAGATAATTCTTTTTTGCTCTTCCTTTTCTCATGGCTGAACTAACATTTATGCTTTAGGCGCTTTGGGTTTTTTTGCACCGTATTTTGACCTTCTTTGTTTGCGGCCTTCCACACCTGAAGTATCCAAGGTGCCCCGAACAATGTGGTAACGTACACCCGGAAGGTCCTTTACCCTACCTCCACGAACCAGCACGATGCTGTGTTCCTGCAGGTTATGACCTTCACCAGGGATATAAGCATTCACCTCTTTGCTGTTGGTCAGACGCACACGTGCAACTTTACGCATGGCCGAGTTGGGCTTCTTGGGCGTTGTGGTATATACGCGCACACAAACTCCTCTCCGTTGCGGACAGGAATCCAATGCCGGTGACTTGCTTTTGGAGACGATCGATTTACGTCCTTTCCTTACCAATTGCTGAATTGTAGGCATTCTCTTGTTTCTTTAATTTTCAGTATTCGGGGGCCTTTTATTCAAGTTTTCTCCCAATTTAGGGGCTGCAAAGGTACAAGGATTTTTTAAAAAACCAACATACCGGATGAAGATTTTCAATACATTCTTTTGTCCCATTTTCAAAGCACAACCTTCAGGTGATTTTTGTGGGCACCGGAACACGGAATCAACCATCGATGAACCCGTTGAAAAGTTTACTTGCCAGACCGTGCCAATGATGCTACTTTTGGGGCATGGGATACCTGGATCACCTGAATGATGCGCAACGCCACGCCATCGAATGCCTTGAAGGACCTGTCATGGTCATCGCCGGAGCCGGCTCCGGCAAAACCCGCGTGCTGACTTACCGCATCGTTCACCTGATGCGCAACGACGTGGATGCCTTTAACATCCTGGCCCTCACCTTCACCAATAAGGCTGCCCGTGAGATGAAAAACCGCATCATGGAGATTGTCGGTGATCACGAAGCCCGGAACCTATGGATGGGCACCTTCCACTCCGTATTCGCCCGCATCCTGCGCATGGAAGGCGAAAGGCTCGGCTACCCGTCCAACTTCACCATTTATGATACCGATGATTCCAAAAGCCTGCTGCGTAGCATCATCAAAGAAAGAAACCTTGATGACAAGGTATACCAGCCCGGCTACGTGTTGCATCGCATCTCTTCAGCCAAAAACAGCCTGATCTCGGTAGCCGAATACAAACAGGATCCCAATATTCAGTCTGACGATCATGCTTCAGGAAGAACCGAACTGGCTACCATCTTCCAGATTTATTCGGAAAGATGCTTCAAGGCGGGAGCCATGGACTTCGACGACATATTGGTGAACACCTACCGCCTGCTGAAAGAATTTCCGGAAGTTCTGCACAAGTATCAACACAAGTTCCGCTACATCATGGTGGATGAGTACCAGGATACCAACCACGCCCAGTACGCGATCATCAAAAAACTGGCCAGCGCTTACCAGAACATATGCGTAGTAGGGGATGACGCCCAAAGCATCTACGGCTTCCGTGGTGCAAACATTCAGAACATCCTTAATTTCGAAAAAGATTACCCGGATTTGCAGGTGTTCCGCCTCGAGCAGAACTACCGTTCCACCCAAACCATCGTGAATGCAGCCAACAGCCTGATATCGCACAATCGGGAACGGTTGCGCAAAGAAGTCTGGACCGCCAACGAAGCCGGCCAACCCATCCGCGTCATGCGGGCCCACAGCGACCAGGAAGAAGGCAAATGGGTCGCCCAATCGGTTTTTCAACTGAAGATGGAGGGCCAGCACCCAAACAGCGACTTCGCCGTGCTGTATCGCACCAATGCGCAATCGCGTGCCATGGAAGAAGCGTTCCGAAGACTCAACATACCTTATAAAATATACGGTGGCATCTCTTTTTACCAGCGCAAAGAGATCAAAGACCTGTTGGCTTATTTCAGGATGCTGATCAACCCGCATGACGAAGAAGCCCTGAAACGCATCATCAATTACCCGGCCCGCGGCATCGGGCAAACCACGGTAGACAAACTTGGTTTCCTGGCCACATCCAGTGGCAACAGCTACTGGGAGGTGTTACAGAACCCGGGCCTCCTGAACCAGCACTTCAACCGGGGGGTGCAATCCAAACTCAACGGCTTCTCGGCGCTGATCAAACATTTTCACGGGTTGCAGTCTTTAAAAGCAGCTTACGAAGTTGCGGAAGAGATTGCATCCACATCCGGGTTGATGAAAAGCCTTTATGACGACAAAACACCCGAGGGCATCAGCCGGTATGAGAACATCCAGGAATTGCTGAACGGGGTGCGTGCCTTTTGCGACAAAGAGGAACTGGATATGGTGACGGGTGAAGTAAGGCAGAAGACGTTGTCCGATTTCATGCAAGACATCGCCCTGCTGACCGATTCGGACAGGGACGATGAGGAAAACCCGGATCGGGTGCTGATGATGACCGTGCACGCAGCCAAGGGCCTTGAATTTCCCTATGTTTTTGTGGTTGGGATGGAAGAAAACCTCTTCCCTTCGCAACTGTCCGTTAATTCACGGGCCGACCTGGAAGAAGAAAGACGGTTGTTCTACGTGGCCATCACCCGGGCCAAGTCACGTGCATTTCTGTCGTACGCCACCTCCCGTTTTCGATGGGGCAATCTGGTACATTGCGAACCGAGCAGGTTCCTGGAAGAAATCGATGAGCAATACCTCGAACTCCCGAACATGCAGCAACGCAAAGCCATCCGCTCTGCCGTTGAAAGCGTGGAGAAACAATACCAGGTGAAGAAGAAAGAAGCCATCAACACCCTCCAACGAAAGCTGGTAAAGATTTCCAAGCCAACCCAGCCGGAGGCACCTTTTGAAGCAGATGATTCTTCCGCACTCCAAGCCGGCATGGAAGTCGAACACCAACGCTTTGGTAAAGGAAAAATCCTGAAGATCGAGGGCAGCGCCGAAAACCGGAAGGCGACCGTATTCTTTCCGGCCGCAGGACAAAAGCAATTGCTGCTAAAATATGCCAAGCTGAAGATCCGTTGAAGACTTCCCATGTTAGGACTCAGATGTTGTGATTATTTACCTATATTTGTGACCCGTCTGCCGGCTGGTAAACGGGCCGCGAAGCAAACAGGCTTGATTTTCTTCGCCTGAACAAACAAAGACTTTCTTATCAAATGGATCAAAAAGAAGCCAGACAACCCGCAAGTGTACCGGAATTGGAATACAACACCGAGAGAGGATTGATGATTATTCCGGAATACGGACGGAACATTCAGAAAATGGTCAATTATGCCTGCACCGTCGAAGACAAAACGCAGCGCAACAAAGTGGCACAATCCATCATCACGGTTATGGGTCAGCTGAACCCGCACCTGAGAGACATCAACGATTTCAAACATAAACTCTGGGATCACCTGTTCATCATTTCCAATTTCAACCTGGACGTGGACAGTCCGTATGAAAAACCTTCCCCCGATATCCTCGAATCCAAACCCGAACAAATGCGCTATCCGCAACACCACATGCGGTTCCGTCATTACGGGTTCACCATTGAAGAAATGATCCGGAAAGCAACGGAAATGGAAGAGGGTGAAAAGAAAGACGCCCTGGTAACCATCGTGGCCAATATGATGAAAAAGGCTTACCTGAGCTGGAACAAAGACAGCGTGAACGACCAGGACATCCTGGATCACCTGGACATGCTTTCACATGGTAAGCTCAAAATGAAAGATCCGAGCAGATTGACCAGCACCAACGAAATCCTGGCACAAGTGGGTGCCCAGAACAACAATTCCGGCGGCGGTCACAAGAAAGGCAAAAAGAAGCCGATGCAAAAAGGCAACCGCCCGCGCAAACGTCACTGATTTCCCGCATGGCTACCTTCGAAATCACCGGCGGTAAAAAGCTCCACGGCGAGCTGCAGCCACAAGGCGCAAAAAACGAAGCACTGCAGGTAATCTGCGCCGTTCTGCTCACCCCGGAAAAAGTCACCCTTCGCAACCTTCCTGACATCATCGATATCAACATCCTGATCGACCTGCTGGCCGACATGGGTGTGAAGATCAATCGGGTGGATCGCACCACATGTGAGTTTGAGGCGAAAGACATCAACCTCGAACACCTCAGTACCGAAGCCTTCAGAAAGAAAAGCAGCCGCATTCGCGGATCGGTCATGATCCTCGGTCCGCTCCTGGCGCGCTTCGGTAAAGCATTCGTTTCAAAACCCGGTGGCGACAAGATCGGCCGCAGAAGGCTTGATACCCACTTCCTGGGATTCCAAAACCTGGGTGCCCGGTTCGACTACGACAGCAGCATCAATTGCTACACCGTGCATGCCGATCATCTGAAGGGCACTTACATGCTGCTGGATGAAGCGTCGGTAACAGGCACAGCCAACATCGTTATGGCTGCATCTCTCGCCCGCGGAACCACAACCGTTTACAATGCCGCCTGCGAACCTTATCTGCAGCAACTTTGTTCCATGCTCAACCGCATGGGCGCGAAAATCAGCGGAATCGGTTCCAACCTCCTCACCATCGAAGGCACTGACCAACTGGGAGGCACAGAACATACCCTGCTCCCAGACATGATTGAAGTGGGTAGCTTCATAGGTCTGGCTGCCATGACGCAATCCGAGATCACCATCAAAAATACCGGATACGAACACCTGGGCATCATTCCACAAGTGTTCGGAAACCTGGGCATCCAATTCGAACGCAAGGGCGATGACATATACATTCCTGCACAAGATCACTACGAGATCGATGCTTTCATGGATGGCTCCATCATGACCATCGCCGATGCCCCCTGGCCGGGTTTCACACCCGACCTGCTAAGCATCGTGCTGGTGGTCGCCACCCAGGCAAAAGGCAGCGTACTCATCCATCAGAAGATGTTTGAGAGTCGCTTGTTCTTCGTGGATAAGCTGATCGACATGCGGGCACAAATCATCCTGTGTGATCCGCACCGCGCCACGGTAATCGGACTGAACCGGCTTCACCCGCTGAGGGGCATTGAAATGACCTCCCCGGATATCCGCGCTGGCGTGGCACTTCTGATTGCGGCACTTTCTGCCGAAGGCAAGAGCGTGATCCATAACATCGAACAGATTGACCGTGGTTACCAGCAGATCGATGCGAGATTGAATGCATTGGGTGCCGACATCCGGCGGGTGTCCTGATACATCCGCCACCTCCCGAAATTATCATTATATTTGCGCATGGCCTTGTTCAAACATCCGGCAACAACCGCCCTGGGTTCCATGGCGATCGCATTCCTGATCTTCGGGTTGATGCGACCGGACAGACCGGCCCATGCAGAAACCGCCCCGGTAGCTGTTTATGCCGGACCTGTTGACGTAGGAAGCAAAGCCCCCGACCTCAGTTTTGAAAACCCCGACGGAAAAACACTGTCCCTCTCTTCACTGAAAGGAAAGATCGTTCTGGTGGATTTCTGGGCTTCCTGGTGCCTTCCCTGCCGAAGGGAAAACCCGAACGTAGTGGAAGCTTACCACAAATACCACAAAGCCAAATTCAAGAAAGCAAAGGGTTTTGAAATCTTCAGTGTTTCTCTCGACAACAACAAAGACCGCTGGGTGAAAGCCATCGCTCAAGACGGCCTGGAGTGGGATTACCATGTCAGTGACCTGAAAGGATGGCAATCCGAAGCCGCAGTTATCTATGGCGTCAACTCCATTCCCTCCCAGTTCCTGATCAATGAAGACGGAGTGGTGATCGCCAAAAACCTGCGTGGCATTGACCTTCATTACGAATTGGACAAACTCGTCAAACACTGACCGTCCTGTCCCTTCGATTATCCCTCGGAATTCTCCCAAACTTTTTGATCTTTGCAAGCCCGTGACAATTGGCACCGCTGCATGCATGCCAGAACTGTCAATTTGGCGGCCATTGCACCACTGGCAAACTATTTGAACAGCTGGCCGGAGAAATGATCAATACCAACATGGAAGACAAAGAAGCGAAGAACAACACCGAAACAAACGAACAGGAAGCGCAACTGAAAGACCAGGCACAGCCTTCTCCATCCGAAGAACAAGCTGTGGAACCACAGGGAGATCAGTTGAAAGAATTAAACGACAAGTACCTGAGGCTCTATTCCGAGTTTGAGAACTTCCGGAAACGCACCATTCGCGAACGTGCGGATCTGATCAAAACGGCCGGAGAGGATGTTTTCCTGGCCCTTCTACCCATACTTGACGACTTTGAACGGGCGCTCCAATCCATTGAAGAAACAAAAGAAACAAAGGCAATCAGGGAAGGAATCGGACTGATCCATCACAAGCTTGTAAGTGCATTGGAGGGAAAAGGATTGCGCCCCATGAAATCCAAAGGGGAATCATTTGATGTGGAAAAGCACGAAGCCATATCGCAGGTGCCCGCACCCGACGAAGCTTCCAAAGGAAAAGTCATCGAAGAACTGGAAAAAGGATACACTTTGTATGATAAGGTGATCCGTTACGCAAAAGTGGTCATCGGCCAATAACATAGGAATATGTCAAAGCGAGATTATTACGATGTGCTGGGAGTTGATAAGAATGCCGGGGAAGCCGACATCAAAAAAGCTTACCGCAAACTTGCACTGAAGTACCATCCCGACAAAAACCCGGGCGACAAGGAAGCGGAGGAAAAATTCAAGGAAGCGGCCGAAGCCTATGAAGTGTTGAGCAACCCGGAAAAGCGCCAACGCTACAATCAGTTCGGCCATGCAGGCATGGGCGGTGCAGCGGGTGGCGGCTTCGGCGGCGGCATGAGCATGGACGATATCTTCAGTCAGTTCGGCGATATTTTCGGAGGACATAACCCGTTCGAATCATTCTTCGGCGGTGGTGGCGGAGGTCGCCGCTCTGCACGGGTGAACAGGGGAAGCAACATCCGTATCAAGGTTTCGCTGACCCTTCAGGAAATCGCGGAAGGTGTTGAGAAAAAAATCAAGGTAAGCAAATATGTCACCTGCCTTTCCTGCAAAGGAACAGGCGCAGAAGGCAGCGGTGGGTTCACCACCTGCAATACCTGCCACGGTACAGGCCAGGTCACCCGCATCGCCAATACCATCCTTGGGCAGATGCAGACCACCACCACATGCCCTCATTGCGGTGGTGAAGGCAAAACCATCACCAACAAATGCAACACCTGTTTCGGAGATGGCATCGTGAAGGGTGAAGAAGTGATCACCTTAAAGATCCCCGCCGGTGTGGAAGAAGGCATGCAGCTCAGCGTAAGCGGCAAGGGAAATGCCGGTCCGCGTGGTGGCATTCCCGGTGATCTTGTGGTGCTGATCGAAGAAAAGGAAGACCCCAACCTGATCCGTGACGGGGAGAATGTCATCCACCAAACCTATGTCAGTTTCATTGATGCGGCCCTGGGCACATCCATTGAAGTTCCTACAATCAGCGGCAAAGCCAAGATCAAAATCGCAGCCGGAACACAAAGCGGAAAGATCCTGCGTCTGAAAGGAAAAGGACTCACATCCCTGAATGGTTACGGGAAGGGAGATCAGCTGGTGGAGGTGAATGTGTACGTACCCGAAAACCTCAGTTCAGAAGAAAAATCCCTCCTTGAGAAACTCCGGGATTCGAAAAACTTCAAACCCGACAAAAAAATAGACCGCAAGAGTTTCTTCGATCGCATGCGGGAAAAGTTTTGAGGCATTCGCACGTTAATGTGTAAATTCGGCGGGTATGAGCAATCTTCTCAGGGTTCGGAACATCTCAAAAAGTTTCTCAGGACATCAGGCATTAACAGATGTAAGCCTGGATGTGCCCAATGGCAGCATCTTCGGATTGCTCGGACCGAACGGTGCGGGTAAAACCACCCTGATCCGCATCATCAACCAGATCTCCACACCAGATGAAGGCAAAGTGTATTTCGGTGCCGAACTGCTGAAGCCCAAACATGTTGAACAGATCGGTTATCTCCCCGAAGAGCGTGGACTGTACCGGAAAATGGAGGTTGGCGAACAAGCCCTTTACCTCGCCCGGTTAAAAGGCCTCGACAGGAAGGAAGCCCTTAACCGGTTGCGTTACTGGTTCGAAAAATTCGAGATCGAAAGCTGGTGGAAAAAGAAGATCGAAGACCTGTCGAAAGGTATGCAGCAGAAAATCCAGTTCATTACCACAGTGGTACATGAACCCAGGCTGCTGATCTTTGATGAACCCTTCACCGGTTTCGACCCCATCAACGCCAACCTCATCAAGGAGGAGATCCGCGAGTTGCAGAAGAAAGGTGCAACCATCATTTTTTCCACCCACAGGATGGAATCCGTGGAAGAACTTTGCGACCACATCGCACTCATCAATCGCTCAAAAAAAATCCTCGATGGATCCATCGAGGAGATCCGCAAGTCGTACCACTTCAACATGTACCGGGTTGAATTCAGCGGCCACTTGCTGGCATTCACCAACAGCCTTTGGGCCGGCGCCGAGGTGGTTGAAAATGGCGAACAAAACGGCCGCAGGGTGGTAACACTGCGTCTGTTGAACCAGAATACACCCAATGACGTGTTGAATGCGGTACTGCCCAATGTACAAGTGCACTCCTTTACGGAAGTGATCCCATCCATGAATGAAATCTTCATCAGCAAAGTGCAGGAAATGGGTGATGGCAACCCGGATCATGACACATTGAAGCCATCGGAAAACGGACAAGGATCATGAAAAACAACCTGGGCAAAATACCACTGATCATCAAACGGGAATACCTCACCCGTGTCCGGAAACGATCTTTCCTGATCATGACCCTGGTGGGCCCTTTGCTGATGGCAGCCCTGGTGCTTACCCCCTATTGGTTGAACAAGGTGGAAACCTCACACCGCACCATTGTTGTGGTAGACCAATCAGTGATGTTCCCGCCGAAATCCATGGCCAACTCGGAACAAATCTCTTTCGACTGGCGCTATCTCGACAAGAAATTTGAGGATGTGCACCGCATGTTCCGCGATTCCGACAACGTATCCATATTGGATATCCAGGGAGATCCCATGAAGGCAAATGCCATTGTGCTCTGGTCATCCAAACAGCCCGGACTGAGCGCCATCACCTATGTACAAAAAGAGGTGGAACAGCAGCTGGAAGATTATAAGATGATCAAACGCGACATTGATCCGGATGTGATTCGCGGCACCAAGACCCAGATCAACATCGTCAACAATGTAAACGGAGATAACTCGCTGTTGGAACAACGCATCATTGTGGGCATGGTTGGAGCCATGATCATCTATTTCTTCATCTTCCTTTTCGGTACCCAGATCATGCGGGGGGTGATGGAAGAAAAAACCAACCGCATCGTAGAAGTGATCATTTCTTCGGTGCGTCCCTTCCACCTGATGATGGGAAAAATTCTGGGGGTTTCCCTGGTCGGACTCACCCAGTTCGCTTTGTGGATTGTACTGAGCACTGTGGTATTGACCGGTGCCAAAACGGTGTTCGCAGAAAGGTATGATGCCAAAACAGTTGTGCAGGAATTCCAACAAAACCAAGCCACCCACCTGCAGGACAATGCATCCCCGAATGACGATAAGTCGCAAAAAATGTCAGTGGTTTTCCAATCCATCAGCAACATCAACTGGCCGGTTATCCTGGGCATGTTTGTCTTCTATTTTCTGGGCGGATACCTCCTCTACGGATCTCTATTCGCCGCCATCGGTTCTGCGGTAGACAGCGAAACGGATACCCAGCAATTCATGCTGCCGATGACCATACCCCTGATCATCGGCTTCACCATTGCCATGCAGGTCGGGCTCAATGACCCGACGGGCCCCCTGGCCACTTGGTGCTCCATCTTTCCGCTGACATCTCCGGTGGTGATGATGGTACGCATCCCGTTCGGTGTGCCTTGGTATGAATTGTTGTTTTCTGCCCTCATGCTGATCGGTGCATTCCTGGGAAGCACATGGCTTTCGGGCAGGATCTACCGCATCGGTATCCTGATGTACGGACAAAAAATAAGTTGGAAGGAACTGGGCAGATGGATCCGCATCCGCAACTGATCTTTCACTTACCGTATATTTGTTGATGTACCCACACGTCTCAAAACTTTAATAATGACCACCATGGCCAAGATCCTTGTAATTGATGATGAGAAGAGCATCCGCAATTCACTAAAAGACATCCTTGAGTACGAAAAGTTCGAGGTGGGTGAAGCCGCCGACGGAAAGGAAGGGATCGAAAAAGCCAAAGGAGAAAAGTTCGACGTGATCCTCTGCGACATCAAGATGCCCAAGATGGATGGCATGGAAGTACTCGAAACCCTGATCGAGGTCACACCCGAAACACCGGTGGTGATGATCTCCGGGCACGGCAACATCGACACGGCCGTAGATGCACTGAAAAAAGGCGCATATGACTACATTTCCAAACCGCTCGACCTGAACCGTCTCCTGGTGACGGTTCGCAATGCACTTGACCGCAAATCGCTGATCCAGGAGACCCGGGTGCTAAAAAAGAAGATCGCCAAAACGCACGACATGGTGGGCGATTCGAAGATGATGCAGGCCGTGAAAGACATGATCGACAAGGTAGCGGAAACCGATGCGCGCGTGCTGGTCACCGGTGAAAACGGAACCGGAAAAGAATTGGTGGCACGATGGATCCACGCCAAAAGCCACCGTTCCGGATCACCGCTGATCGAAGTCAACTGCGCTGCCATCCCATCCGAACTCATCGAAAGCGAGCTGTTCGGTCATGAAAAAGGTTCCTTCACTTCCGCGGTGAAACAACGCATCGGGAAGTTCGAACAGGCATCGGGTGGTACGCTCTTCCTGGACGAGATCGGCGACATGAGCTTGTCAGCCCAGGCCAAGGTGCTTCGTGCCCTGCAGGAAAACAAAATCACCCGTGTGGGCGGAGAAAAAGAGATTAAGGTGGATGTGCGCGTGATCGCCGCCACCAACAAAGACCTGCTGAAAGAGATCGAAGCCGGCAACTTCCGGGAAGACCTTTACCACCGCCTGAGTGTGATTGTAATCAAGGTACCGTCTCTCAACGAACGCCTGGAAGACATCCCGAAACTGGCTGAACATTTCTGTACACTCATCTGCGAAGAAGGCGGCATGAAAGAGAAGTCGTTTACCAAAGAAGCGATCAAAGAATTGCAAAAGATCCGGTGGACGGGAAACATCCGCGAGTTCAGGAATGTGGTGGAGCGACTGATCATCCTTTGTGGCGATAAAATCACCGACCAGGATGTGAAGAATTTCGCGCAGCCGCTGAGCGGACAGAAGTAGTCTTTAGTCGTAAGTCGCCAGTCTTTAGTACAACGCAACGCACAAGAAAACCCTTGATCGAATTTCCAGCCACCCGTCTGTAGGGAATGAAGAAATCACCTGTTCTTTCACGGTACTCATGCAACCTCTTATCTCAAATTTCTCATTTCGCGATATGCGAAATGAGAAATTTATTATATTTGCCCCATGAGAAAACACAACGGAATGCGGCCCCAGGATGTGGCAATTCTACTCAAGATCATCACCCTTTCAGATACATCCTGGAGATTGATTGACCTATCCAATTCAATGCGACTCAGCATATCGGAAATTTCCGAATCCCTGAACCGAAGCTGTATTGCTGGACTCATTGATCATAACAAGAAGAATGTGAACCGCCAGAATCTATTTGACTTCCTGCAACACGGTATCAGATATGTGTTTCCACAGAAACCCGGCACAATGACCCGGGGAATACCCACCGCCCATTCTCACCCTTTTATGAAAAAGCTTATCCTCAGTGATCTCGACTTCGTGTGGCCATACTCAAAGGGAAAAGCAATGGGACTGGAAATACAACCCTTTTACCCGAAACAAGTGGAAGCATCACAAGATGATGAGGCATTTTACAAACTATTGGCCCTTACAGATGTTCTCCGGGTAGGAAAAGTCAGGGAGATCAAATATGCCATTGATGAATTAAAAAAAGGCATCGTTAATGTTTCATCGTAACATCACCCGCATTAAAGCCGTCGCCAATGCGCTGGAAGAATTGAAGGAGAAAGTTGTTTTTGTCGGAGGTGCGACAATCTCCCTCTACCCAGACCAACCTGTACTGGAAACACGCCCTACAGACGATGTTGATGTAATCATTGAAATACTCAACTACAAGGAACGCATAGAATTGGAGGAGAAACTACATGCCATCGGCTTTACAAACGATATACAATCCGGCATTGTTTGCAGATATCGAATCAATGGGATCATTGTGGACATCATGCCAACAAATGATCCCTCGATCGGATTTCATAACAAATGGTATCCGGATGGGTTCAAAAACGCCATTTGGCACACAGTCGATCCCACCTGTATCATCCAAATACTTAGCGCACCTCATTTTATCGCCACCAAATTCGAGGCGTTTAAAGGCCGGGGGAAAAGCGACGGTAGAACCAGCCACGATTTTGAAGACATCATATATGTCCTGGAAAACAGAAGCACCATCTGGGAAGAAATGAACAGCGCAGAATTGGAGTTAAAGAAATACATACATTCAGAATTTACCGATCTACTGCGGAACCCTCATCACGCTGAATGGATTGAATGCCACACCTCTCCCGGTTCTCCTCCAGCCACCAACCACATCCTGACAGAAATACTCCGCTTCGCGCAGCCGCTGAACGGACAGAAGTAGTCTTTAGTCGTAAGTCGCTAGTCTTTAGAAAGAGAAGCGACCGGAAAATTCCTAATTCCTAATTCCTAATTCCTGATTCACCTTCTCCCTCGCCTTGTCCAGCGCCTTGTCCAGTCCGTCGGGATTTTTTCCGCCGGCCGTGGCAAAGAACGGCTGACCGCCGCCGCCGCCCTGTATCTCTGTTGCCAGTTCGCGCACCCATTGACCGGCATTCCAGTCTTTCGCTTTCACGAGGTCATCACTCACCATAACTGATAAAAGTGGTTTGCCATTGAATACGCTTCCCAGCACCATCACAAGGTTGGGGTATTCCTGGCGGAACGCAAAGGCCAGGTCTTTGATGGTGGATGCATCCGCATCATGGCGGGTGATCAGCACGCGCACATCTCCCGCTTCAGTGATCTGGCTATCGAGTGACTCACGGGCAGCACCTGATCTTTCCTTTCGGGCCGACTCCAGTTTGGCATTCACTTCCTGGATCTGTTGCCGGATGTTTTCTGCGCGGGATTTTTCTTCCGCATCATCCTCTGCAATCTGCTTTTCCAGCACGGCCAATTTCTGCTGGGCGCGCGCCAGCAGGTCGGGTGCGGACGCAAATCCGTCACCAGCCAGATCAAGCGAAATAAGCTCTTTCACGGCGCCCTCCACTTCCTGCCATGCGGTTTCCTTTTTGTGTTTTTCTTCTTCGAGATGCGCCCTGGCAGCATCACCCGTCACAGCCTCTATCCGGCGGATGCCGGCAGCCACCGATGATTCTTTGATGATCTCGAAAGCACCGATGTCGTTCGTGTTCTGCACGTGGATTCCTCCACACAGTTCCACCGAATCCCCGAACCGGATCACACGCACCTTATCGCCATACTTTTCACCGAACAACGCCATGGCACCCATGGCCTTCGCCTCGTCGATGGGAACGGCGCGGCGTTCATCCAGCGGACACGCCTTGTTGATCTCGGCCTTCACGAGTTGCGTGATCTGTTGCAACTCTTCGGCGCTCACTTTTTGAAAATGGGAGAAGTCGAACCTCAAATGTTCGGGGTCCACCAATGAACCCTTCTGCTCTACGTGGGTGCCCAAAACCTGACGCAGCGCGGCATGCAGCAAGTGGGTGGCAGAGTGATTGCGTGCGGTTGAACGACGTTTTGACGTGTCCACAACCGCTGCGAATGTTGCTTTCGGATCGGCGGGAAGCCTGTCTGTAAAATGCAGGATCAGGTCGTTTTCTTTTTTGGTATCGAGGATTTGCACCGAAGAACCGTTGGCTGTCAGGGTACCGGTATCTCCCACCTGGCCTCCGCCCTCGGCATAGAACGGGGTGTGGTCCAACACGATCTGAAACCCTTCCCTCCCCTTCGCTTTGTACGGGCGATAGCGGGTGATGTGGACCAGGTTCTCGGTTTGGTCATATCCCACAAAATCTTCCTGACCGGAAGGGTTCACTTCCACCCAATCGCCGGTTTCCATTTTACCGGCCTGGCGGGAGCGGTCTTTTTGTTCCTGCAGGGAGGCATTGTAAGCCGCTTCATCCAATCCTCCGAAACCCTTTTCTCTTGCCATCAGGGTAGTAAGATCCACCGGGAAACCGTAGGTGTCAAAAAGTTCAAAGGCGATGGGACCTGGGAACAACTGGTCGGATGCAGCTTTCAGGTTGGCACATGCTTTCTCAAAACGGTCAATCCCTTTTTCCAGGGTATTCAGGAAGTTGGATTCTTCTTCGCGAATAACTTCTGCGATGAGTGCCTGCTGTGCTTTCAACTCGGGAAATGCATCACCCATTTGTTTTGTCAGCACCGGAACGAGTTGGTGGATGAACGGCTCCTGGATGTTCAGGTAGCTGTACCCGTAACGGATGGCGCGGCGAAGGATGCGCCTGATCACATACCCGGCGCCGGTATTGGAAGGCAGCTGGCCATCAGCGATGGAGAAGGCCACGGCGCGCACGTGGTCGGAGATCACACGCAGGGCGATGTCGGTAGCTGTATCCTTTCCGTACTTCACACCCGTTTTCTTTTCCAATGCCTGGATCAGCGGCTGAAACACATCCGTATCGTAGTTTGAACGTTTTCCTTGCAGCACCATGCAGAGGCGTTCCAGGCCCATGCCGGTATCCACGTGTTTGGCGGGCAGGTTTTCCAGGCTACCGTCTTTCTTGCGGTTGAACTGGATGAACACCAGGTTCCAGATCTCTATTACCTGGGGGTGACCGGTGTTCACAAGGTCTTTGCCATCCTGTTGTTTTCTTTCTTCATCGCTGCGGATGTCAACGTGAATTTCTGAGCAGGGTCCGCACGGACCGGTATCGCCCATTTCCCAGAAATTATCCTTGCGGCTGAACTCGAGGATTCGATCTGTAGAGATGTGTTGGCTCCACAACCCGATGGCCTCGTCGTCTTTCGGTAAACCGTCTGTTTCATCGCCACCGAAAACGGTCACATACATGCGGGAGGTATCTATTTTGTAAACGTCGGTGAGCAGTTCCCACGCCCAATCTATGGCTTCCTTTTTAAAGTAATCACCGAACGACCAGTTGCCAAGCATCTCGAACATGGTGTGGTGGTAGGTATCCACACCCACCTCTTCCAGGTCGTTGTGCTTGCCGGATACACGCAGGCATTTTTGGGTGTCGGCCACGCGTTTGTCCTCCGGTTGCCGGTTGCCCAGGAAGTAATCCTTGAATTGGTTCATGCCGGCGTTGGTGAACAACAGGGTCGGATCGTTCTTAATCACCATAGGGGCAGAAGGCACGATGGCATGTTGCTTACCTTTAAAGAAGTCCAGGAACTGTTGCCGAATTTGAGAAGCGCTTAACATTTGGATCCGACCGGTTTGTATTGTTAATAATTTACTGACAGTCAACTGGCTGCACCGTTGACATATCGGACATATTGTTTATATTTGCCGTTAATGTAAAAAATACGGCCCTTCAGGGGCGCCAAAGGTAGGTAAAACTTGATGATTTGGCATGAGTAAGATAAAGTTCAAGTACAATCCGAAAACACTCGATTACGATGTCGTGCAAGTCACCTGGAAGCGCCGTTTACTGCGCTTTCTTTCATTTGCCTCGATCATTGTAGCCATTGCTGTGGTGCTGGTATTTGTGGTGCACCAGTATTTTCCTTCTCCGAAGGAACGTATGCTGATGCGTGAGAATGAAAACCTGGAGTTGCAGCTGAGCATGCTCAACAAGCGGGCTGATAACCTGACCTCGGTATTGAGTGACCTGCAGCACCGGGACGACGACATCTACCGTATGATTTTCGAAGCCGAACCCATTCCGGATGCCGTCAGGCAGGCAGGATTCGGTGGAGTGAACCGCTACCAGGATCTGAAGGGTTATTCGAATTCCGAGTTGATCATTGAGACCGCAAGCAAGCTGGATAAGGTGAGCAAGCAACTTTATATCCAGTCGAAATCGTACGACGATGTATTTGAAATGGCGAAGAACAAAACCGAGATGCTTGCATCCATTCCGGCCATTCAGCCCATCGCCAACAAAGACCTTGAACGGATGGCTTCCGGTTACGGGTACCGCCTCCACCCCATCTACAAAACCATGCGCATGCATACGGGCATGGACTTCACCGCTCCGCGCGGCACCGACATCTATGCAACAGGCGACGGTGTGGTAGAGCTTGCGGAAACAGGCAGCGGCTATGGCAAGCATGTGGTGATCAACCACGGTTATGATTACAAAACGCTGTATGGTCACATGTCCAAGATCCTGGTTCGGCAGGGAGAGAAGGTGAAGCGCGGACAGATCATCGGACTGGTAGGCAACACCGGCGTATCGGCCGGGCCGCACTGTCACTATGAAGTGATCAAGGCGGGCGTGAAAGTTAATCCCGTGAACTACTACTACAACGACCTGTCACAGGAAGAGTTTGACAAGATGATCGAGATGTCATCGCGTTCAAACCAGTCGTTCGATTAACGGTTCGTTGCCATTCATATCTCATGGCACCATACAAGGAACTTGAATCCGTAAAGCTGTACTACTCCATCGGCGAAGTCGCCCGGATGTTCGATGTCAACACGTCCCTGATCCGTTTCTGGGAAAAGGAATTCGACATCATCAAACCCAAGAAGAACAAAAAGGGCAACCGTCTTTTCACCAAGGAAGACGTGGACAATTTCAAACAGATCTACCAGCTGGTCAAGGAATCGGGCTTCACGCTCAACGGCGCCAAGCTGAAACTGAAGGAAATGAAATCCGTGGATACCGATAAGGATGGCCTGCGAAGCACCTTGTTGGGCATCCGTGAATCGCTGCTGGAATTGAAAGATAAGATCTGATTGATTTGACAATGAGGGAATATGCCGATTTGAAAATGGGCATTTATTCTGAGCGCATCATTCTACTTGCGGAAGTTATTTTAACCGCATAGACATTTAGATCACAATAGAAAGGCACATAGCCTATGTGTGCTATGTGCCTATGTGGTTCAAGTCCTTTTATCCCTTTATTTCTTCAGCCCTCCAAACTTTGCTTCCCTAAACATATAGTCTTTGGGGGCCTCCTATTTTCAAATTACCTCATTCACAAATTCTCAAATGATCACCACCGTTTCCCGCTCACCAGGTACTTCTGCACATAATCCTTTACCCCTGCTTCCAGTGAAGTGAACGGAACATCGTACCCGATGCCCTTCAGTTTTTCCATGGTGGCTTCGGTGAAATACTGGTACTTGTCGCGGATGTCTTCGGGGGTATCCACGAAAGTGATGTGTTCGGGTTTGCCTAACGCCGCGAACGTAGCCTTTGCCAGATCAAGGAAAGCGCGGGCGGTGCCGGTTCCCAGGTTATAAAGACCGGGATGCTTGCGGTCTTTCATGAGGAAGATGCAAACGTTCACCACATCCTTCACATAGATAAAGTCGCGCAGTTGTTTGCCGTCTTCATAGTCGGGCCGGTGGCTCCTGAACAACTTCACCTCTCCCTTTTCGCTGATCTGGTTGAAGGCATGGAAGATCACGGATGCCATGCGTCCTTTGTGGTATTCATTCGGACCGTAAACATTGAAGAACTTCAGTCCTGCCCAGAAGTAAGGCTTCTTTTCCTGTGACAGGGCCCACAGATCAAACTCCTGCTTGGAGTCGCCGTACGGATTGAGCGGTTTCAGCAGCGGCACTTTGGCGTGATCGTCTTCATAGCCATGCTCCCCGAGGCCAAATGTAGCAGCCGACGATGCATACACCAGGGGCAGGCCGAACTCCACACAAAGTTTCCATACCTCCTTGCTGTAGCTGACATTCAACCAGTCGAAGATCGACTTGTCAAACTCGGTGGTATCGGTGCGTGCGCCGAGGTGGAAGATGAACTGTACCTGGCTGTGGTTTTCCCTCAGCCATTGGGCGAACTGGTCGCGCTCCACCCTGGCGCTCAATTTTTTTCCGGCGAGGTTGGCCTCTTTGTCGGGATACGAGAAATCATCCACGGCCACCAAGTCGCCGAAGCCGGCTTCATGCAATCCAGCCAATAAACAACTTCCTATGAACCCTGCGGCTCCTGTAACAACGATCATGGCATTGAAGATATAAAGAGTTGGTCACATGGCGGAAAGGAGAGCACACGCTTGCCCACATCAAACATGGTTTCCACCGCTAGTTTTCCTTCCGTCCCCAGGTCACGGGAATAGTCGTTCACATACAAGGCAATGTGCTGCGCCTGCACCTTTTCATCCATTTCCTGGGCATGGCAACGTACGTACTCCCTGCTGGCTTCGGGGTGATCGAATGCATACTGCACGCTCTCCCCGATCAGCCTTTCTATGCGCATCAGCACATCGGCACCCAGGCTGCGTCTGGCAGCTATGCCGCCGAGCGGAATGGGCTTTCCGGTTTCCTTTTCCCAGAATTGTCCTAGGTCGGTATAGGCATGCAAACCTTTGTCTGCATAAGTGAACCTGTTTTCATGAATGATCACGCCCGCATCCACCTCACCTTTCAGAACGGCGCCCTCAATGTCTGAGAACAACACCTCCACCTTGTCTTTCACCTGCGGATAGGCCATGCTGAAAAGGAAATGGGCCGTGGTGTATTTTCCAGGAATGGCCACACGCCACGTTTCCGGATTTTTCTTTTTCATGAGGTCCGGATCGCGGCCGATCAGCAGGGGACCGCAATTGCGACCCAATGCACTTCCGGTTGCCAACATCACATAGGTATCGGCCACGTGGGCAAAGGCATGGTAACTGAGTTTGGTCACATCCAGTTCGCCGCGGAAAGCCAGCCGGTTGAGTTCTTCCACATCCGCCAGGCGGGGATTGAAATGGAGGCCTTCGGTGGAGATGCGTTCATGCACCAGCGCATCGAAGATAAATGTATCGTTGGGGCAGGGTGAAAAACCAAGGGTGAGGGTTTGTTTCATCGGCCTGCGTTTCGGATCAATTGTGTCAAAGTCTCATTCAGGCGCTGCACGGCGAGCGGCATCTGCCATGCATCCCTGTTGCGGCGTTCCACATAGTTGGAGATGGTGCGGAGTCCGAGATACGGCACACCCGCACGGTTGCAGGCATACATAACGGCTCCGGCCTCCATCGTTTCCACCTGGGCAGGCCATCGTTCACTGGCTTCCCGGATCGCATCGTCGTTTCCATGTACCGTATTCACGGTGATGCCGCGTACGGCGGGGAACACCTGCACATGATCCAGCAAGGGAATGGTTGCAGGCACCAGCATGCCAGAAGGTGTCAGACCGTCTTCATCCAGTCCCATTTCCACAAGGGGAAGAAAAGCATCTCCGTCCTGTGCGCCCAGTTCAGGGAACCCGTCTTCAACGATCACCACCACATCTCCGAGGGAAAGGTTGCGGTCGAAACTTCCGGCCACACCGGCATGCACCACCGCATCCGGTTTATGTACCGCCAAAGCTTCAGCCACAGAAACACCTGCTGCCACCATGCCCACACCTGTGATCAGAAAACGAACGTTTTCGGAAGCACCATGGGTCTGCATGGTTGCGGCAATTTCCATACCGGTTGCACTTACCAAGAGGATTCGCATGCGGCAAAGATAGGAAACTCCGCTACGCCGGGGAGGGCCTGTGGTTTTCACAGGAATCGATACCTTCGCCTGGCAGGACGGAACAATACGTTCAGATGGACCTCACACGCAAACGAAAAAAAGACCTGGGACTGGCCGAGCTGATCGCCATTGGCTTGGGCGGCATGGTGGGTGGCGGTATCTTCTCGATCCTGGGGATTTCAGTAGCCCATATCGGGCACGCCACACCGCTGGCTATTACGGCAGGTGGTATCCTGGCTTTCTTCGCCGCTTACTCTTACGTGAAGCTGGCGCTTCTGTACAAAGATGAAGGCGCCACCTATTCATTTTTCAGAAAGAGTTTCCCCAACTCAGCATTCTCAGCTTCGGTTATCGGATGGCTTGTTGTATTTGGTTACATCAGCACACTGGCGTTGTATGCCTTTACTTTCTCCTCCTACCTGTGCAGCATACTTCCCGTGGATGGGAATGGCTGGGCGGGCAAAGCGGTGGCCGGAGGAGTGATCGGACTTTTCGCCATGATCAACCTGGTTTCCGTGAAGGGCATGGGCAAAGCAGAAGACCTGTTGGTATACAGCAAGCTGATCATCCTCATTTTTATCTCCGGTATCCTGGCCGGCCGGGGTCAGGTCAGCAACCTGCAACCGCTGATTGAGCCGGGTACGCACATCGGTTCCATCCTGGTGATGGCTTCCATCACCTTTGTAGCGTACGAAGGGTTCCAGCTGATCATCCATGCCTACAATGAAATGGACGAACCGCAGCGTAACATACCCAGGGCCATATACAGCGCCATCGCGATTGCCACCTTGTTGTATGTGGGCATCGCCCTGGGAGCGCTGGCCACGATCCCCAAAGAAGTGATCATCCGCGACCAGGAATATGCGCTGGCCTCGGGTGCATCTGCCGTATTGGGAAAATTCGGATTGTTTGCCGTGATCCTCGGCGCGTTGCTGGCTACTTCCAGTGCGATCAGCGGAACCCTTTTCGGCGCCTCCCGGCTGATGGCGGTGATTGCAAACGACGGGTACTTTCCATCGGTGCTTAAAAAACGTTCAAAGGGTACCATTCCGGCGCCGGCCATTGTAACCATGTCTGTTTTGTCGTTTGTACTGATGTTAAGCGGCGGACTGGAAACCATCCTGGAATTCGGCAGCATCACGTTCATCCTGGTATCATTTCTCATGGCGGTGGCCAACTTCAAGATGCGCAGGCAAACCCATGCACAACCCTGGATGGCGGTGGCTGCCATGGCGGGTCTGCTAGGGGCTGCCATACTGATCGTGCGCTACGAATTCGACGAACAACCCGGGCAAATGTTGAGGATCCTGATGTTATACGGCATCCTGGCGCTGCTTGCCTGGTTGTATGCACGATGGAAAAAACGTAGCGAAATCTGAGGAGGCGCCCGACCACCTACTTTTTCTATATTTGTCTGTTATGATGCACATCACCCGCAGGGAGACGTTCAATGCGGCTCACCGGCTTTTTCTTCCGGAACTGAATGATGCCGAGAACATGGAGATCTTCGGCAAGTGTTCCAATCCCAATTGGCACGGGCACAACTACGTGTTATACGTGACGGTAAAAGGTGCCATCGACCCGAAAACCGGCTTCGTGGTGAACCTGAAAACTTTGAGTCAGCTGATCCGAAAGCAGGTCATTGAACATTTGGACCACAAAAATGTTAACCTGGATGTGGCTTTCATGAAAGGCATCATGCCATCCACGGAAAATCTGGCGAAGGCCATATGGAATCAGCTGGAACATGGCATTGCGGAACTCGGGTGCCGGTTGCACTGCATCCGTCTGCATGAGACAGAAAATAACTTTGTTGAATACTTTGGAGTGTAAACATATGAGTGAAGACAAGCGTCCACCTTACAACGACCCGGAAGAAAGCATCGGCTTTGAACGGTTGTACAAATACAACGAACAGATCATCTCAAGACTTTCCGATCATTACCGCGATATCATCGAATGTGTGGGAGAAGATCCGGAACGGGAAGGCTTAAAGAAAACCCCCGAACGGGTATCCAGGGCCATGCAGTTTCTGACCCACGGATACGACCTGGATCCGGCGTCTATCCTTCGCTCGGCCATGTTCCAGGAAGACTACAAGCAAATGGTGCTTGTGAAGGATATTGAACTGTATTCCCTGTGCGAACATCACATGCTTCCGTTTTTCGGGAAAGCGCATGTGGCCTACATCCCGAATGGCCACATTGTCGGGCTCAGCAAGATCCCCCGCGTCGTGGATGCGTATGCACGCCGCCTGCAGGTGCAGGAAAGGATGACGTATGAGATCCGCGACTGCCTGCAGGATACGCTCAGTCCGCTGGGTGTTGCCGTGGTGATCGAAGCATCTCATTTGTGCATGCAAATGCGCGGCATCCAGAAACAGAATTCCGTAACGACCACCTCCGCCTTTACGGGAGAATTCCTGAACGAGACCACACGCAAGGAATTCATCAGCCTGATCTCCGCCAAACTCAGTTAACCATCATTGAATCATCATACATGAAAGCATACGTATTTCCAGGGCAAGGCGCCCAGTTTCCCGGCATGGGTAAAGACCTTTATGAAGGATCGGCAGAAGCGAAGGATTTGTTTGAAAAAGCCAATGACATCCTCGGATTCCGCATTACCGACGTGATGTTTGAAGGAACGGATGAGGAACTCCGTCAGACGAAAGTTACCCAACCGGCCATTTTCCTGCACTCTGTTGTACTGGCACAGGTATTGGGTGATCAATTCAAACCTGATATGGTGGCCGGCCATTCACTGGGTGAATTCTCAGCCTTGGTGGCCAATAAAACTTTGACATTTGAAGATGGACTGAAACTGGTTTTGCAACGTGCTTTGGCCATGCAGAAAGCCTGCGAGGCTCGCCCTTCAACCATGGCCGCCATCCTGGGACTGGAAGACGAAGTGGTGGAAAAGGTATGTGCGGATATTGATGAGGTTGTTGTTGCAGCCAACTACAACTGTCCCGGACAGCTGGTGATCTCCGGTTCAATGGAGGGAATCTCACAAGCTTGCGACAAACTGAAGGAAGCGGGTGCCAAGCGGGCGCTACCGTTACCGGTAGGCGGTGCCTTCCACAGTCCGCTCATGGAACCTGCACGCCAGGAGCTTGAAGCTGCAATTGCATCCACAACATTCAACAATCCCATTTGTCCGGTATATCAGAACGTGACTGCCAGCGCTGTGCGCAATCCGGATGATATACGTAAAAACCTGGTGGCCCAGTTAACCGCCCCGGTAAAATGGACGCAAACGGTTCGCCGGATGTTGGCCGATGGCGCAAGCAGTTTCATTGAGGTAGGTCCCGGGAAAGTTCTTCAGGGATTGGTAAAGAAAGTCGACAAGGACGTGGAGGCCTTAAGCGCCATCGCCCCCTGGGTGGTACAAGGATGAATTGAGGAAGGCCTGATTCGACAACGCCTTTTGTAGCGACGGATGATCCAAGGCCGATTTCAGCAGGTCTACATGGTTGAGGCGATGGCAATCACTGCCAAGGAAATCCACACATCCGCTGTCAAGTAAGCCGGCTGCAATCTTTTTAGCAACCGGCCCATAGTGTCCGGTAAGGGCAACGGTGTTGATCTGCAACAGCAATCCTTTTTCCTTGAGTTCACAAATGGCATCCACGGTGTGGTAGTATGCATACCGTTCGGGGTGCGCCAAAATGGGCCTCAGGCCTGCCCCCAACAACTTGAATACCGTCTGGTGAAAGTTTTCCGGAACCTGGGTAAATGGCAACTCGATCAGGATGTAGTTGTCGCCGAAGGTCAGGAGTTCGTGTACGCCGATGGATTGATCGAATTCGTAGTCGACATAATATTCAGCCGCAGCATCCACATGAACCGGTATGTTTCTTTGAGCGAGTTCCTCCCTGACCTGTGCGAGACCTTCACGAATGATCTCCGGCGTATTGCGGTAGTAATCGCTCATAACATGAGGTGTGGTAACAACGGCGTTGTATCCCAGTTCATGCAAGGCTGCAATCATATTGACGGAATCTTCCATGGTAGCGGCCCCGTCATCAATACCAGGAATGAAATGGGAATGGATATCGGTTCCAAGGATGCCAAAGTCAAAATGTTCCTTTTTGACTTTTTCTCCAAAAAATTTCTTCAACAGCGACATGGTTGTATCAGGGTCAGGCGGGTTTTGAATTCAGTATTCACATTCAAAGATAGGCAACATGTATGCACATGTGCATCTATTCTTCAAAACCCGCAGGCTGATCTCAGGAAACTTTTTCTGAATGCAGGGCCTGAACCGTCGTTTTCAATCCTTCCATGAAAGACACCTCCGGTTCATAACCCAACGCCTGTCTGGCCCTGGAAATATCTGCGAGGGAATGCCTGACATCCGCCTGACGTTTGGCCCGGTATTGGGGCGACATGTTCTTCCCAAGCAATTTACTGATGAAGTCGAACACATCACGAATGGTTACGCTTTCACCCACGGCGATATTGAACACGTGCCCCGGGCCCTCCAGGTGGCGGGCGAACAGAGCTTTGATGTTGGCCTGCACTGCATTATCCACATAAGTAAAGTCGCGGGTTTGCAGGCCATCTCCGTTGATGAAAGGCGCTTCATTTCTTGACAATGCATTCATGAACACAGGGATCACGGCGGCATAGGGTCCTTCCGGACTCTGACGCGGACCGAACACGTTGAAATACCTCAGGCCGACCAGTTCCATGCCATAGCTTACGGCAAAAGCGTCGGCATATACTTCATTGACGCGCTTCGATACGGCATAGGGAGAAAGCGGAAAGCCGATAGAGTTTTCCTGTTTGGGTAATTTTTCGCTGTTACCGTACACAGAAGATGAACTGGCATATACCATACGTTTCACACCCGACTCACGGCTTGCGATGAGCACATTCATGAATCCGTTCACATTCACATCATGGGTGGTCTGAGGATCGTTGACTGAACGGGGAACGGATCCCAATGCTGCCTGGTGCAACACGTAATCCACTCCTTTGCATGCCTCCCTGCAAATATCTATGTTACGGATATCTCCCTCCATGAAGCGGAATGCAGGATGCTGAGAAAAGTCGGACAAGTTGTTTATGTACCCGGTACATAGGTTGTCAAGCACCCTCACTTCCCTGGCACCATTGGCCAACAGATAGGCCACGATGTGGGATCCGATAAAACCTGCGCCTCCGGTTACGAGGAAGGAGAGGTTGTCAAGCGTACCCGGGTGATAGGCACTTCTGCTGGTTGTCCTGGCTTCAATTCCCATACTGTTCCTGATAATAGCTTTGATAGGCACCTGTGGTGACATCATTCAGCCATGTTTCATTGTCGAGATACCAATCCACGGTTTTCTCCAATCCCTGTTCGAATGTAACGCTTGGTGCCCAGCCCAGCTCTTTGCAAAGCTTGTCAGCATCGATAGCATAACGCTGATCGTGGCCGGCGCGGTCTTTTACAAACCCGATGAGTTGTTCGGATGTACCTTCCGTCCGGCCCAGCTTGCGATCCATGATGCTACAGAGTAAACGGATCAGGTCGATGTTACGCCATTCGTTTTGGCCGCCTATGTTATACGTTTCACCGGTTTTACCCTGGTGATAGATAAGATCGATGGCAGCCGCATGGTCTTCCACAAAAAGCCAGTCGCGTATATTCTCTCCCTTCCCGTAAACGGGGATGGGGTTGTTCTCTCTGATCCTGTGGATGGCCAGGGGGATGAGTTTTTCAGGAAATTGATGAGAACCGTAGTTGTTGGAACAGTTGGAAACAACCACCGGTATCCCATAGGTATGATGGTAGGCCCGGACAAAATGATCCGAGCTGGCTTTTGATGCTGAGTACGGACTGCGGGGATCATAGGGCGTCTCCTCGGTAAAGAACCCTTCTGCCCCAAGTGAGCCATACACCTCATCGGTGGAGATGTGGTAGAATCGCTTACCTTCATATTTTTCCGCCCAATGGGTGCGTGCTGCATTCAGCAGATTCACAGTACCCAATACATTGGTATGCAGGAATGCCAGCGGATCGGAGATGGAACGATCTACATGCGATTCGGCAGCGAGGTGGATGATCCCATCGAAGCGATATTCGGTAAACAGATCTTCCAGAAGTGCGGTATCGAGGATGTTGCCTTTGACAAAAGCATAATTGGACGCATCCTCAACATCGGTCAGGTTTTGCAGATTTCCTGCATACGTAAGTGCGTCCAGGTTCACCACTTTATAACCGGAATATCGGGTTACCAGCCGGCGCACCACATGTGATCCGATAAAACCTGCACCACCGGTTACGAGTATGTTTTTGCTATCTGCCATTGATCACACTTAATTTGGTTAGCTCCTGCTGCCATTTCCATGAGGAGGCCAGCATCTCATCCAAACCAAGTTCTGCTTTCCAGTTCAGTTTTTTGGACGCCAGTGAAGTATCAGCCCAGATGGCCGGCACATCACCCGGTCTTCTGTCTACAATTTGGTAATTTACTTTTTTTCCGGTTGCCTTTTCAAAAGCAGCCACCACTTCGAGTACGGAATACCCTCTTCCCGTTCCAATATTAATGGCTTCAAACCCCAGGGAAGCATCTCTTGACTGTAACCTATGCAGACCGGCAACATGCGCTTTGGCCAGATCTTCCACATGAATATAATCCCGTACACAGGTCCCGTCATTGGTGGGATAATCTCCGCCAAAAATACGCAGAAAGGGTCTTGTACCATCTGCTGTTTGCGTAAGATATGGCAAGAGGTTTTCCGGCTCCTCCGGCGGTAACTCACCGATGAAACCTGAAGAATGGGCACCAATCGGGTTAAAATACCTCAATGACAATACACTGGCGGAGCCGGCGGCGGCGGCATCCCGGAGCATTTCTTCGCATATCACCTTGGTACGACCGTAGGGTGACTCGGCCCTGTTGGCCGAGGAGGCCTCGGTGACCGGTAACATCTCGGGGATACCGTATACGGTGCAGGATGATGAGAACACGATATTCGGCACCTGATGCTCCTGCATCATGCGCAACACATTCAATAGGGATACCAGGTTATTGGAATAATAGAGCAGCGGATTACGAACCGATTCACCCACTGCCTTCTTAGCCGCAAAATGAATGACTGCATCTACCTGTGGGAGATGTTCCCATTCCAATTTTAAAGCCGCCACATCGCACAATTCAACCTGCCTGAATTCCGGCCTGATGCCGGTGATCTTTTCAATTCCATCCAGGGCGATAACGGAAGAAGTGGACAAATTATCCAGGATGGTAACCCGGTATCCCTTCTGCAGCAGTTCAACCGTGGTATGGGACCCAATATATCCCATGCCACCGGTAACCACGATGTGTCCGGTTTGGTGCATATTTACAGACTCCAGTAATTGAGGTTGTTGATCTTGTTACGGTACAGTCCCTTCAGATCCACAATCAATCCGTCGTCAGCAAGTAGTTTTTTGAAATCCGCTTCCTTCATGTTCACATAGTCGGTATGGCTCACCGCCACCACGATGGCATGGTATGGGCCTTTTGCTTCCGGTACGAGCGGGAAGCCGTATTCCTCTTCGAGCTCTTCCGAAGAAGCATGCGGGTCCACCACGTCCACGTGTACACCGTACGTTTTGAATTCATTGATCACGTCGGCTACCTTAGAGTTACGGATGTCGCTTACATTCTCTTTGAAGGTAGCACCCATCACCAGTACCTTCGCCTTGCCGGCGGTAATGCCCAGTGTGGTGAGTCTTTTCACGGTTTGCTTGGCCACATAAAAACCCATGGAATCATTCACATAGCGACCTGAATTGATGATGCGGGCATGATATCCGAGTTCTTCCGCTTTGTAGGTCAGGTAGTAGGGATCAACGCCGATGCAGTGTCCGCCCACCAGTCCGGGGAAAAAGCGCAGGAAGTTCCATTTGGTTCCGGCGGCTTCGAGCACGTCGAATGTATTGATGCCCATCCTTGAGAAGATAATGGACAGCTCATTCATCAGGGCGATGTTCACGTCACGCTGGGTATTCTCAATGATCTTGGCAGCTTCTGCTACTTTGATGGTAGCGGCTTTGTGTACACCGGCTTCGACAATGATCTCATAAACGGCGGCCACCAGGTCAAGGGTCTCCGCATCGCTGCCGGAAACCACTTTGGTGATCCGGGTGATGGTATGTTCCTTGTCGCCCGGATTGATACGTTCAGGGCTGTATCCGATTTTGAAATCGGTACCGAATTTGAGTCCGGATTCCTGCTCCAGCACAGGCACGCAATCTTCCTCGGTACAACCGGGGTAAACTGTGGATTCGTACACCACCACATCACCTTTCTTGAGTACCTTCCCGATGGTAGAAGATGCACCCAGCAGGGGTTTCAGATCGGGTTGATTGTGTATGTTGATGGGCGTTGGAACAGCCACGATGAAGAATTTCACATCCTTCAGGTCATCCGGGTTAGCGGTGAAAAGGATATCGGTGCCTTCGAAGTCAGATGATTCCAGTTCCTGGCTCGGGTCTTCTCCGTTCCTCATCATCTCCACGCGTTTGGCGTTGATGTCAAAGCCGACCACACGGATTTTTTTAGCGAATTCGAGGGCGATGGGAAGTCCTACATATCCCAGCCCGATGACTGCCAGCGGCGCCTTTTTTTCAATCAGATCATTTAGCATGTTGTATTTCCTTTCTTTTGGTAAACACCTGGTCACGCAGGTTATAAATACGTTCGATGATATCCACCACTTTCAGTCCTTCGAGGGCATTGGTGGTTGCTGAAGTTTTGCCACGCAGTGTATCGATGACGTTATCGATCACAAAATGGTGGTTGGCAGCGGAGCCTTTGTATGTGCCGTAGTCATTGGCCGGCAGCGGGGCATCCAGTTTGGGCATGGTGTAGTTTTCGATGTGGCAGTAGTCCACATTGCCCATGTACTGTCCGCCCAGCTTCACGGTGCCTTTGCTACCGATGATGGTGATGCTGCTTTCGAAGTTGGCGTCCCATACTGCGGTTGAGTAGTTGAGGGATCCCATGCCACCGTTGAGAAACTGGAAGCTGATGGCGCCGGAATCTTCGAAGTCGGTGGTACCGCTGTGGGTAAAGTCGGCGAAGGTTCCGCGGATATCGGTGATATCGCCGAAGAGCCAGTACATGATATCGATGAAGTGGGAGAACTGGGTGTACAGTGTTCCGCCATCGAGGTCCTTGCGGCCCTTCCAGCCCTGCTTACCGTTGGGCAGGTAGTACCTCTCGTCGCGGTTCCAGTAGCAGTTCAGCTGCACGAGGTAGATGTCTCCGAGGAGGCCCTGTTCCACCACATCCTTGATCCACACGGACGGAGGTGAGTAGCGGTTCTGCATCACACAGAACACCTGTCGTGACTTCGTAAGGGCTGTTGATAGCACCCTTTCGCATTTCGCGGCTGACAGGCCCATGGGTTTTTCACACACCACGTGCTTGTTGTATTGCAGCGCAATGAAGGCCTGGTCAGCATGCAACCCGTTGGGGGTGCAGATGTTCACCACGTCTACATCGGGAAGCGCCTTGAGCATCTCCTCGATGTCGCTGAAGAAAGGGGTTTCATCATCATTCAGGTTCAGCGTTTCTTTGGGCCGAACATCGCATAATCCTGCCAGTCTGGCGTGCGGATTTCTTCTCACCATTTCCGCGTGGCGCTTGCCAATATGGCCGCAGCCTACGATTGCGAAGGAAATGGGTTTTTCATGGTCTGTACTCATTTTTTTCTGACGTTATCATTTTCCAATATGTAAACTTCACCGCTCTCGGGACACGTAGCTTCTCCTGATTCATTGAACAAAAGGCGGTGGCCATATTCACTCATCCACCCTGCACGGCGTGCCGGGTTTCCCACCATCAGGGCATAAGCCTTCACCGGTTTGGACACGACGGCGCCTGCTCCGATGAAGCAGTATTCACCCAGTTCGTGACCGCAGATGATGGTTGCATTGGCGCCGATGCTTGCGCCTTTGCGGACGATGGTTTTGCGATATTCATTTTTGCGTACGACCGCACTGCGCGGGTTAATGACATTTGTAAAAACCATGGAAGGTCCCAGGAACACGTCATCTTCGCAGATCACGCCGGTGTATATCGACACGTTGTTCTGGATCTTCACATTGTTTCCCAGGACGACGCCCGGGGACACCACCACATTCTGGCCGATGTTGCAATTCTTTCCGATCACACAATCCTTCATGATGTGGCTGAAGTGCCAGATGCGGGTGCCTTCTCCGATAGAGCAGCCATCGTCTACATAAGACGATTCATGGCACAGGTATTCTTTTGTCTCAGACATGTTTAACAGCAAATTCAGGTAACGTAAGGAAATATTCGAGGGTCTTTTTCAATCCTTCTGCACGGCCGATCTTCGGTTCCCATCCCAGGATCTCCCTTGCCTTGGTAATATCGGGCTGACGCTGCTTGGGATCGTCTACGGGGAGGTCTTTATGAATCAGTTTGCTTTTACCGTCGGTCAGTTTCAGCACCTCTTCGGCAAACTCCCTGATGGTGATCTCCTGCGGGTTGCCGATGTTCACCGGTTTGGGATAGTCGCTCATGAGCAGGCGCACGATGCCTTCCACCAGGTCGTCTACATAGCAGAAGGAGCGCGTTTGTGATCCGTCACCGAATACGGTCAGGTCTTCTCCGCGAAGGGCCTGGGCCATGAAGGCGGGAAGGGCGCGGCCGTCGTTCAGGCGCATGCGCGGACCGTAGGTATTGAATATCCTCACGATGCGTACCTCGAGGTTGTGGAACGTATGGTAGGCCATGGTGATGGCTTCCTGAAATCGTTTGGCTTCGTCGTAAACGCCGCGCGGGCCCACGGGGTTCACGTGCCCCCAGTATTCTTCGGGCTGGGGATGAACTTCGGGATCGCCATACACTTCAGAGGTGGAGGCGATGAGCATGCGTGCCTTTTTGGCTTTTGCCAGTCCGAGCAGGTTATGTGTGCCGAGTGAACCAACCTTCAGGGTTTGGATGGGCATTTTGAGGTAATCGATCGGGCTGGCGGGGGATGCGAAATGCAGGATATAATCGAGGTCTCCCGGCACGTGCACGAACTTGCTCACATCGTGGTGATAGTACTCAAAATTCGGGTGCGGGAAGAGGTGTTCGATGTTGCGGATGTTTCCGGTGAGGAGGTTATCCATCCCGATTACGTGCATGCCATCTGCCAGAAAGCGGTCACTCAGGTGAGAACCGATAAAGCCGGCGGCACCTGTTATCAATACACGTTTTTTCCTGCCTTCACTCATTGGGCAAAATGGTTTTACGTCCGATGCTTTCGTAGTGGAAACCTGTTTCCTTCATGCGTTCCAGGTCGTACAGGTTTCTTCCGTCAAAAATATACTTCCGGCGCATCTCCTGTGCCATCCGGCTGAAGTCCGGCGTGCGGAACACCGACCATTCGGTGGCAATCAGAAGTGCATCCGCATTTGTGAGTGCACTGTAAGGATCAGATGCATACGTAATGTTGTCGCCAAAGATTCGCTTCACATTTTCGGCAGCCTCCGGGTCATAGGCTGAAATGGTAGCGCCGGCGGCAAGCAGATCGGTGATGATCTCCAGTGCCGGGGCTTCCCGGATGTCGTCGGTATCGGGCTTGAATGCAAGTCCCCACAACGCAAAATGTTTTCCTTTCAGTTCGTTTCCGAACTCCTGGTATACTTTTTCGAGGAGGCGTTTCCTTTGTTTTTTGTTCAGCTCCATAACGGCTTTCAGGATGCCGAAGTCGTAGGCATGTTCTTCCGAGGTTCTTGCCAGTGCCATCACATCTTTCGGAAAGCAGCTTCCGCCGTACCCGATACCTGCGAACAGGAACCGTTTGCCTATGCGGTCATCGGAGCCGATACCCATGCGGATCTGGTCCACGTCGGCTCCCACCTTTTCGCACAGGTTGGCCACTTCGTTCATGAAGGAGATTTTGGTGGCGAGGAAAGCATTGGCTGCGTACTTGGTCAGTTCGGAGGATCGCTCATCCATGATAATGATGGGGTTGCCCTGGCGAACGTACGGACTGTAAAGTTCCTTCATGATCTTGGCGGCTTTCTCCGAAGAGGTACCTACCACCACGCGATCGGGTTTCATGAAATCATCCACAGCGAAGCCTTCTCTCAGGAATTCCGGATTGGAGACCACATCGAATTCTGCCTTTGCCAGGCGACCGATGGCCTCTTTCACCTTGTCTGATGTGCCCACCGGAACGGTACTTTTGGTCACAACCACCTTATAATCCTGCATGATCCTGCCGAGGTCTTCTGCCACACGTAGCACATAGGAAAGGTCTGCTGAGCCATCTTCACCGGGAGGCGTGGGCAATGCCATGAACACAACCTTTGCATTCTTCACGCCTTCCTCCAGGGAGGTGGTGAACGTAAGTCTGCCCTGTTTGATGTTGCGTTCGAACATCACATCCAGATCGGGTTCATAAATGGGCACTTCCCCTGCCTGCATGCGGGCTACCTTTTCCTTGTCAATATCCACGCATACGACCTGGTTGCCTGTTTCTGCCAGGCAGGTGCCTGTTACAAGTCCGACGTATCCGCTTCCGATTACTGCTACGTTCATGTGAAAAACCGGGAGGTCAGGATTGTGCTGTAAATGCCAGCACCTGTGAGGTTATGTAAGACAATTGTTCTTCATCCAATTCGGTGTGCATGGGCAGCGAGATCACGCGGCTGCAGAGATCCACCGTGTTGGGGAAATCTTCATCCCTGAGTCCGAGGTTGGCGTATGCCTTGTGGGCATGCAGGGGAACGGGATAATACACCATGGCGGGAATGCCTTTGGATTGCAGGAAGGCCTGCATTTCCTTGCGGTCCACACCGTTCAGTTTGAGGGTATACTGGTGAAACACGTGGTCGCTTTTGCCGAAGCGGGCCGGTGTCTGGATATGCGGATTGCCCGCAAAGGCTTTGTCGTAATAGGCCGCGGCCTTATTCCTGGCCTGGGCGTACGAATCAAGGTTGCGGAGTTTGATGCGGAGGATGGCGGCCTGCAGGCTGTCGAGCCTGGAATTCACGCCCACCTCATCATAGTAGTAACGTTCACGCTGACCGTGGTTGGCCATCATGCGGATGCGTCCGGCCAGTTCATCGCTTTGGGTGAACACGGCGCCGCCGTCACCGAAACAGCCGAGGTTCTTGCTGGGAAAAAAGGACGTACATCCGATTTCGCCCATGGTGCCTGACATGTAAGTATTGCCGTCTGTTGAGCGGAACCGTGAACCGATGGCCTGGGCATTGTCTTCCACGATGGGAATTCCATGCTTTTTGCCGATGGCCAGGAAGGCATCCATGTCGGCGCACTGGCCGAAAAGATGCACAGGTACAATGGCTTTTGTTTTGGGGGTGATGGCCGCTTCCACCTGCTCGGGGATGAGGTTGAAGGTATCCGGATCCACATCCACCAACACGGGCTTGATGCCCAGGAGCGCCACCACTTCCACGGTGGCTACGAAGGTAAAGTTGGATGTGATGACCTCATCGCCGGGTTGCAGGCCCAGCGCCATCAATGCGATCTGCAGGGCATCGGTGCCGTTGGCACACGGGATGACGTGCTTCACGCCGAGGTAGGTTTCCAGTTCAGACTGGAAGGCCTTTACTTCCGGTCCGTTGATAAATGCTGCACTTTCGATCACCCTGTTGAGGGCTTCGTCCACTTCCGACCGGATCTTGTCATACTGACCAACCAGGTCAACCATTTGAATGGCTTTCATCTGCTGTACTTTCTGTTGGATACGTTGCGTTTACTGCCACCGGGGGAGTCGGTCATCCAACCTGCGTGGTTCCTCAGAAATGTACGCATGAATCCGGCCGGCAACCTCGGAGAACGATTTGAAAATCAGCGCGAAGATAAAGAATAATTCGGTCCCCACCCTTGCCGTTGCATTCAATATGAAAAGTTTACATTTGCCCGACATGAAACCAACGATCCCATTTCGTCCGGCCCTGATCCTGCTGGCGCTCGGTTTCCTTGCCGGCCGGGTCCATGCCCAGGTATCCGTAAAGGATTCAGCCATTGCCACACCCATGATCTTCGCTGCCGGAGGCTACCAGCTTCCCGGCGTGGATATGGCCGATCGTTTCGGCGCCAATGCCAATATCGGCGGCGGGTTTCTTCAAAAACTCAAATCCGGTTTGTTGGTGGGCGCCGACGGAGCGTTTATGTTCAGCGACCGTGTGCGCGAAACCAATATCCTTGACAACATATCCACCCCGCCTGACGACAACGGTATCCGCCACATAATTGACGGCAACGGCACCTACTCGGAGATCTTCATGTACGAAAGGGGGTTCATCCTGTCGGCCCGGGTCGGATACCTGTACCCATGCTTAGGACCTAACAAAAACAGCGGCCTGGTGGCGCTGGCGGGCATCGGCTTCATGCAACACAAGATCCGCATAGAAAACAAAGACAACGACACCCCGCAACTGGCCGGAGACCTGGTCAAGGGGTACGACCGCCTGTCGAACGGACGTATGTTCAACCAGTTCATCGGTTACATGAACCTCAGCAACAACCACCTGGTTAATTTCTTCGCCGGACTGGAAGTCACCGAGGGCTTCACCCGGAACCGGCGTTCGGTGAACTACGACACCGGCAAACACGACGGAACCAAGCGCCTCGACATGCTGTACGGCCTTCGCTTCGGCTGGGTCCTTCCCCTCTACAGCCGGGCCCCTGAAAAAGTCTACTATTACTAGACAGCGACGAATGGAGGCCTTGTATCGCATCTCCATTTGGTTGTACGGACTGGTCATCCGGATGGCGGCTCCTGTTCATGAAAAAGCCAGGTTATGGCTCAGCGGGAGGAAAGAAACGTGGGGGTATCTGGAAAAAAAAATCCCTGCAGACAAAGAAGTGCACTGGTTTCATTGTGCGTCCCTCGGCGAATTCGAGCAGGGCAAGCCGGTGATGGAAGCCATGATGAACGCCCACCCCGAGGTTTTCATCCTGGTGACTTTCTTTTCACCTTCCGGCTATGTACCCCGCAAGAACCATCCCGTGGCTGATGCCGTCTGCTACCTTCCCGAAGACAAACCGGGGCATGTCAATTGTTTCCTCAACCTGGTGAAACCGAAACAGGCTTACTTCATCAAATACGAATTCTGGCACGGATACCTCCGGGAACTGAAACGTCGTAGCATTCCGGTCATCAACCTGTCGGGTGTGTTTCGTCCCAACCAGCGGTTTTTCAAATGGTATGGGGGATTCTTCTTCCGCGACCTGCAAGGATTCCGACACTTCTTCGTGCAGGATCATGCCTCCGCCCGGTGCCTGGAATCTGCGGGCATCAAGCAAGTGACCATCAGCGGCGATACGCGGTTCGACCGGGTGCGGGAAATAGCTGAAGCGTCGGAAACACTGCCACTGCTTGACGTTTTCGCACAGGACAGGAAAGTGGTGGTGGCCGGAAGCTGCTGGCCGACGGAAGAACACCTGATCTACCAGGTGATGAAAAGCGGACTGGATACGAAATGGGTGTTGGCGCCGCATGATGTGGGTTCGCATCACATTGATAGGATGGCCTCACGTCTGCCCCTCCCCTTCGTGCGTTATTCCGAAGCCACGCCGGAAACGTTGGCGCAGGCCCAGGTGCTGCTGGTGGATCAGGTAGGACTGCTATCCCGCATCTACAAATACGGGCATGCAGCCATTGTGGGAGGCGGGTTCAGCGGAAAGTTGCACAACATCCTGGAACCGGCCGCATTCGGACTGCCGGTGCTCTGGGGTCCCAGGCACAGACGTTTCTGGGAAGCGGAAGCCCTCATCGAAAAGGGTGGCGGATTTGTATTCACCGATGGTGTATCCCTTCTGAAAACCCTGACCTTCGTGCTGGAGGAACCTTTCGTCGGACAAATGGCCGGGGAGGTCAGCCGTCAGTTTGTACGCACAGGCTCGGGCGCCACCCGCATCATCATGGAACACCTGTTTCCCGTTACGGCATAAAAAAAGCCCCGCAGGTTGCAGGGCTTATGATATTGGGTGTAGCCGGTTTACAGGGCATCCTTCACCACCTGGGTGAGGTCCACGGATTTCTTTTGGAGCACGAACTTTCCATGCATGAAAGAACTGATGGGCCACCCATTCCAGAGGACATAATTGCCATTGTTGTCTTTGGTGTTGTAAACGGCCTCGGTCATGTCATCAAACTCCCAGATCATGGTGTTGTAATCATTCTCGAAGGTCACCTTCACATTCTGGAACTTGTGGTAGACGACCACATCCAGGTTATCCTGGGTAACGCCGATCAGGTCCAGCAGGGTGGTGAGCGCTTTCTGACCGGGCAAACCTTCCAGCTTCATTTCAATGGTAAAGCGGTCTACAGCGCCTCCTGCGACGAAGAACTCACCGCCGTTGAAATCAAGTCCGGCATAATTGAACACCTGGTCAATGGAGGCAGCGATGGTGGTGTACTTGCTGTTGCCATAGACCACATGCATGAACATGGGTCCGGCGGTGGAAATGATGGTATGATCGCTGCTCAGGTGAAAAGCGGTCACGGGAAAGGCTATTTTGCCGGTGATGGTATCTCCCGCCTCATCATAGGCGGCGGTTACCTGCCACACGCCTTCCATGGCGGATTTGGTGGCTACTTCGTCTTTTTCGGGTTCACAACCGATGAATCCCAACACGGCACAAACGCTCAACAGGGTGATGATCTTCTTCATAACGGACGCAGTTGGTTGGACGGAATCTGGTATACGCCCCGTCCGGGCTTTTGTTTCTCTTTCCCAATCACCGTGCCAAATCCCATGTTGGCAATTTTGACCATTTAAACGACATTTGCTCCCGGTACTATGTTTCGGCTCAAGGAAAAAACCCGGCTGTTTATCTACGACCGCCAGGAAACCGTGATGAAGGTTTTCAGCGTCGTAAGCTTTGTAATGGCGCTGCTTTCGATCGGGTTGCTGCTGTATTTTGACGGGTTTGATCTGTCGCCCGGTATGCGAACACTGGTACTGGGTACCATCAAAACCATCCTCGCGTATTTCGTGCTGGTATTCTGTCTTCGCTGGTTTTTTTCCATCGACCGGCTGACTTTTCTGCGAAGAAACTGGTTCGAAGCATTCCTGATGTTGTTGCTTGTGGTGGATGGTTTCAGTGTGTACATCCTCCAGCGCCCGATGATGGAATCACTGTTCCACAGCCTGGGCATCCGCAATTTCACCCCGGTTTACCTGCTGTTCATCCAATGTTACATCGTGGTGTTCGCCGGACTGGAGATCATCCGTTCGAATGTAGACATCGGCATGGTGCGCATCAAACCCTCCCTGGGTCTGGCCCTGTCCATCGGAATCATCACCCTGGTAGGGGCGGGATTGCTGATGATGCCGCAGATGACCACCGGTCGGAACGCCACCTTCCTGGAAGCCCTCTTCACGTCCATCAGCGCGGTGAGTGGTACGGGGCTGATCGTGGTAGACACCGCCACCTTCTTCACCACCAAAGGGCACTTTGTGATCATGGTGCTGATCCAGGTAGGCTCATTGGGCCTTGTGAGTTTCAGTACCTTCTTCCTCACGTACCTGGCTCAGGGTCTCAGTCTTCGTCACCAGCACCAGGTATCGGAGTTTTTCACCACCGACAGCAAGTTCAGGACCGAAGAACTCGTTCGGCAAATCATCTTTTACACGGTATTCATTGATGTACTTGGAGCGATAGTGATCTTCTTCCTGTGGGATCCAGCGGTGCCCTTCAAAAACCTGGGCGATAAAATGTTCGTGTCGATGTTCCATTCCGTATCGGCGTTTTGCAGCGCCGGGTTCTCTACGTTCAGCAACGGGATGTACACGGAATCAATCCGGCATTCCTACCTCCTGCACGTGGCGGTGTTCCTGCTTATTTTCGTGGGAAGCCTGGGTTATCCCACGCTGCACGACATGTTCGGCATCCGCAACGTGCGCGACCGGCTGCAGTTTGCGTGGCGCAAGCTCAGGCTCGACAGCCAGGTGTCATTGTACACCACCTTGTTCCTTGTCTTCTTCGGTGCCATCATGTTTTACCTGCTGGAGGCCAAGGGCACCCTACGGGGCATGGATGGCGGCGCGGCGGTGATTACCTCCCTGTTCCAGTCGATCCAAAGAACGGCAGGTTTCAATACGGTTGATATCGGGGCTTTGAATTCGGGTACGCTCATCGTGATCTGCTTTCTGATGTTCGTGGGCGGATCATCGGGCTCGGTGTGCGGAGGCATCCGTACCTCCACGTTTGCCATCATGTGCATCTCGGCCTGGAATGCGGTGAGGGGGAAGAATGTGATGACGATCGGCCACCGTCAGATCTCCAGCGACATGTACAACCGCGTGATATCGATCTTCTTCTTTGCCATCAGCCTCTGCCTGTTCAGCACCTTCCTGCTCACCATCACCGAGCCGGGCATCACGTTCAAGGCATTGATCTTTGAAACGATATCGGCTTTCGGCACGGCGGGACTCACAACCGGCATTACCAGCAGCATCTCCGATCCGGGCCGGTGGATCCTGGTGTTCACCATGTATGCCGGACGTGTGGGTACGCTAACGCTGGTACTGGCGCTCAGCGCCCAGAATGCCAAGCACCATGTAAAGTATCCGACGGCCCATATTATGGTGGGGTGACGCAGGATGAAACCGGACCTGCCGGATCTGGGTCTCCTCTCTTCCTGAAAACTTGTTTGGATGAAAAAAACTTTTCTATATTTGCATCCCCGTCGACGTGATGTATGCGGAAACGGCGGGTTTGTTCATTGAATCATATGCGGGAATAGCTCAGTTGGTAGAGCATAACCTTGCCAAGGTTAGGGTCGCCGGTTCGAGTCCGGTTTCCCGCTCACAAAAGCGCAGTCGATGAGATTGCGCTTTTTTTTTTTGCGCAGGAGGCACAGGATAGATCTTCGATCTTCCTGACACGAATACTCCCAATTAAGCTTTCTCTTCAGTATATTTGCCGCCGCTCCGTTTTGCTGGCTCACGGCATACTGTATGCTGTATGCAGTTGCTGTATGCTGAAAACCTGCCCGGGTGGTGGAATGGTAGACACGAGGGACTTAAAATCCCTTGCGCATTGCGCGCGTGCGGGTTCAAGTCCCGCCCCGGGTACAGATGAATGGAAAAGTCAAAGCGTCAGTTTTGGCTTTTTTGCTTCGAAGAATTGTTCCAGCTCGCTTGAAAAGAATTTTTCGAAGTAAAAAAGAAAATACACGAAGTGGATTTGACTTTTCCATTTTGACGCTGTCCGGAATGGGCCTCGCTGAAGGCAAGTCCCGCCCCGGGTACAATACAGCAAGATCGTGAATAAGGAGGTGAATAGTATTCAGGATATTCCGATTAATTCCTTCGACCATTTTGTCCAGCAAATTGGGACGGATGGGGAGAATATAAGGAATCAGGAAAACCGGCTCTGGCTGTTTCGCGGACAATCTGATGCATCCTGGCATCTTTATCCAACATTGGGTAGGTCACCCTATTTAGAACCCGAACTACTTGCAAAAGAGAAATCCTCGCTAAGCGAGTTCAAGCAAAAGGCCCTATCACATATCCCCATCGGATTTGACATAAAATCGGAATGGGATTGGCTGGCATTGGCCCAACATCATGGGCTTCCGACAAGATTGTTGGATTGGACTGAGAACCCACTGGTAGCTCTTTGGTTTGCTCTTTCAGACAAAGATGTCGAAGCTGGCAAAGTTGCTGTCTGGCTATTTGCTGCAGGAAAGAAAGACATTGTAGATACCACCACCACTGGAACACCCTTTGATCAGGGTAGTACCAAGATATTCAGGCCAAATCATATTGCAAGAAGGATAACTTCCCAATCAGGTTGGTTTACAGTTCACAAATACGACAAAACCAAAGATAGATTCCTCTCGCTCGACTCTATAAGAACATACAAAAAACACATAAAGAAGTATGTATTCACTATTGATTCCAACAAACGTAATGGATACTTGAGAAGACTGGATCAGATGGGAATCAATGGATATTCCATTTTCCCAGATTTGGATGGCCTATCATCATTTCTTGATTGGAAGAACTATAAGAAAAATGGCTAAGCTGAACGTTCTGCCCCAACCCTCATCTATCCAGTGTCAGCATCTCATAATATCCTTTTAGGCCCAATGCCCTTTCCCTCATGATTTCATAGGCACGCCCTGCGGCAACAACCCGCCACATCGTCCCCATCATATCGGTGTATAGCTGGTTCTTGAAAGCTATTTCCGCATCCCGGTATTCAGTCCATTGCTGCTGTGCCTGCTTAAGTTTCTCACCTTCCTCCTCGGTCAGTGTATCCATCAGAAGTTGAAGGTACATGTTCATTTCCACCTCCCATTCCTCACGTGCAACTGCACTGCATTGACACATGCCGTAGGTTGTTTGATTGGAATCGGTATCCAGGCAATGTTGCATTTTGATATCAATGGGGTATTGATCGCCGGGGTTGTCCTGGGCAAAAGATGGGACAACCATCAATGTAATAAGTATTAAAACAATTCCCGCTCTCATTTTTCCAAGAATATCATATTATTTGAAAATAGAATCTTACCGATATATCCCGAAATGACATTAACGAGTACCGATCAGGATTGAAGAATCCGAACAAGATCATCGTTGACGTAATATACTTCTCTGCCATCCACCTGCGCGGATAACACGCCCAAGTCCGTCAACTGAAGCATGTACTTGGTAAGGGTTGTTCTACTCCGAGCGCCCAGTATTTCTCCAACCAACTTTTGTTTGATATAAGGTTGTGAAAATAGTGCCTGATTCAATTCATAAGTATACCATTTCACCTTGGCATTTGCGTACTTGTACGTTGCTGCCATTTGCTCCAAAATCTCATCAATTTTCTGATTGGTTAGCTGTGCTGTTTGATGGACAGCACCGAGCATATATAAAAGCCAGGGTTTCCATGCGCCTCTTTGAGTAACTCCAGCCAGGCAGTGATAATACTCATCCTTGTGATGAATGATATACTTACTCAAATAGAGAACAGGATGGGATAACAGGTTTTGGTCTACCAGGTATAGCAGATTTAGTATACGTCCCGCTCTTCCGTTTCCATCCGTGAATGGGTGTATTGCCTCAAACTGATAGTGTGCAATTGCCATTTTCAACAATGGATCGAATGTACTATTTGATTTGAAAAATTGAAAAAGGTTATCCAGCTTATCCTCTATAATTCCCGATCCACGTGGTGGTGTATAAACTATTTCTCCCGGTTTGAATTCACTTTGCCCTCTTTTAATTACCACTTGTGATTGAGGTGGACGAATACCTTGCCGGGTATTTTTTATCTGCCGAAATATTTTTACCGCAACTGACTTATCAAATGTTTTCTTTTTAACCCATGTGTTGTAGCCTTCCCACAATGCCTCCCTATACCTTAATACCTCTTTCGTAGCTGGGTTTGCTGTATTTTCCTTAACCGTGTCTGATACGGCTTTGTATAGTTCATCTTCCGTGGTAAAGATATTTTCAATGGCAGTGGAACTTTGTGCTTCCTGTAAAGAAATGGTGTTAACAAGCATCAATGGGTTGGGCATTCGCTTAGTGTTTCCATTTAATTCAGCCAATGCTCTTGATGCCAAACCCCATTTGCTTAGAACCTCTTTATCAACTATCTTTTCAGAGGGTGGCAAATCTGGCAAGTCGTTAAATGGAATATTGCGATCAAACTTCACTGTTTTTGACTTGTTCATTTATTGGACATTTTTGGACATATATCAAAAATATGTTCATTTTTTAAATCCTCCAAACCATTTGTCCATTTTATTACAAAAAATGAACATGAGTGCAGAAAGCGTTCATTTACGTCAAATATTTAGATGTCTTGAAAACCAACACCACACGCTTCTACGACCGGATGATATACAACACGGTTGTATACCGGACGTAAGGTGGTGATATGATTTCGATGCATTAAATTGCCACAACATTCAACCCCTACACCCATGCCTACCTACAACAAAAAAGTCGACGAGCTCATCGCAAAAAAGAACAACCCGCTGACACCTGAAATTCAACGGGTGCGGGAGATCATCCTGAACGTGAGCGATGCCATCACCGAAGATGTGAAATGGAGTTCGCCCACCTTCGTCTACAAAGGCAACATCGCTTCCTTCTTCATGAATGCCAAAAAGCACGTGAGCCTGATGTTCCATTACGGGGCCAGCATCCCCGACAAATCCGGCCTGCTGGAAGGCGACGGAGAAGTGGCACGCTCGGCAATGTTCACCGACATGAAGGACATTGAAAAGAAAAAGAAGGCACTGGAACAGGTGATCAGGGAATGGATGAAGATGAAGGATGGGGAATAAGGGCAAGAGCAAGGGCAAGGGCAAGGGCAAGGGCAAGAGCAAGAGCAAGAGCAAGGGCAAGAGCAAGAGCAAGAGCAAGAGCAAGGGCAAGGGAAAATGGAAAAAGAGCAAAGAAGTAAAGGAGTAAAAAAGTAAGGAAGTAAAGAAGTAAGGAAGTAAAGAAGTAAGGGGGTAAAGGGGTAAAGGAGGAAAGGAGCAGATGACAAAAACACAAATGATATACCAGAGGAGAACGCATATAACACATAAACAGATATCTTCACATTCCAGTTGATTACCCCTGATGACTGAAGAGCAAACCCGACTCTGGACCCGTATCCACGCGTTTGAGATCGACGACGACACATCCGAATTCACCTTCACCGACCGCCTGGCACGCGAGAACGGATGGCCACTCGAGTACGCCATCAGAACCACAGAAGAGTATAAAAAATTCATCTTCCTGCTCTGCATCACCGATCACCCGTTGACCCCCTCCGACCAGGTAGACCAGGCCTGGCATCTCCACCTGATTTATACCCGCTCCTACTGGATTGACATGTGCAAAAACCTTCTCGGTCGCGACATTCATCACGGTCCCACCAAAGGAGGCCAGGCGGAAAAGGACAAATACAACGATTGGTACGCCGAAACCAAAAAGCGCTATGCGGAAGTTTTTAAGGACGAAGCCCCTGAGGACATCTGGCCATCAAGCAAAATTCGTTTCGGGGAATTGAACTTCACCCGGGTGAACCGACACCGGAACTGGGTGCTGCCCAAACCCACATTCAAGTTGCACTGATGGAATTGCTGTCGACCCTCACCCCTGCCGAAACCTTGCTGATCCAGCGACAGGACGATGCCGGTTTGCGCGACATCCTGAAGTTTACATTTATGGACCTTCTGCTCAAGCGGGTATTGCGCATCACCTATGCCAAGAGCAAGGCCCATCCGAGGGAAAGAGAGCGGACCAACATGTACATCGTTGCGGGAAAAAACCTGGAATCATACAAGGCCATGCCGCACGAAATGGTTTTCCTGGCACCGTACATAAAAAGCAAAACCATCCGCATCCTGTTCAAGCACCTGGTGACCATCGGCGTGCAAAATGCCGGTGACCGGCTCAAATTCATTAATAAACATCTTCTGACATCACCCGGTCTGGAAGGTCACTTCAAAAGAGGTCTCCCGCATTTCTTTCTCGGTAGGCTACGCCTGACAGCTTCGGGCACAAAAGCAAAACAGCAGATCGATGGTGCCATGAATCAACTGGAAAAAGAACTCCCCAACCTCATCCACAACGACAAAAGAAAGGCGTTGGAACTGCTGTTGACAATCAAAGGCAACATTTTTCTCATACCCAACATCGACTTTGATTTGCTGAAACAGATCGACCGGCACCTGATGGAAGAATTCGAACAACAGCAAAAAGGTTTCGACAGCGGGTGCAGCGGATGCGGATACTGGTACGACTTTGACTCCGGTTCCTTCGACAGCTCATATGACTCCGGTCATGGAAGCGGATGCGGCGGAGACAGCGGGTGCAGTGGTGACAGTGGATGTAGTGGATGTAGCGGATGTGGCGGGTGCAGTGGGTGTGGCGGATGCAGCTGATGTTTTACAATTAACAGATACGATCATGACTAAAAAATCAATCTTTTTACTCTCCCTTTTGTGTGCATGTACCCTGTTGAACGCGCAGGAATTCGTGAACGAGTTGAACGGCTTCAGGCTGGGCCAATTCAGGAAAACATCGGAAAATGAATTCGGCGCCGTCCTGGAAAAAGGCAAATTTGATGACGGATATGAATACCAGGCGCACATTGTTTCTCCTGACTCCACCGCCTACATGATCTTTGAGTATGCGCCGGAAGATACCGCTGTGATCTGGTCCATCCAGTTCACCGGCACCAACAGTGAAATGGATCCGGGATTCAAAGGACTGAAACTCGGCATGCCTGCATCGGAAGTGAAACGCATCGCCGGTCGCCCCGGCAGCAAGGAAAGCGCCGGCGAATACGGAGACCGCTGGGAGTATGAACACACAAATTTCTCTTTCGAGATTGATCTTGACGGTCGGTTGTCAAGCATCAAAATCATGAATGTTTATCCGAAAGAAAACACCAAAGTACCCGATCTTCCATCTTTTGAAAACACCCTTCACGCACTCACATCTGGCGACAACGAAACCATGATGGAAGCGCTGGCGCCGGGCATTGAAATATACACAGACAACCAGACCCTGTTCTTCACCCGGTCCGCACGCCATGAACGCTCCACCGATGCATCCGGTATTTTTAAAACGGTGCGTGAACTGATGAACGGCCTCGATCAGGTAGATATCAATGATCAGGAACAGTTCTCGATGGACATGCGCGTGGCACTCGGACAGGATCCCATGTGGGTGTTCAAGATCCTGAAAGGACATCGTGTCAAAGAAATTGTGATGAAAAACATCAACGGCAAATTTCTGGTCTGGGAGATCAGTGCCTGACCCAATCGCCAAAGAACGATGGCTGCTTACCTCGTGAAAGTTTTCCTGAATTCCGACCTGGTGGTGGGCTTCGGATTGTATTCACTGCTGTATATCATAACCAGAAGTTATTTACGTCAAAAGGAATGGCAAGCTGCATTTGACAGGGACGCCTGCCGGGTGGTGTCCATAGCCGGCTTGCTATGGTTCCTTGTGGTTTGCCACTATTTGCTGGCCCCTGCATATGAAACCGAAAGACGCGTTTTTGTGAGCCGGCTCACCGGCCCGTATTGGTTCGCGTACGGAGGTTTGGGTGCCAGTTGGTTCCTGTTAACCCAGTTGCTGTGGTTCCGTTTTTTGCGGCGTTCTTCTGTCTTCCGGATCTTGATCAGCACATGGCTGATCTCCCTTTTTTACTTTGAATATTTCGTGATATGGGTAACCAGCCTCCACAGGGATTTCCTGCCAAGCAGTTGGTCAACGCTGACGTACCCGCTGGTTTCCATCCTCTATTCTTTCCTGAAATTACTGGAATTCCTGGCCATCACCCTGATCTTTCATATTGCAACACTCAGGATCCGGCGCTTGTTCGCTCCGAAGCGCCAGCAACATCCACACGCATCCTGATTAACCGGGAAGGATCAGATGCGCCGCAGTTTCCTGATCACAATCAGGTGTGCGAACAACACCAGGGGCACCACTACCGTAGGCAGCAAGTGGAAGGGAAAGTACAACACCGCCACATTGGGCTGGTTCATGGAAATCAGCTGGAACGGTGTGGGTACCGCAAACAGGGCCGTGATCACCACATTCAGCAGCAACAGCAGGCACACCACGTTCCACACCAGCAGCATTTTCCTGTTCAACTTATGTGCACGGAAAGCCAGCACGGCAACGGGCAGGGCTGTGAGTCCGGACAGGATGTCAAAGTTGGTTCCTTCGAACGTCATGTAGCGCGAGACGGCACCCTGGTGATACAGCAACGCCAGCACCACCTCCACGGCAATGCGGATGGTGTGCATGGCAGTGAGCGTTTTCAGCGAAACCCCGTCGATGAACATCCTTCCCTTGCGCGTGTTGAACGCCACCACGATCATGAGGATGGCCGGCAACACACCCAACACCATGATCCGCGGCGGGATCGTCATCGCATCTTCATACACACCCGCATACCCGAGAACAGCCTGAAGGAGGGTCCAGCACACCGCAACCAACAGGAACGTTTTGGACCGGGATGCCAGGAAAAACCAGCATACGGTTACCAGGGTGGTGATCCCGAAAATCAGGGCGATGTATGCCGGGAATGGTGTCATGTTGTGATAAAGGTAGGGAAGACTTTGGACATCAGATGTGAGACTTTAGACGATAGACGTGAGACGTTAGACTTTAGACGATAGAAAGGGCTCATGGATACAAAAATCCCGGGGAATCTTTGTTTTTTTCACTCCTAACCCGGAACATTTGCATAACTTTTAACCTGCATTTCCTTTCATACAGGATTATGAAAAAGACCAAATCAACCCAGAAAACATTGGCAGGGAACAACCAATCCTTCCTGTATCAGCATTGCGGACCCGAATGGTACCCGCTTATAGAATTGTACAAGAAAACTTTTGAATTCCAGAAAGGAGAAAAGATATTCAAGGAAGGACAACAAGTGAATGGCATGTATGTTATCGATACAGGCAAAGTTAAAGTAATAGCTTCTTACGGGAAAGGCAAAGAACAACTCCTGCGGCTGGCCACCGATGGAGAAATCCTTGGTCACCGTGGATTGGGTGGAAACCACAAATATCCTGTATCCGCAACAGCTTTGACCCACACCACGGTTACCTTCATTCCTGACGAGATATTCAACAAATTATTAAAAGCCAATAACGGGCTTTGTTTTTATCTCATGAACTTTTTTGCCGAAGAGTTGCATCATTCGGAAGCAAACTCCAGGGAAATGTACAACACCAGCGTGAAGAAACGCATCGCGCGGGCCATCTTACTTAACTATGAAAAGTTCGGCATTGAAAGGAGTTCAAAACAACTTACCTATACCCTTTCCAGAAAAGACATCGCCAATTTGAGCGGCACTACCTACGAGTCTGTGGTGCGCACCCTAAGTGAATTCAACAAGAAAGGCATCATCAACCTGGACGGAAAGTCCATTGGCATTCCTGACAAGCAGGCATTGGAGAACATAAAATGAAGCACTGGCCAGTGTGTGCCATCTCACCCTCCCTTTGCTTCACTTCTGCATGCGATAGCGTGCTCCCATAGCGGTAAAGGTAAGGAAGACATTAAATAGCATAAGTGAGATTTTAGACGATAGATGATCGCAGCAAGTGAACTCTTTTTGTTGGCTGTTGCTGTATGCTGTTGCCGGTCGTATCAATGGCATCTGGCTATCTTTGGACTTGCTACTAACGACTAAAGACTTACGACTAGTTGCCTGAGTGTTAGGCGAAGGTTGTACCTTCGTCTGTATATCTTATAGCTTGCAGTTCCGCTGAAATGAAATGTATTTTCCTTTCGATGGGTATTGATCTTTGACATACCTGATCCAACGCTCACCAAAGAACTGATCGAAGCAATAAAGTTGTGAATTGCTTTCAATCATTGATCTTTGACATACCTGATCCAACGATCAGATCAGTTCATATATCACAAGGGAGGTTGTGAATTGCTTTCAATCATTGATCTTTGACATACCTGATCCAACCTACCATTTGGGAAGGAATAAATGAATCCGTTGTGAATTGCTTTCAATCATTGATCTTTGACATACCTGATCCAACCCAGAAAGGATTTTCGGTCGTTACTCTTACGTTGTGAATTGCTTTCAATCATTGATCTTTGACATACCTGATCCAACTTTGTAAAGGAGGTAGAGGTAAATTACCTGGTTGTGAATTGCTTTCAATCATTGATCTTTGACATACCTGATCCAACCAATAAGAAAAATGCGGCCCGCAAATTCGCGTTGTGAATTGCTTTCAATCATTGATCTTTGACATACCTGATCCAACAACTTCTTAAGGATGCAACCCGGTTATTTAGTTGTGAATTGCTTTCAATCATTGATCTTTGACATACCTGATCCAACTCGTTGTTCGTCTCTTTCTTTGTGTAACCGGTTGTGAATTGCTTTCAATCATTGATCTTTGACATACCTGATCCAACAGATAGATGCCGATGGTAATACCAGCGCTAGTTGTGAATTGCTTTCAATCATTGATCTTTGACATACCTGATCCAACGGCTTGCACAAAAGATGGTTGCTGAAGATGTTGTGAATTGCTTTCAATCATTGATCTTTGACATACCTGATCCAACAGAAGCTGGCGGGAATGAAGGCGGGTGAAGGTTGTGAATTGCTTTCAATCATTGATCTTTGACATACCTGATCCAACATTGTTGCAGGACTATCATTTGATATTCCTGTTGTGAATTGCTTTCAATCATTGATCTTTGACATACCTGATCCAACCAGCATCTTTTAATGATTCCAAAGCACCTGGTTGTGAATTGCTTTCAATCATTGATCTTTGACATACCTGATCCAACCGATCTGTTTTCCCGACCGGATGTAACCAGTTGTGAATTGCTTTCAATCATTGATCTTTGACATACCTGATCCAACCGATCGGAATACCATCATCATTGACAATGAGTTGTGAATTGCTTTCAATCATTGATCTTTGACATACCTGATCCAACATGCCGTGCAAAAAAACATTGACCTGATCAGTTGTGAATTGCTTTCAATCATTGATCTTTGACATACCTGATCCAACGCGGTCCCGGCAAATATGCCATTGGAAGAAGTTGTGAATTGCTTTCAATCATTGATCTTTGACATACCTGATCCAACGTGATCATCACAAATGATGATGGACATCAGGTTGTGAATTGCTTTCAATCATTGATCTTTGACATACCTGATCCAACTGCACGACATCTTGGGGCGGGGAATTACAGTTGTGAATTGCTTTCAATCATTGATCTTTGACATACCTGATCCAACGAGTTCATGGTGTGAAGTGAACGTGGCGAGTTGTGAATTGCTTTCAATCATTGATCTTTGACATACCTGATCCAACCGGGAGGTGCGGTGGATGTCACCTCAATTGGTTGTGAATTGCTTTCAATCATTGATCTTTGACATACCTGATCCAACTAGCCAGGGTTGGTGTTGTTGTTCCGATCCGTTGTGAATTGCTTTCAATCATTGATCTTTGACATACCTGATCCAACAGCATCTTTTAATGATTCCAAAGCATCTGGTTGTGAATTGCTTTCAATCATTGATCTTTGACATACCTGATCCAACGTACTTGGCTATATGCCTTGTGCGTAAAGGATTTCAGGTAAAATGACCCAAGCAAAAAATGGATCGGTATCCAAACCGGCTCTGTAAAAGGGCCGGTTTTTTTTGTTTCTAATTTGAAGGAGAACCGGCGGTCAGAACAATTCCAATTGTTGCGGCACTTCTACTTTTTCCCTGGGTTTGGTATTGTAAAAGATTTCCATGCGCCCGAACTGGTTATCGGTTACGGTGAGTATGTTCACACTTCCCTTGGGGGGCAAGGATTTTTTCACTCGCTTTCTGTGCACCTCCATGTTCTCTGAACTGGAACAATGGCGAACATATACGCTGAACTGCATCATGGTAAAGCCATCCTGGATCAGGCGCTTGCGAAACCCGGCCGCGTTGCGCCTGTCCCGCTTGGTTTCCGTGGGCAGATCAAAAAACACCATCATCCACATGATCCGGTAGGCGTTGAACCGTTCACTCATTTCATTCCAATACAGGCAGCATCAATTTGCGTTGATCTCCATTGAAGCAGCGTAACAAAGAAGCGGATGTCTCCGAAGCTGCGATCATCAACGGACGTTGCTTCCCATTCATCACAACTGTAAGGGTAGGAACGGTCAGCAACTTTTCTTTATGTGATTTTCCCAACACGTCAGGAACCTCATTCTCTTCTTCAACCATCCCAGCCACCAACTGGTCCACAAACGGACGGTAAGGTTCCATCATATCATCTGCTAAGCAATATTGGTTGTACCGGTTGTGGTGAAAAATGCCCAGCGTAGGCAGCAAGCCACTGCTTACCAGGCTGCGAGCCGTTACCGCTCTTAAGATGGCATATCCGTAATTCAGCAGGCTGTTCGGATACCCCGCGCCACGTCCCCGCGTAAATCCGGGATACCGTTCAAATAACCGTGGCCAGTAATACATGGCGGCCATGCCTTCGCGGTTATCCACGTCCCCGCTTTTAACTCCTTTTGCAGCCTCCAAAAGCATTTGCACTTCACCGCCGGCATTTGCCAGTACGGTGGCCTGGTTTGTAATCTTGGCTTTGACCACTTGCTGCCAAAGTTGTTTTTTCAAAGGCTGGCTGGCATCGGCCTGCTGCCGGAAACTCTCTGCTTGCGTGGTGTTGCCACACAGGTTCAGCATCATGCCCGTGGGGTGGTACTTTTCATCGCACGTAACGAGGGCTACGTTATTCGCCAGCAGTGCAGCGATCAATCCGTGTGTGATGGTAACGCGTGGATCTTCCAACACCAATGTTCCGATGTCTTCAATCGGCACGGTTTTCTCGACCTTCTCTCCCTCTTCATCCTTTTTTTCAAGCACCATTTGCTTTTGGCGAAGCGAAAGGTAAGCTGGTGATGTGATGGCAAGGGTGCGCTTGATCACTGCTTTCTATTTTACAAATCCTGTAATCCTTCCAACCCTATCTACAGTTAACTTCCAACAACAATCTTTAATCATATTTCCATCAATATCTCTTTCCATTTTATTTAATGGGGTAAATTCCTGCTTGTTTACAATGGTTGTAGCAACATCAGCCCTTATATAGAAACATTGATATGACGAAGCACTAACCATCTTATATATTCTTCCAATCTGTTCATTACTAAGATTCCTAAAATCAACCTTTCCAGGATTCTCTGCTTCTTCCTCAGTTGGCACATATACCAGGTCATTGGGTGAAAGTGAAAAAAGGAATGTGCCTTTTTCAGGATTGGGAGGAATGGGCGCGCGGTCTTTCTTTGGCAAACCCGCTACCTGCTTTTGGTGCTCCACCACCAGATTAAGCGGAATGGTATCATACTCTCTCTTCTGTTTCTCTTCGTTCCAATAGATGGCAAAAAAGAGGTTAGTTCCCTTAGCCGCCTCCACATACTTATCCTTCTTATTGCCAACATGACCTACACTGAACTTACCACCCACCTCGTAAACTCGAACCTTCCGTATAGGTTGGTGCGGTTTGCCGTCATTCAGGTTCTGCATATTCCGGTTCATTTCCTCCACGCCTTCCGGATTGAATGCCAAATCAAAGCGTTCACTACCTTTTTCATCCACATAATGCTTGACATGATTTTCAAGGATCTTCTGTATGCCGGTATCCGTAATACTATTCAATTGCTTGCGGGTAAAGGCATCCGTCAACTCCACTCTCACAGCCGTAGCCTCAATGATTTCATACATCTCAACACGCTCAACAACCTTTCCATTCATACTTACAGGATTCCCTTTCAAATGTTTTTTGGCTTTCTTCAAATCACCCCGATTGGCCTCAACCACCGCCTTTACCTGTTCCTTTATGTCTTTATCAACAATCATTTCCCAAGCATCCAATGCTGTATTTAGGGAAACAGTTGAGGAACGTTTCCGCTTTAGGCTCACTTTGCCTGAGACCGTATCTTTGTGCAATGGCTTTCGAATTGCCCAACTGTCTCCACGGACCTGTTGGACCAATTCCTTTTTGGGCTTGCCATTTTTACCCAATCGCAAATCTCCGTTCTCATCTTTATAGGACCAATACTTGTTACGGGTTTTATTGATAACGCGAAGATTCTGCTTGAAACTAACCACCAAGGCAGCCAGTTGATCTGCTGCATCAGTAGCAAAAGAAGGCCAAGGTGCGTGGTAGGATTTGGCCACCTTTCTTTTGAATATTTCACCCGTATTTCTATTAACTTTTTCTATTTCCTCCATCACCCTTAGCTTAGAAACCAAGGCATAATTGTTCCTTTCTGTATTCAACGAAGTGATATAGTTGACGTGGTCTTTGGTGGTACATGCTATAACCAGTGCATCCAAGGCATGGTGCCTGTGATCAATTCGTTTTTTGCTGAACCCTTTGGATATCGAATCAGGTACCTGAATCCGGAATGCATTGATACTGTTATCCCAATACCCATAGTCCTGCGAGTTGGTCAATTCATTCAGTCTTTGAAAACGCGGAGCCACCAACGCATTCCATTTATCATTCAGCCCCCAATCATTCCTAAGCACAGCAGTGATTGCTCCCGGTACGGTAACAATATTTTTGGAAGTAGCTTCCTGCTCATTTTCTTCCCGGACAAGGCAACTGAGCAAGCCTTTGACCAATTTACTGATATACCGTGAATCATTCATTTGCCGCTCTATAAAACCATCAGGAATGTCTTCGCTCAACAGCATTTTCAGCTTATTTCGATTGTTTTTAAAATAAGAACCACAATGATTTTTATACGTTTCAATGTCCAAAACATCCACAGTTTTACCATCCCCAAGATCCACCCTTTGACCACCATGGCTCTTGATGAAATCATATGCGATATCATTATCCTTCAACTCATTCACTGCACTCTCACAGATTACCTTATTGTTCAATGAGTCATCAAAATACCGTGACTGAGGTATGATATGCTCAATCTGATAATCCGTTGTAAAAAGCCTGCTCAAGGGAATAACTTTCCCGGTATAAGGAGAGACATAGCCCTGTTCCAACCAAAGTTTATATCGAATAATCTCCGACTTTGAGGGATTGGTATTCTTTCTAATCTTCAATACTTCATCTTCGCTGACCTCATCATATTGAACCGCTGCATTCTGGGAAACACCTTCTTCATATATTTTCAGAATTTCCTGATGGCTCGGAGAATGTGGTCGGACTTCACCCATTGTACTGGCATCTTCTTTTAATTCTTGCAGCAGCTTCTTAATACGTTCATTGGTATTTTGATTTTCAGTAATTCGGTCCGTCAACTTTTTTCTTTTATCCTTAGGGTTCTTGATCTCCCGACCAAGTTCCACATGAATCTCATCAAAAAACCTCTCGGAACCATTACCGTAATGTTGCCATATATCACGTACTACCCTGAGTGTTTCGGTCACCACTTGTTCCACAATCGGGTTACGCAAACTATGTTGCTTAAACTCCGAAAGATATTTATCTATATCGGCAGGCACATTCCATCGAACCATATTACCCGTTTCCGAGTGGCGGCCATACACCGCATAACAAGCCTGAAAAGTGTTCAGACCCTTCAAAGGATTTTTATCCTTAAAACCTATAAAACTCCTTAACAGCCGGGAGGTAATATCGTCATCAGCCACATCCTGAATCCTGTCTATGTCAAACTCAATGGAGTCCAACCGCTCCATGATGGACTCAACACGGCTTTTTGCTTCATCGGGCACTTCAGATTCTTTCCAATAGCGCCCCGTACGCATTAATGGCACCAACTTTTTCAGTGCTTTCTCTGAATAGCTACCATACTCGTTTTTAAAAGACGGCACTTTCCCGAATTGCTCCACGAAGGCATCTTTGTCAATCCCATTTTTACCAGCAAACTTCTTCAATGCTTTTTCAAACTCTACACCATCTTTTACTGAGTATATAATATGCCAGATGTGCTTTTCCATATCATCGGTTAGAAACTTATCCGCATCAATATCTGGTATCTTGTTCAATCGCGATAAAATCATCGCCCTGGTTTCACCACATGGATAAGACTTATCCTGAACATAATTCCAGCGGTAGGCATCCTTATCCGCTTTGGGAATCAATTTCTTATCAATAAAATATTTGATTATATCCTTCTGTTCAGTTTCCTTCCTGATTGACAAATAACCGAACAACTCCAGCCAAGCCTCATTAGTAGGTAGCAACGTTTGGGTCACATCCACATCTTCCGGATTTCCTTTTACATACAACTTCAGGTTCTTAAGAAATTGCCATAACCTGAACTCCTGAAAAAGCGGATGAGATCGTGGTATACCTTTCCTAAAGACTACATGCTCATTTCCATTGTCATCTTTATACCTGCTCCACTCGTACTGACAATTGGCAATCGTGGATTTTTTACTTTTTAAAGGACGCTGATAGAAGATAATATCCTCAGTTATCAGGTAAATCAACCCTTTGTCTTTTATATTAGTTTTATGCCCATCGTTATGTGGATACAATTCTTCAATGCATTTGTTGTAAACATCTTGGTCACCGAATATCGCATGATGTTTTGCTTGCTCAGTTAAGATTGCCTCAAGTTCCCGTCTATAATATTTTCGCTCAATGGTTCTCACCAACTTACCCCTTATCTTCTGTGTAGGGTTTTTCAGCAATGTATCATAGATAAACTCTCCAACACTCTGGCCTGATTCATCAATATCGTGCTCGCTTTTCTTTTTGATTGCAATCCAATCTTCCTCCGAATTCACAGCCCTGAAGCTTCGTTTGACCTCCCCATCTTTATCGCGTTTAAGAGAGCCATCCTTATCCAATTCAGTTGTAACAATAAACTCTTTTACTTTTCCCACCCAACCGTCTAGTGGGTCCTTGCTCTTTCTCTTATAGATCCATCCATTTTCAAGATGCACATCATACCACATATCCTTAGCCTTCTCACTGTTTGAATCTGAGCAGTCAACGCGCTCAACCTTTAATGCAAAAAATTCTTCCCGCTTGCCTTCATCTTCAACTTCAGCGTCTTCTCCCCTGAGTTGATAATAACCACGTTTCTGATTGAAATTAAGAATCAGCCAGGCCAGCTCTTCTTTGGAAATAGGCCGATGCAATGCTTTCTTACGCAAATAATACAAGGTCCAATCGTAAGGTATTTTGCCGTGATGACCACTGGCTTCAAATTCCCTTACCATCTCTAGAAAAGATTCCATGAAAAGAAAAACATGTTTTTCAGGTCGTGGTTTGGGGACATAGTTTAGTTTGATTTCCATACCATCTTTGAATTGCCCCAAGCGTTTCTGAAAGTCGATGGCTCTAGCGTAATGATCGGGGAGAAAGCCTAAAATATTCAACACCCTGTGCAATCTTTCCCTTCGAAGATGATCCCGCTCATATAGTCTTCGAACGCTTCTATGTTGGGTTCTTTCTGCGGTTTGAGATATTGAAACACCGCTACCAAATTTCCCTAAGATGTCTTGTGACATAGGTATAATGCGTGCCCCCAAAGCTTCAATCATACCTTCCTTCTTATCAAAGTCCTGATTCACCAATGCCCATCCGATGGAATTGGTGCCCAAATCAAGTCCTAGTATCCTTTTCATGCTTGACTCTTTATTATTGAACTATTATATTTGATGCTGAAAGCAATTCACAATAAGGATTATTCCGTTGTGAAAACATTCGAAGCGGCCCTCACGGGTCGTTTCTGTTTTATAACCCTACCTAATCGGTGAGGCTTTTTTTATTCCCATAAAAAAATCTGATAGCCGAATCTTACCCACACACCTCCCGCGCCCGGCCCTCCGCTTAAGAAAAATGGATGCTTAAAATTAGGTAAGTAGAATTAAAAAGCAAGCATGGGGTGCGGTTATTTTAGTTATATAGGTGATTACGCCTATTAGTCAAGGATGTCCATCCACTTGGAATCATTGTAGGTTATCCCGGCATCCACCCATATGACCGTGCTCATTTTTCAAAGCCACCACATTCCAAATCACTGCATGCTCTTACCTCTGTAAGGTTGTACACGAGGTTGGTTCATTTCATTTAAGCTTTATATCGAACTTGTCTTGGGGCGGGGATTCGTGTGCCCCGGGGAAGTCGTGAGTCTTTAGATGGCATCGACAGAAGGGTTGACGCGAACATCGTCCATGACAAACGCATCGCGATCATGCCAATCCTCGCCGGCCTCAACTTGAGACTTGTAAGAAGCTCCCTCCGGTCGTGTAAATGGTAATATGCTCCCGCTGGTCGCGTCAATGGCATCCGGCCATATATTGACTAATGACCATTGGCAATTGACTAATAACCCGTCCGTAACAAACTCATCGTAATCATGCCAGTCCTCGCCAGCACCAACTTGAGACTTGTAAGAAGCTCCCTCCGGTCGCGTAAATAGGCTGCGCCGTAATATGCTCCCTCTGGTCGCGTCAATGGCATCCGGCCATCTATTGGCTAATGACCATTGGCAATTGACCATTAACCAATCACCACGATCAATAACAATCATAGGCAACCAGGCTCAGGTATGCCGTGACTCAACCACAAACCACAAACCAGAAACTACAAACCACAAACCCACAAACCATCAAACCGTCACCGTCGGATAGATCTCCTCATACGTCATCACCTTGTGCATGCTTACCCGGCGGTTGATGTGGGCACGGGTCAGTTCATGCGGAGCGGATAATCCTGCCGCATCGATCAATTCAATGAAAGCCCGCAGGGTTTCGCGATGAAAGCTGGCCACCCGTTTGGCTTTGTCTTCCACAACCAGGCCTTTCATCAGTGATTTGTTTTGGGTGGTAACACCGGTGGGGCAGGTATTGTCATTGCATCTCAATGCCTGTATACATCCGAGGGCCAGCATCATGCCGCGGGCGCTGTTCACCATGTCGGCACCCAGGGCAATGACACGTGCCATGTGAAAACCGGTGAACACCTTTCCGGATGCGATGACCTTGATGTCCTGTTTCAATCCTTTTGCAGAAAGCACATCACATGCAAATGCCAATCCGTCTCTCAGCGGCATTCCCAGCGAATTGGAAAACTCAACAGGTGCCGCCCCGGTGCCGCCTTCTCCCCCATCTATGGTAATGAAATCGGGGCGTATGCCTGTCTGCAGCATGGCATCGCATAAGTCCACAAACTCTTGTTTCTTCCCGATGCATAACTTAAAACCTATGGGCTTGCCTCCGGACAATTCCCGCAGTCGGGCGATAAACTCCATGCATCCTTCGGGTGTTGAGAACGCCTTGTGTCCGGGAGGTGAATGCACATCGGTATGGGGTTTCACGCCGCGGATATCTGCGATCTCTTCGGTGTTCTTGCTGGCGGGCAGGATGCCACCGTGCCCGGGTTTGGCACCTTGGGAGATTTTAATCTCAATCATTTTCACCTGGGGCAATACCGATTTCTCTTTGAACAGATCCGGATCGAAGTTGCCGTCGTGGGTGCGGCATCCGAAGTAACCGGTACCGATTTGCCAGATCAGGTCACCGCCATGCTGCAGGTGATACGGACTGAGGCCTCCCTCACCCGTATTATGTGCAAAGCCCCCCATTTTTGCACCCAGGTTCAGGGCCTGTACCGCCCGCATGCTGAGTGCGCCGAAACTCATCGCCGATACATTCAGCATGCTTGCCGAATAGGGTTGTTTGCATTGCGCACCCCCTACTTTCACACGGTGTTCTTTTTCCAGTATACCCGACGAATGCGGGTAAATGGAATGGTCCATCCATTCATACCCTTCGCTGTATACTTCCATTTGGGTACCGAACGGTGTGGTATCGTTCACCTTCTTGGCACGCTGGTACACCATGGTGCGGTAGATGCGGTTGATCGGACGGCCTTCCGTATCGGTCTCCACGAAATACTGCATGATCTCGGGCCGGATTTTCTCGAGCATGTAGCGCATCTCGCCGATCACGGGAAAGTTGCGTTTGATGGCATGTTCTTTTTGAAGCAGGTCCACATAACCGATGATGACCAGGGGTGCAACAACCACAAAGGCCCACAAGAAATTCAGGTTGATAAAAGCCAGGGCCACCAGAAGGAGAGGAATGACAATGGAGAGGAGAATAAAAAGCTTGCGTTCGGTCATAGCGATCGGGTATTAGGAAGACGAAGGAAGGTTCAAAGGTATGAAGTGGGAGTGGTGAGTCGCAAGTCTTTAGTCGTTAGATGATCCCGGGATCGGTTTATTGCTCACCAAACCGGGCTCAACTTGAGACTTGTGACTTGAAACTTGAGACTCATCTGTTGCTCCCTGCGGTCGCGGCAATGGCAACCCGCCTATTGATTATTAACCGTACCTATTGTGATATATGCACACCTTCGTCCAATGCCTGTGCGTCTTAAAACAAATCCGGACAAAAGGCGATCTAATTTAAGTCATAGATTTAACATTTGTTGACGGTGGAATTTTCTTCTTTGTTTCATGGTTCTTTCTTTGGTTTGTTTTCGTCTGGCCAGGATCTGTTTATCCCTGCCGAAAAATACGTCGGCAGGCGTGAGATTTTCCAGTGATTCATGGTACCTGCGGTTGTTGTAGTATCGGATAAATTCAGCCAGCGCCTGGCGCAATTCATCGGGTGAATAATAGTTGTCCAGCTTGATCACGTTCTTCATGGACTGATGCCAGCGTTCGATCTTTCCCTGGGTCTGCGGATGACGGACTCTTCCGCGTACGTGCTTGATCTCCCTGTCCTGGAAGAACTCAGCCAGGTCTTTGGCAATGTAGCACGGGCCATTATCGCTGAGCACTTTGAGAGACTGTGTGGTTTTGTCAGGAACCACCCCGGTGATCTCAATGGCCTTGTCGATATTGCGCTGTACGTCATCGGCTCCCATGTTGGTGCATAGTTCGGCATGGATCACGTAGCGGGAGTAATCATCCAGTACCGTGCAGAGGTAATACCATCCCCAGTGTCCCACTACTTTCAGGTAAGTGAAATCGGTCTGCCACATCTGGTTGACCCGGGAGGTCTTGTCTTTGTACTGGTTGGCAGCATGATCCACCACAAAGGCCGGTGCAGTGATCAGCCCTCTTTCTTTGAGAATGGCATGCACGCTGGACTCGCTGATATACCAGCCCCGGTGATCTACGATGTGCCAGGCCAGTTCTCTGGATGAGAGGTCTTCCATGTCCAGGGCCAGCTCTACCACCTCCTGGCGTTTCTCATCGGGGATCCGGTTCCACTGGCTTCTTGCCGCCCGCTTCTTGGGAGCCAGTCCTTCAAACCCTTCCCGCAGATACCGGTCGTACCAGTCATAGAAAGTCGCCTTGGGAATGTCCAGCTCTTTCAGGGTGGCCCGTACGCTCAGATCACTGTTTTCCACTATGGAAATGATCTCCATTTTCTCTGATTGACTGTATCGCATATACCGCTGCCTTTTTAAGCGTCCCCACTCAAACTTTTTTTTAGGACCCTATTCTGCAGGGTGAGCTCGGCGACCACTTCTTTCAGCTGGCTGTTCTCCTTGCGGAAATGATCCACTTCGGTGGTGTTGGCCTCTCGGAGGGTATCTCCTAAAAGCCGTTTCTTACCGGCTTCCAGGAAGTCTTTGCTCCAGCGATAGTAGAGGTTGGCGGCAATACCTTCACGGCGACATATCTCTGAAATGGATAGCTCGCCCTTGAGGCCTTCCAGTACGATTCGGATCTTCTCCTCTGCGGAGAACTTGCGGCGGGTCCTGCGTTTGATCTCACGGACTACCCCTTCGGGACTTTGATCTTTCTTTTTCATGTTTGGACTGTTTTTCAAGGTTCCAGTTTTTTACCTTGAAAGCTAGCTTTCAAGGTAAAAAACTGTGACTAAACTATTGTACCTTAACAGTCCGAATTTTGCTTACGCTGGACAAATAGTTGGGTTAGCTAACCGTACGTTATGTGTTGGAATCATGACGACGGTGACCCCTCGGTTAACCCACCATGACGCGAACGTGCTCGTGGTGTTTCCGGAACAGCAACACGCCGGAAACACACCCCACTCCAACCGGTTTCACACAATTCACCGAAACATCCCTGCGTTATCCTGTCGTACCCTCCTGGTCCCGCATCCACATTCAAGGACCGCATCCCATCATTTGTACCACACCTAAAAAGGAGGCCTACGCCATGCAAGAAGAGAAGAAGTATGTATCGCCCGTGTCGGGTGTACATGAGAAAAAACGCAAGACTTTCCTGATGATCGGGCTGATCACATCCATCAGCATGAGTCTGATCGCATTCCGATGGAAATTCCCGGAACGAAAACCGACGCTGCCGGAACTATCGGCGATGCACAGTGACCCGGAGTGGGACGTGCCTCCCGTTGTGCGTTACATCGAACCGGAGAAAAAGAAACAGGAGAAAGAAAAAACACCGTCTAAAAAATCAGATCAGATTGAAGTGGTGTCGGATGATGAGCCCATTGCAGATGACAAGCCTATCTTCGAAGTACCCACCGACACGTTCACTTTTCATGTGGTGATTAAAAAAGAGGAAGATGTTGCAGAAGACCTACCCCTTTGTTTCGGATGTACGGAAAAACAACCTCGTTTCCCGGGTGGGAATGAAAAGATAATTCCTTATATCAATCAACACATCCGGTTTCCTGCAAGGGATCTGGAGGAAGCAAACAGCGGTGATGTATTCATTGATTTCATCGTAGAAAAGGATGGCAGCATCAGCTCCGTTCAGGTGGTCGGGCGCAGGAAAAAGGTGTCCAAACAAATGGAAGAGGAAGCATTGCGTGTCATCCGGGAAATGCCCAGGTGGGAACCCGGGATGATGGCCGGTCACCCCGTACGGGTACGAATGACCGTTCCGATCAAATTTGTTGTACGAAGCTAAACCGAAAAGCCCCGCAGGTGCGGGGCTTTTTTATTTGATCCATTGAGGACAATGCGTGCTTTACACATCACCCACAACTTGCGACTTGAGACTTGAGACTCACGACTTGAGACTTATTTCCCCCCTACCACTTTCTTAATCTCATTCAGTTTCAGCAATGCCTCCACCGGCGTCAGGGTGTTCACATCCAGGTCCAGGATCTCATCACGTATCTGCTCCAGCACCGGATCATCCAGCTGGAAAAAGCTCAGCTGAATATCGTCTGCAGACGGTGGGGTGTGCTTCGCCTTCCGCGTGGGTGATGTTTCGACTTTGTCGTGCCGGTGGCTTTTCTCCAGCTCCTTCAGCATCTCATCGGCACGTTGCACCACTTGCCTGGGCATCCCGGCCATGCGGGCCACATGGATCCCAAAACTATGGGCGGTGCCCCCCGGTGCCAGTTTGCGCAGGAAAACCACCTTGTTGTTCACTTCCCGTACCGACACGTTGAAGTTGCGGATGCGGGGAAACTGTGCGGCCATGTCATTCAGCTCATGGTAGTGCGTAGCAAACAGGGTCTTCGGTTGCGCCGTTTTGTTCTCGTGCAGGTATTCGGTGATGGCCCATGCGATGGAGATGCCATCGTAGGTACTTGTTCCCCTACCGATCTCATCCAGCAACACCAGGCTTCGGGGCGAAAGGTTGTTGAGGATGCTGGCTGTCTCGTTCATTTCCACCATGAAAGTGGACTCTCCGGAAGAAATGTTATCCGAGGCACCCACGCGCGTGAAGATCTTATCGATGATGCCGAGCCCTGCCTGCGTGGCGGGCACATAGGATCCGATCTGGGCCATCAGCACGATCAATGCCGTTTGCCTGAGCAGGGCCGATTTACCCGCCATATTCGGACCGGTGATCACCATGATCTGCTGTTCAGCGGAATCAAGGTACACATCATTGGCAATGTAGGATTCACCCGGAGGCAGCAGGGATTCGATGACCGGGTGCCGCCCTCCTTTGATATCAATCACCTGGCTTTCGTCTACCAGGGGTTTGGTATAGTTGCGGCGTTTGGCAATGGCGGCAAATGACAACAAACAATCCAGCCGTGCAATCACAGCCGCGTTTTGTTGGATGATTTTCACATGATCGGCTAGCTGCAACACCAGCTCGTTGAACAAGCGGGCCTCGAGCGCCTGTATCTTTTCTTCCGCACCCAGGATTTTTTCTTCGTATGTTTTCAGTTCCTCGGTGATGTACCGTTCGGCGTTCACCAGGGTTTGTTTGCGGATCCAGCTGTCGGGCACCTTCGCTTTGTGCGCATTTGTGACTTCCAGGTAATACCCGAACACATTGTTGAATGCTACTTTCAGGGAAGGAATCCCGGTGCGTTCCATTTCACGTTGCTGGATGTTCAGCAAGTGTTCCTTGCCCGAACCGGAAATACTGCGCAACTCATCCAGCTCCGGCGAGATGCCTTCGCGGATAACTTTTCCTTTATGAAGCAATGCCGGCGGATCATCCACCAGGGTGGTGGCGATGCTGCCGATGACTTCGCTGCAATCGTTGATGGAGGCAGCCATCTTCTGCATATCCGGATGAGGTGCATCCATGCAGACCTGCCGGATGGGTTCCAATGCCTGTAGCGATCGGAGCAGCTGGCGCAACTCCCGCGGGCTCACCCTGGCGGCGGCTACCTTGGAGATCAGGCGTTCCAGGTCGCCCACCTTTCGGATCTCTTCCCTGAGAACGTCTGACATGTGCTCATGGGAGATGCATGCTTCTACTACGTCCAGCCGTTCCTGGATCGCTTTGATGTCTTTCAGCGGCAACGCCACCCATTTGCGCAGCGTACGCGATCCCATGGGTGTGAGGGTCCGGTCGATCACCTCCAGGAAAGACGTGGCGTCAGGATGTGGCGCATGAAAAAGTTCGAGGTTGCGGATGGTAAACCTGTCGAGCCATACATACTGTTGTTCATCAATGCGGGCGAGGGAGGTGATGTGACCTGTTTTGTCGTGCTGCGTTTCCGCCACATAATGCAAACATGCCCCGGCGGCGATGATGCCCAATTCCTGTTCTTCCACGCCGAAACCTTTGAATGAGCTGGTTTCGAACTGGCGGAGCAGGATGTCGCGTGCGAAGTCTTTGGTAAACACCCAATCGTCAAGCGGGAATGTAACGTACTGATCACCGAATGTGGATGTGAACAGTTTCCGTTGGCTCTTGAGGAACAACACTTCGCTGGGTGCGAAACCTTCGAGTACTTTCGAGACGTAATTCAACCCTCCTTCCGCCACCAGGAACTCACCCGTACTGATATCCAGGAACGCCACCCCTGCCCTGTCCTTCTCCACAAAAACACCGGCCAGAAAGTTGTTGGAAGCGTGATGCAATACCTCATCGTTCATGGTAACGCCGGGCGTAACAAGCTCGGTAACGCCTCTTTTGACGATGGTTTTGGTGGCCTTGGGATCTTCCAGCTGATCGCATATGGCCACACGCAGACCTGCGCGAACGAGTTTCGGCAAGTAGGTATCCAGTGAATGATGGGGAAATCCGGCCAGCTCCACTTCGGAAGCTGAACCGTTGGCTCGCTTGGTGAGCACAATGCCCAGGATCTGTGAGGCCCTGACTGCATCCGATCCGAATGTTTCGTAGAAATCACCCACCCGGAACAGCAACAATGCATCCGGGTGTTTGCCCTTGATCTCATTATATTGCTTCATCAAGGGGGTTTCTGTTACCTTCTTCTTATTTTTGACCTCTGCCATGGAACCGGATAAACCCTAAAGATAGCAGGATCAAAAGCATCCTCCCTGAATTCTTTTAAACAATCCTTCAACAAACCGGCCGGGCAACCTGAGCAAGCCAATGAAGAAATTGCAAAACGACGCACTGAACCGGTTGTCAGTATCCGAACACCAGGTTGCCGACAAACTTCCGGTGCGCATCATCCTTGATCGTGTGAGAAGCGCGCTGAATGTGGGCTCTGTTTTCCGCACCGCCGACGCATTCCGGTTGGAAGCTATCTACTGCTGCGGTATCACAGCCGTGCCTCCGCACAAAGAGATCCTGAAGACCGCCCTGGGCGCCACCGAAACCGTGAAGTGGGAACACCATGAAACCACCATCGATGCCATTCTTCGTGCACGTGGCGACGGATACCGCATCATCGGTATCGAGCAAACCGATCAAAGCATATCTCTGCCGGATGTAGAAACCACCGGCCAACCGCTGGCCCTGGTATTCGGACATGAAGTGGAGGGGGTACACATTGACGCACTGAAACTTTGTGATGAAGTGTGGGAAATTCCGCAGGCAGGCAGCAAACATTCCCTCAACATTTCGGTGGCTGCTGGCATTGTCGCATGGGAAGTGTTCCGGCAAAATCACCAAATACTTTCCGGCTCCAAGTGATTCCGACGCGGCAGCAACATACCCGTTACGTTTTCGCAATGGCCCTCACCTGCGCTTTCATGGTGATGTCCGTTGCCGTTCGCGCCCAGCATCCCGGCCATGTTTTCTACAATGTGAACGACGGGCTCCCCAGTTCGGACGTATACAACATCATACAAGACTCCAGGGGTTTCATCTGGTTCGCCACTTCCAACGGTGCAAGCAGATACAACGGGTACGAGTTCGAGACCTTTGACATGGACAAGGGGTTGCCGGACAACACGGTGTTCCGCATTTATGAAGACTACAAAGGTCGCATCTGGTTCATTCCGTTCAGCGGAAACCTGTCGTACCTGGATGGTGATACCGTGGTGGTATACCCGCACAACGACAAGATCCAGGAGGCATTCGAGGGCAAGTCAAAGAACAGGTACTACCTGTATGTCGACCATCATGACAACGTGTGGCTCAGCATCCTTCCCAACGGATATGCCATGATCACACCGTCGGGAAAGGTAACGCTGCAAACCAACCCCGGCGTGCTGCAAGCCTACATCCGTGAAGTGGAGCCCGGAGGGTACCTTCCCGGATACATTACGAGGTATTCATCACCTCGCCCCTACCGCATCTTCTTCAATTTTCAGAAGGGTGATCAGAACACGCAGATCTATCAGACTGAAAAATTCAAAGTCAGCAACCACCCCTTTTTCAAGATACTGAACGATACCACGTTTGCATTCAGCTTCTACAACAAACTGTACCTGACAAACCGTAGGCACATCCTGGATTCCGCGGTGATACCCCAGATGATCATCTGGATCAACAATGACCGGGATGGCCACATCTGGCTGGGTACGCACGGAGGTGGTCTGTATCGGTTGGATGCAAACAACCTGCATAACCCACCCCGGCACTACTTCGGCACGGAAATGATCACTTGCTTCATACAGGATTCCGAAGGCAATTACTGGTGCAGCGCCAGCGGCAAAGGTGTTTTCATGATCCCGTTTCTGCATATTCTGAACTATGATGCGTCCGACAGCATACCTGCCGATTACCTGCGTGCCATTGGTGTTGATCGCGGAGGTACCCTCTGGGGCGGATTTGGCAACGGTCGGCTGTTCCGGATCACACCGGAGGGCACCGAATGTTTTCCGTTGGTTTCTCATCGATCTCCTTCGCAAAAGAAAGAAGTGGTGATAGTAAAGTCGTTGAAAAACGGGCACATCGCCATCGTTACATTGTTGAACACCTATATCATAGATCCCTCAAGGATGCGGCCCGGAATTCCTATTTCTCCGGTTTCAGACTATGGCGGACTGTGTTTCATGGAACTTGGCAACGGACGCTTCCTGTGGGGCAGCAGCATAGGATTATCTACCTGGGAAAAAGACAAAAAGTTGGAACCCTATTCAGACAGCAGCGGAGCAATCATTCATGAACGCGTTCTATCGATCGCCGGCAAGGATCAATCGGATTTCTGGCTGGGTACGCTCGACAGGGTATGGCACTTTCACCAGGGGCATTTCAAAGAGATCACATCGGAATATCCAGCCTACAAAGGACGCGCGTTGGATATTGAACAGGACACAGAAGGTCGCACGTGGTTCGGTACCAAAGGCAACGGCGTCTACTTCATTGAGAACGATTCATTGCACCATCTCACCATCCATAGCGGGTTGGTCAGCAGCACTTGCCACCGCATTGTGCCCGATGGCAACAGTGTGTGGATGGCAACCAACAGGGGGCTCACACGCATGTCGTGGACGGGAAGAAGCCCGGAAGAAAATCCCCTGTTCGAACATATCAACTCATCCCGGGGGCTGGCAAGCGATGAAGTATTCTCCATTGCAGTCAGGGATGATGATGTATGGGTAGCTACGTCAAAGGGGTTGAGCAAGGTGAGTAAATCCCGGATGTCACCGCCAGCTTATTCACCGCCCATATTTATCACGGGCACATCCATCATGGGCAAGCCGGAGAACATCAGGAACGAAGAAGAATTGCCCTATTTCAAAAACACCATTGACATCCGGTTCCTGGGTTTGAACTTCAGGGAACATGGAGAAACCCGATACGGTTATAAGTTGGAAGGACTGGAAACCAAATGGAATTTTTCATCCGACCGGTCTGCCCGTTACCACGGACTGGAGCCCGGGCACTACCGTTTCATGGTAAGGGCCTTCACCAAAAACGGTATTGCCAGCAATCAACCGGCAACACTTACTTTCAACATCCTGCCGCCGGTATGGCAAACATTGTGGTTCCGGATCAGCGCCGTTACAGTGATCCTTGCAGGCATCTGGTTCTCGGTATACATGCGGATCCGCACCATCAAACGGAAAAGTGCCATGGAGACCCGGATCCTTGAAACACAGAAACGCGCCCTCGAACTGGAACAGTCGGCACTGCGGGCGCAAATGAATCCGCATTTCATTTTCAACAGCCTGAACTCCATACAAAGTTTTATCTCCGGGCACGATACCGCTTCGGCAGAGCGTTACCTCTCCAAATTCGCCCGGTTGATAAGGTTGATTCTGGAGAACTCCCGATCCAACTGCATCCCGCTGGAAAATGAGATCAGGACCCTTCAGTTTTACATGGAACTCGAGCAACTGCGCTTTCAAAACAAATTCGATTTCCGGTTCGACATCGACCCCGAGCTGGAACCGGAATTCGACATGATCCCTCCGATGATCATCCAGCCTGCCATTGAAAACGCCATCATTCATGGCATCATGCCGTTGAAAAAACCAGGCCTGATCACCATCACCATGAAGAAATCCGGGAACAACCTCTTGTGCACGGTAGAAGACAACGGTGTGGGAAGAACCCGGGCAGCCGAAGCAGGTCAGGGGAATGCCAAAGCCCATCACTCGGTGGGATTGCTGGTGACGCGGGAACGTCTCCAGAACCTGCACCTGAGCGCAGGCCAGCAAATCGACTTTCGGATTGAAGATATGTACAGGAACGGACAAGCATGTGGTACGAAAGTTGTTATTTTCATGCCCATCTTTGACACGAAAGAATAACCCCGGAAACTGCGCACACATGATCAGATCAGTTATTATTGATGACGAAGCAAATGGCATCAAAACCCTCACCAACCAGCTGGCAACCCATTGCCCGGATGTGGAAATACTTGGCACAGCCGATGGCGTGGAAAACGGGAAATACATCCTGGAAAAATACAGGCCCGACCTGGTATTCCTTGACATCCGGATGCAGGACGGAACCGGCTTCGACCTGCTAACCTCGCTTCCCGCCATTCCCTTTCATGTGGTGTTCACAACGGCATATGACGAATATGCGATCAAGGCCATCCGCTTTCATGCACTGGACTACCTGCTGAAACCGATTAACCCCGACGAGCTGATCGAAGCGATGAAACGGGCGGCTGAAACTCCGGTACCGAGCGACAACTTAAAGAACAACCTGCAGGTGGCAAAACAACTGTTGCGCGAAGAGAGGGTGGAAAAGATCGCCCTTCCGAATCACAACGGTATCGAACTGGTGAGCCTGAAAGACATCATCCGGTGCCAGGCTGATAACTACTACACCATTTTCTATCTCATTCACGCACGCAAGATCATGGTGAGCCGAACACTGAAGGAGTTCGACGAACTGCTGTCACCAGAAAATTTCCTGAGGGTTCATCAATCACACCTGATCAACCTGGCGCATGCCAATCGGTACAGCCGGGAGGACGGGGGAACAATTGTAATGTCAGACGACTGTTGCGTACCCATTTCCAGAAGAAAAAAGGAAATCGTGATGGAGGTTCTGGAGCGGATGACCCGATAGTGTTTGGGTTATTCCACATCCTACTTTGGTCACCGATCCCGCACATTCCCTATCATCTCACCCCTTCATCACCTATCCTGACCACTGACAACATCCTCTTTGCACAGGTCGTCGGTACCGGTTTATCAAAAACTCAGAAGGAAAGTTTCATGCCATTAACCATGCATGTTCATTGGGCTTAAGGGCAACATGCATCACCCGGCTCCCCACACCCGGTAACCTCTGCCGAACAAATTGCGTTTGATGGGTCCGGCTATAACATTTCGCGTACCGTCTGTCCACCTGACCTGACAGCCATACCCGACAGTACCTTCCGGGATGTATGCCACCTTCCGCGATCAAAATTTATCGCGATTGGTACTAGTGAGAAGATATGAAGGGAGAACCGATTGCGACACCCCGCAGGCACTGAGACCAAAGCCTGCGGGGATTTTTTTCTGTCCGCAGAAAAAATCCGCTCCCGTTTCTTTGGGATCTCCTACCACATACTGAATCATCTCCACCACATACCTACCTGTGTTTATATGTTTATGCAGATTGCAGATCTTGTGCCCGGTCCGCCTGAAATACATTCCCGTACTTCATCGGATCAGGGCTTCCCGAAGTGCGCGGGGAAGCCCTTTTGTTTGGATAAAAAAAAGCCCCGCCATAAGGCAGGGCTTTTTTATTTGATGTTCTATAAGAATCAGAGACCCTGGAAACCGGCGTCGCTGAAATATTTGTGGAACTCCATGTCTTCTTTCGCCATGGTTTTGAATTTGGCGTCGGCTGAGATGGCACTCTTCAGGTTTGAAAGCATTTCATCTTTGTTGCCGTTGCGGGCAGCAGCAATGGCCTTCAGGTAATAACCCAGGCCTGATTTTGCATCCTCCGTGGAGCAATCTACAGCCTTGATGCAACCGGCGGTGTTGCCGCTCAGCAGCTTGGCCAAGCCTGCATTGAACTCACAAGCTTCTCCGAAATATTTGTTGGCAGCTGCATAGTCACCCATGATGATGCTGCAGATACCCAGGTTGTAGTTGGTTTCGGCACCCGGGCTGGAAACGGATTTGTACAGTTCCAGCGCTTTGGCCATGTCACCTTTTTTGCGGGCAATGATACCCAGGTTGTTTTTCACAGCGGACTCGTCGGGCGCCAGAACCTGAGCCTTTTTGAATTCATTTTCCGCTTCGTCGTTCTTTTGCGCTTTCACCAGGCAGGCACCTACGTTGTTAGGACCTCTCCAGTCATCCGGGTACTTGGCAGCGAACTTTTTATAGATCTCAAGTTTCTGGCCTTCGTCATCAATCAGGGTAGCTGCATACAACACTTCGGTGTCGTTCAGTGTATCCATTTTGTTGATCACGTAGTCCTTCAATTGATCCTGGGTGAATTCCTTTTTCTTCACGGAAACACGAACTTCAGACCTTCTCAATTGAGGGAAAATATCCTTTTCCAGCATTTGGTAGTTGGAAGACACTTCTTTGATCTTCTTATCACGTGAAGAAGGATTCTGATCGCTTTTCACGATGTTCATCACTTCGCTCTTGGCGTCTAGGTCAGAACCTTCAAGGAGTTTCTTGAAACCATCCCAGTCACCGGCTTTGCTGGCTTCCTTCCAGAAATCATCCGATGCGGCTGCTTCCACCTTCTTCTTCTTCATCTCACCCTTGATGGTGTTAACGGCATTGTCAGCGCGTTTATCGGAAAGCTTTTGGTTCAGGTCATCCGCTCCTTCAGGAGAAGCCCAACCAACGGTGTTCACACTTTGGAAAGTACCTTCTTCCTTGATGTATTTGTTCACGAAATCGCGGAAATCATCCATTTGATCGCCACTTACTTCCGAAGAACGAACATTGGATTGGTTTTTGGCGAAGTACAGTTTTGCCAGGTGCACGATAGGAGGCATGTTCTCGTAGTTGTGAGGGCCTAACATGGGTTTCTCATCACTCTTCACCAGCAGAGGCGTCACGATGGTTCCTTCTCCGATCTTGCGTTCGGGGAAAGATTGTGACTTGCTTCCCATGGCGCCATCAATCTTCAGCACCAGTTCACAGTTCTTCATGCCGGCTTCATACTTCGTCTTATCACTGTAAGAGAAGCTTCCACCTTCGGCTTTCTTGATCACCTGTCCGTTGCCCTGGGCTTTCTCACCCTGCAACGTTACGGATTTAAGCTCTTTGGAACCGCCATCCTTATATTTCAAAACCGGGGTTGCTTTAATCACCACCTTTTTTTGGAAATATTTGGCAGGAATGTTTCCGTTGATAGCCACCCTCACGGTATCTCCATGCATTTCCAACGGATCAGGTTTTACCGTGATCTGAACGGTATCTGCCTTTTTGATCATGGTGCCCAAGCCGCCACAACTGGCCATTACAAATGCCAGTGCGATCGACAATGTGTAAACCACATGCTTTTTCATCGTGCTTGAATTAATAGAATAATGGGTTGATTAGCGTTTTATCTGGTGCAAGTATAGGCAATGTTTTTGAAAAACAAAACCTTTTGCCGGAGTTAAAGCTTCTAATTTCCAGTCAAATAGCATCTAACGGAACTTGCATCTTCACAATCCTCCAATAGGCTGCTAATCGTGCGATTGTGGACCGGATGTACTTGTGAACCTGCTATTTCCGCCAGGGGCACGAGGGCAAAACGCCGTTCGCACAGGGAGGCATGGGGAATTTCAAGGCCCGTTTCACGAATCACCTTGTCTGCATACAAAAGGATATCCGCATCCAGTTCCCTGGGTCCCCACCGGGTAGCAGGGGCACTTCTGCCCAAACTGGCCTCCATGCGTTTCAGTGTTTCCAGCAGCGCCCGATGGCCTAGTTCGGTGATCACGCACACTGCCTGGTTAAGGAAGTCAGCCTGGTCGGTTTTGCCCCAGGCGGCCGTTTCATATAAAGATGACGTCTTTGATAGTTCCCCGACGTGCTTTTCCAGGTATTCCCTGGCAGCCTGCAAATGAACTTCCCTGTCGCCGATGTTGCTGCCAAGCAGCAAATACACTTCGTTCATACCCGTTGCGTCAGTTTAGGCACCGTTGCCTGCTTCCACGCAGCGAATGTACCGGCCAGGATATGCTCCCTGGCGGTTTCCACCAGCCTCAGGTAAAAGCGCAGGTTGTGAACACTTGCAATCATCGCACCCAGGATTTCCCCGGAAACGTGTAAATGACGGAGGTACGACTTTGAATACGCCTGATCCACCCACGCATCACCGGCAGGATCAATCGGAGAAAAATCATCCTTCCACTTTTCATTGCGGATGTTGATCACACCATCCATGGTATAGAGCATCCCGTTGCGAGCGTTGCGGGTGGGCATCACACAATCGAACATATCTATGCCGAGGCTGATGCATTCCAACAGGTTCGCAGGTGTACCCACACCCATCAGGTACCGGGGTTTGTCTGCGGGCAGCATGCCACAAACCTGCTCGGTCATGGCATACATATCTTCATGAGGCTCGCCTACCGACAGGCCACCGATGGCATTTCCGTCGCATTCCATCGAGGCCACCACTTCGGCCGACCGTCTGCGCAAGTCAGGGTACACACTGCCCTGCACGATGGGGAAAAGCGCCTGACCGTACCCGTATAGATTTTCGGTTTCCCTGAAACGTTGTACACACCTGTTCAGCCAGCGGTGTGTCATCTCCATCGATTTGGCCGCATCCTCATATGCGCACGGATATGGCGTACATTCATCGAAGGCCATGATGATATCGGCACCGATCTCACGTTGCACATCAATGGCCTTTTCGGGTGTGAAAAAATGGCGGGATCCATCGATATGGGAAGTGAACATGGCGCCTTCTTCGGTGATCTTTCGAATCGCCGAAAGGGAATACACCTGGTAACCTCCACTGTCGGTCAGAATGGGGCCATCCCAGTTCATGAAGCGGTGGAGTCCGCCCGCCTTTTTCAGCACATCCATGCCCGGGCGCAGATACAGATGGTAGGTATTACCGAGAATGATCTGGGCCCTGATGTCCTGCTTCAGCTCCCGCTGATGCACCGCCTTCACGGTGGCAGCCGTACCTACCGGCATAAAAATCGGGGTGCGAATCGGGCCGTGATCGGTTTCAAGGGTACCCGCTCGCGCCTGCGTGGTGGCATCCGATTTTTCGAGGGTGAATTTCATGGGCTGGTTCAGGGCGGCCAAAGATAGCAATTGCAGAGGATTACCTTACTTTTGCCACAATGACGACGGAATCCGCCCTGCTATATTCCTTTGCCACCCTGTGCCTGGTACAGGTCGTTTACTTCCTGTTTGTCTTCCGGAAACTGGCCGCCTACCGCCCACAAGATGAACCGGCCACACCTCACGATCAGGCGGTCTCCGTAATCATTTGCGCACACAACGAACGTGAAAATCTGAAAGTCAACCTGCCCCTGGTGCTGAATCAAGGTCACACCGTGTTTGAAGTCGTTGTAGTGGATGACCAATCCACCGACGGTACATCCGAATGGCTGGCGGATATGGCAAAGCATCATGACAAGCTCAGGGTGGTTCCACACCTGGGAGAAGGCGGGCGCGGAAAGAAATTCCCCTTAACCACGGGCATCAAAGCCGCACAACATGAAATCCTTTTGCTGACCGACGCCGATTGCAGGCCCTCAGGTGAGGATTGGGTCACACGCATGACGGCACCCCTGACCCGCAACCTGGATATGGTACTGGGGTACGGCCCCTATGAGAAAAGGAAAGGATGGGTCAACATGCTCGTGCGGTTCGACACTTTTCTAACCGCCCTTCAATATATTTCCTTCGCACTTTCAGGAAGACCCTATATGGGCGTCGGCAGGAACCTGGCTTATAAAAAGAAATTGTTCGACAACGCCGGCGGATTCTCTTCTCACCTGCATCGGCTGTCGGGAGACGACGACCTCTTTGTTAACCAGGCAGCACGCATGGGAAAGGTCGCCGTACGTATGCACCCGGATGCACGCACATTTAGCATGCCATCCCGGCATTGGTCTGAATGGATTCATCAAAAAAGACGACATTTTTCCGTTGGTCCCGATTACAAGACCCTGGATAAAATTTTACTGGGCGGATATCTTTCCAGTCAAACATTTTTTTACCTTCTCGCCGTGGGACTCCCTTTGTACGGAATCCTGCAACCAGTCTATTATATCGCACTATCGCTCAGGATGATCTGCATGCTAATGATATTTAAATTGTGCATGAACAAATTGGGAGTAAGTGATTTATTTTTAATTTCGCCTGTGCTTGACCTCTTCTTTGCGTTCTTTTATCCGGTCATCTTTTTAACAGGATTCGTACACAAAACCCATTCATGGAAGACGGATTAGAGCATCTTTCCGAAAAGGCCATGCTTGATTTCAAGCTGGTGCAAAAGGCCATTCACGAAAAAGATCAGCAGGCATATGCCAAGCTGATGGATCGCTATCGTGACTCCATTTACTTCATGTTGCTGAAAATGGTCAACAACAAGGATGACGCCGATGATTTGACCATCGAGGCATTCGGGAAAGCTTTCAAGAATTTGCACCAATACACCCCCAACTACGCGTTCAGCACCTGGTTGTTTAAGATCGCATCCAACAACTGCATCGACTTCATCCGCAAGAAAAAGAAGAACATGCTGTCGATCGATCGCCGGTATGAAAATGACGAAGGCGGTGAGATGTCCATCGATCTCAAATCGGAATTCCTGGATCCCGAAGAGAAGATGATGAAGAAGCAAAAGATCAAGGTGATGCGGGAAGTGGTGGAAAAACTGAAACCGCGCTACCGCACCCTGGTGGAACTGCGCTACTTCAAGGAATACTCATACGAAGAGATCGCCGAGCAGCTTGACATCCCCCTGGGAACCGTGAAGGCACAACTCTTCCGCGCAAGGGAATTCCTGTACAACATCATGAAGAACACAGAGGGCAGCCTCTGATCTCCTTCCCTTTTCCGAGGTGGAGCTCATCCCCACATATTTTCCCGCGTTATCAACCGCGCAGGTTGAATCGTTTGAGGCATTGATGCAATTGTTCACTTATTGGAATGAACGCGTCAACCTCATCTCACGCAAAGACATCCAACACCTGGAAGAGCACCACATCCTGCATTCCCTGGGCATCGCCAAAGCCATTTCCTTCAAAGCCGGTAGCCGCGTAGCCGACCTTGGAACAGGGGGCGGCTTACCCGCATTGCCACTGGCCATCCTATTCCCGGATACCCTGTTTGTGCCTGTGGATTCAATCGGGAAGAAGATCCGTGTGGTCAGTGAAATGGCAAAAGAACTGAAACTGGCCAATGTTGAACCGGTGAACAGCCGCTTCGAAAACGTACCGCAAACATTCGATTTTGTTGTTTCCCGGGCAGTGGCTCCTTTTCACAACCTGCTGCAGTGGACGAAGGGAAAAGTTTCGCCAGCGCAAAGGAACGACCTTCCGAACGGACTGCTATGCCTGAAAGGGTTATCGGACGAAACGCAGCTGATCGAAACCGGATACCCATATCACATGCATCCGTTGTCGGATTATTTCCGCGAAGCATTCTTCGCCACCAAGGCTGTTTTTCACGTAGCCCTCTGAGCTATGTTGACAAACACTTTTTACCATGGTACAGGCAAGGTACGCAACCGGTGAAAGTGGTCGCGGGTCATAAAACAACATCACTCAAGCCATTTCAAACTGCAGCTTGCTGAGATGGGCATACAACCCATCGGGATTCCGAATGAGTTCTTCGTGGGTTCCGCTTTCTACCACCTTGCCGGCTTCCAGCACAATGATCTTATCGGCATTGCGAACAGTAGCCAGGCGGTGAGCAATGATGATCGATGTACGACCCACCATTAACTTGTCGAGTGCGTCCTGCACCAGGCGTTCGGATTCGGAATCCAATGAACTGGTGGCCTCATCCAGGATCAGTATAGTGGGGTTCTTCAGCAATGCACGGGCAATGGCGATGCGCTGACGCTGGCCACCCGACAACTGCACCCCGCGTTCACCTACGATGGTATCAAAACCATCAGGGAATGTTTCAATGAAGTTGAGTGCATTGGCGCCGGCTGCGGCATCCCTGATCTCCTGCTCAGTGGCACCCGGCCTTCCGTAGGAGATGTTCTCGCGGATGGTGCCGCCGAACAACAGCACCTCCTGCGGCACAATGCCCATGTTGCTTCTGAGCGCGTGCAGGGTAAGTTGGGTGGTATCCTTTCCGTCGATTCGTATCTGTCCTGAATCCGGGTTGTAGAACCGCAGCAGAAGCGCTGTGATGGTAGACTTACCCGCGCCACTGGGACCGACAATAGCTACCCTTTCGCCTTTACCTACCTTGAAGGAGACATCGTCAAGTACAACCACATCGGGTCTGCTGGGATAGGAAAAATGTACGTGATCGAATTCCACTTCACCGCTCAAATGAAGCGGCTGCGGGTTCTCCTCCACGAGGTCCCACTCAGATTCCCCTTCCTGGAGTTCACGGATTCTTTCGGTGGCACCAAGCGCTTTCAATATCTGCGCATACTGATCGGCAATGCCGCCTGTGGACGCGCCCACAAAGATGGTATACAGCATGAACTGGATGAGCAGTTTCATGTCCATGGTTCCCTCACCGATCATTTGTATGCCTTTCCACAGGATGGCTACAATGGAGCCAAACATGCAAAAGATGATGAAAGACACAAAGAAACCACGCCACACGGCGCCTTTCATGGCTTTGCTAACCACCCGGTTGGTGCTGTCGCGGTAACGCAGGAACTCAAACAGCTCATTGGTATATGCTTTCACACTGGCGATGCCCTGCATGGTTTCATCGAGAATGGTATTGGATACCGCAATCTCATCCTGTACGCTTGTTGAAATTTTCTTGATGAACCGACCGAACAAAACGGCAACGATCGCAACAGGAGGAATAATGGAAACCATGATCAGTGTAAGCTTCCACGATGTGATCAACAGAAGGGCGATCCCTCCGATGATAATGATGAACTGGCGAAGAAATTCGGCAATGTTTGTGGTGAGGGTGGTTTGCAACTGGGTGATGTCTGTAGCCACCATGCTGTTCATTTCACCCACCCTTCGCTGGGAGAAGAATGACATGGGCTTTGCCAGCAGCTTTTCATAGGTGTTCTGCCTGAGATCCGCCAGCAAACGTTCGGTGACATGCACGAAAAGATAAATCCGGCAGTAAGAGAATACCGCTTGCAGGAAGAACAACACCAGCAGAAAAAGTGCCGCCCTATTAATGTCTTGCGTCAAAGCCGCTTGCGCCGTACCCATCAGGTCACCCATCATTTTGGGAAATGCCAGGGCGGTAGCGCTGGTCAGGAGCAGGAAAAAAAGACCTGCCACAAAACGGAACCTGTACGGTCGGAGGTAGCGGTACAGCCACCGGGCCTCTTTCCAGGATGCTTTCTTCTTCTGAGCATCCGTATCTTTGTCCTTACGGGCCATGGGGGCAAAGGTATGGGGAATTGCCCTTTCACCAAACCTTCATCGCAATATTTGCAAATGTTTTTTTTGCACTTAACCAAAAAGGGTGTATTTTTGCCCTCCTAATTAGAATAGCGATGAAACGTACATTTCAACCCTCGGTAAGGAAACGCAAGAACAAACACGGCTTCCGTGAAAGAATGTCCACTGCGAATGGACGCAAGGTATTGGCATCCCGCAGGGCCAAGGGTCGCAAGAAACTGACCGTTAGTGACGAAAAGCGATAAGCGTTTTCGCAACTATATATCATCCGAAAGGGCAGCAACCGCTGCCCTTTTATTTTTTCCGGAATTCCGGAAGCTGACCGAACACGCCCGATTTAATCAGGTCATGACCTTCCTCCAGGAGGATCACCTTCGCTTCCGGCAGGTAACGGGCCAGTCGTGCAGGTATGATCCTGTCGCGGGTACCGAACACCAGGTAACAGGCAAGACCCTCCCTGACCAATTCCCTCACCTGTTGCAGGTCGGGCTCGAAGGGCATCAGCGTGCACCAAACATCGTCCAGCATTTTGCGCTTCTTCATGCTGTTGAGCTGAAGATCAAGGAATTTTTTCACCGACGGGCGGATCAGTCCGAGCCATGCAGCCAGTCGGACCATCATAAAAAACCATGCGGGTCTGCGCAGGGTGGCCTTGAAAAGCATACGGGCCGGACCCGGATGCGTGGCCAGGCGGTTCCAGAACATCGAACGCAAACCGTCGGGAGCGATCAGCACCAGGCCTTTGATACTGGGTATACAGCCGGCCAGGGTCAATGCCACCCGGCCTCCGATGCTGTATCCGATCAGCCCTACATGTTGTACCTGCATCCGTTCCCGGATCTTGTCGATCCAGGCGCAAACCTCATCCACGGGAAGCTGCCGGGGCTCGGCCAAAAGGGTATCTCCCTGGTAAGGAAGATCCACACAAACCAACCGGATACCCAACGCAACGGCGTCTGCCGACCATACCCTGAAGTCAGACGCCGGCCGGCCGTATCCGGGGAATGCGATCCACACATCTCCGCCATCTCCCAGCACCTCACAACTTACGGTGTTCCCGTTATGATCAAATTGCAACTGCATACCACCTGCATCACTCATTCGATGCATGTTGATCAAATCGTTGAAAAATAAGGGTAAAACCCCATCGTCATTCCGCCAAAAACCGTAAATTCGCACCCGGCTTTTTGCAGGCCCAAAGATACGTTGAATCTTTCTCATCTATGCCCAAAGACACATCCATCAAATCAGTCCTGATCATCGGAAGCGGTCCCATCATCATCGGACAAGCATGTGAATTCGATTATTCCGGATCTCAGGCATCACGCTCCCTGAAAGAAGAAGGGATCGAAGTTTCCCTCATTAACTCCAACCCGGCCACCATCATGACCGACAAGGTCACGGCGGACCACATCTACCTCCTTCCCCTCGAACTGGCATCCATCGAACAGATCCTGCAGGAGCGGCACATCGATGCGGTGCTTCCCACCATGGGTGGCCAAACGGCGCTGAACCTTTGTAAGGAAGCAGCCGAGGCCGGTGTGTGGGAGAAATACAACGTACGCATCATCGGGGTGGACATCGATGCCATCGAAACCACAGAGAACCGGGAAGCCTTCCGCAAACTCATGGTTGACATCGGCGTGGGTGTGGCACCTTCTCAAATCGCAACTTCCTTCCTGGAAGGAAAAGAAATCGCACAAAGACTGGGCTTCCCGCTGGTGATCCGCCCATCCTATACGCTCGGAGGTACAGGTGGCGCTTTCGTACACGACAAGTCGGAATTCGAAACACTGCTGAACCGCGGACTGCACGCTTCACCCATTCACGAAGTACTGATCGAAAGAGCGGTGTTCGGATGGAAGGAGTACGAGCTTGAATTGCTGCGTGACAGCAACGACAACGTAACCATCATTTGTTCCATCGAGAACATGGACCCAATGGGTGTGCATACCGGCGACTCCATCACGGTGGCTCCGGCAATGACCCTTTCCGACCGCACGTATCAAAGGATGCGCGACATGGCCATTCAAATGATGCGCGCCATCGGTGATTTCGCAGGTGGCTGCAACGTGCAGTTCGCCGTGAATCCGGAAAACGACGACATCATCGCCATCGAGATCAACCCGCGCGTATCCCGTTCTTCCGCACTGGCATCCAAGGCCACCGGATATCCCATCGCCAAGATCGCCGCCAAACTGGCGATCGGCTACAACCTCGACGAGCTTCAGAACCAGATCACCAAAAACACCTCCGCCTATTTCGAACCGACGCTCGACTATGTGATCGTGAAGATCCCCCGCTGGAACTTTGACAAGTTCCATGGCAGCAACCGGGAACTCGGACTCCAGATGAAATCCGTCGGAGAAGTCATGGGCATCGGCCGCAGCTTTATTGAAGCGCTGCAAAAGGCTTGTCAGTCCCTGGAGATCAACCGCAACGGACTGGGTGCCGACGGCAAAAACTGGGTGAAGGTGCAGGATGTGATCGACAGCCTGGAACACCCGTCATGGGATCGCCTGTTCCACCTGCGCGATGCACTTGATTTCGGACTGCCCATCAAAACCATCGTGAAACACACTGGCATGGACCGCTGGTTCCTGCTTCAGATCCAGCAATTGGTGAAAACCGAACAGGAGATCCGCCGCTATTCACTGGAAAGCATTTCACGCGACTTCATGCTCGATATCAAACAAAAGGGATACTCAGACGCCCAGATCGCATACCTGCTCGGCAATGTAACGGAAGACGAGGTGTACGCACGACGTCGGGAACTGGGTGTTCGCAGGGTGTACAAAATGGTGGATACATGCGCTGCAGAATTCGAAGCGCAAACGCCTTACTACTACTCCACCTTCGAAAACAACATCAACCAGCAGGCCGAGAACGAATCCATCGTGAGCGACCGCAAGAAGATCCTGGTGCTGGGCAGCGGCCCGAACCGCATCGGTCAGGGCATCGAATTCGACTACAGCTGTGTACACGGCATCCTCGCCGCCAAGGAATCGGGCTACGAAGCGATCATGGTGAACTGCAACCCCGAAACGGTATCCACCGACTTCGACATCGCCGATAAACTCTACTTCGAACCGATCTTTTGGGAACACATCCGCGAGATCATCGACCATGAACAACCCGAAGGCGTGATTGTGCAGCTGGGCGGACAAACCGCACTCAAACTGGCGGAACTGCTGGACAAGAACGGCATCAAGATCATCGGCACCAGTTACAACGACATGGACCTGGCCGAAGACCGCGGCCGCTTCTCCGACCTGCTGAAAGAACTCGACATCCCCTACCCGAAATACGGTGTGGCCCTTACCGCCGAAGAAGCGATCCAGGTGGCCAACCAGGTGGGATACCCGGTGTTGGTCAGACCTTCCTACGTACTGGGAGGCCAGGGCATGAGCATCGTCATCAACGACGACGAACTCGAAGGCAAGGTGATCAAACTGCTGAAGAGCATCCCAGGTAACCGCATCCTGATCGACCATTTCCTCGACCGCGCGGAAGAAGCCGAAGTGGATGTGATCTGCGACGGTGAAGACATCTGCATCATCGGTATGATGGAACACATCGAACCCGCAGGTATTCACTCGGGAGATTCCTACGCTGTACTCCCGCCATTCAGCCTGAGCGAAAATGTGATCCAGCAAATGGAGGCATACAGCCGCAAACTGGCCATTGCATTGAAGGTTCGCGGCCTGCTGAACATCCAGTTCGCGGTGAAAGACGAAAAGGTATATGTGATCGAGGCCAACCCGCGTGCATCACGCACCGTGCCGTTCATTGCCAAGGCATACGGCGTTCCGTTTGTGAACATTGCTGCGAAGGTGATGCTGGGTGAAAAGAAACTGAAGGACTTTGACATCAAACCGGTCCGGAACGGCTACGCGATTAAAGAACCCGTGTTCAGCTTCGACAAGTTCCCGAATGTAAACAAGGAACTGGGGCCGGAAATGAAAGCCACTGGCGAAGCCATCCGCTTCATCAAAGACCTGAAAGATCCTTACTTCCGTCATCTGTACAACGAAAAGTCCATGTACCTGAGCCAGTAGTGCCAGGCCGAAACCCTTGAAAACAATACTTATCATCCTGGGCATTTACCTGGTTTACCGGCTGATCACACAGACGGGAAGCAGGAATGCGTCCGGTTCTTCCGAACAAGAAAAGAAGGAAGGTGATGTAACGGTACACGGTACCACCAAGGGCAGCAGGTTCAACAAAAAAGGCGAATACGTGGATTACGAGGAAGTGGAATAGGGGCTCCGCCGCTACCTTTTAACCACCCTTTGCCTGTACACCCCGAAAGCATCCCGGAGTTCCACCAGGTAAATACCAGGCACCAGGCTTTGGGTATCCAGGATGAAGCGATCTCCGCTCACGCCGGCTTTCTCCGCCACCACCTGGCCCTGCATGTCGCAAACTCTGTATCTACCATTCTCTACCTTTTTTTCGCTGGTAATGACAACTGTTTCATGGAAGGGTGACGGGTACACATGAAGGGAGGATGCATCGGACAACACAGGTGCGTAAGTGTTCACTTCGGTGCCCACCCACACGGTCAGCACTGCCACACCGCAATACTGGTCGGTAACGGTTACGGTATACGAACCGCTGTCGAGACCACTGATGTCTTCCGTGGTTGCGGTGAATCCGCCGGGCCCCGACCAGTTGAACTGGTAAGGCGCCACGCCTCCGGTTACGGTAATATCAACCTGCCCGTTGGAAAGACCTGGTGAGGTTTCCGTTACAACCGCGGTTACATCATCGGCAAAGGCCGGCAGAAAGACTGTCAGCAAAACGAGAAAAGACATGTACTTTTTCATGGCGTCATCAGAATAAGGGAACGGACTTCCGGCGCATGATAAAATCCAGGGTTTGTGACTGGTTCCATGCGTCGTTGGTCAGGTACCGAACGGTTTGGTCGTCTCTGTTAAGGATCAGAAGGCCATCAGCCAGACTGCGCCCACTGAGCGTACCGGCTGGATGTACGGCGAATTCATTCAGCTGAAACGCTTCTCCCGAAGCAAGCATCAGGTATATATTTTCTTTGTTGTTAAAAACGGAAAAGAAAGACGGGTAAGGAAACGCCTGCCAATCTCCATGCTCCCACACATGCCCGTTGTACTTCCATATGATCAGTTCACCCCGATTGGCAAGGGCGAACAGATAGGTGGAGTCGTTGAGGGTGATCCCGTCATAGTGAAAATTCTCCCGTTGGTTGGAGCGGGCCACCATATTGCGGTATGGTTCGTTATCCGCGAAGGGAGGAAAATCGGCACCGATCAGCAACCGGTCACCGGCGGGAGGCGCCTGTGATGTCGCTGGCAATTGTTCGAGATCGAATCGCTTCAGGGCCTCATTCCTGTCGTTCAGCGGATGATCGATGTCGCTGTATACGTAACATTGTTGTTTCCGCACATCCCAGGCCAGCGGCGTGGCCGGATCCGACAAGTGCCTTCCGGCCGGGATCGCAAATGCATCGCCATTCTTCAGTGTATCAGCCGTGCGTCCGGTATGCAACGTGGCCAGTTGGGTCTCATCATCCACTGTGATGAAATAGTAGTGACCGTCGTGAATGATCACCTTGCGTTCCGCAGGCTGCGCGTGAACGGCGTGTACGCCAATCAAACAAAAACCTATGAGTGCATACCTCATCATACGGTCAGTAAGTTTCAATCTCTGTTCTGAATTCCATCTGGCCGAGGTCATCGGTCATCAGCATGATGTAGGTACCACTTTGCTGGTAACGCATGCCCCACCCGCTCACGGCCTTGTTCACGATGTCTTGCAGTGAATCAAACATCACACCGTAAGAAGGATCGTAGTACTTCCCGTCGATCCATGTAATCTGGTGGTTGTTGAACCAGCTTGGCGGATCGGGTTGACAGGAGCCCGGGATGCCCAGGGAGTCATGCACATCCTCGGTGTCGAAATTGTAGGATGTCTTTGTGCCGTTGAACAGGCTGGTGTACGTATTCTTAAACGGGAACAAAGGGCAGGTAGACGAAGCGCTGGGTGTTCCGAAGTTCCAGTCGTGCACCAGGAAACGGTTCACCAGGTGCCCGCATGCATTTTGTTCATTGGGCGTGATGTACACATAGTTGTTGTTGCGGGAGATACCCTGAATTTTCAGGGAAGCCAGGAACAGTTGTGCGAATGTGTAGCACTCACCATTGTGGTATTTCAACAGCGTGGAGAGTGTGACGTTGGGGCTGTCCCAGGTTTTGTAATAGTGCAGGCTGTCGCCCTGGAAGTCGAGCACGTTCTGGTCGGTGAATTCATTCCACACCTGGGCGATGATGGACGTTTCATCGGAGGCATCCTTGGCATTCCGGCAACTGAGATCATACACGGTATGATACCACTGAAACCGGTTGGTGGATGACATGGGGGTGGTGAAGGTCACGTAGAGCGTATTCTCGCTTGTGCCTGCATCCCGCCAGTTCACGCCATCGAACGAGAGCTCCCATCGGATGGTGAACGGGTGGAAGTAATCAACCTTACCGCTTGCGAACGCAGATGCAGATTGGGTGGATGGATAGGTCATGGCAAAACGGTTGCCTGACGGACCCGAAACATTCACTTCTTTGGCAGGGAACAACATTGAATCAGGCGTGGCACCCCTGAGCCATAGGGTTGCCGGCGCCTTGTCACATTCCATGTAAAATGATGCACCTACGGAAGGCGTGTTGCCACTCACATACGCCACGGGATACTGTACGGTTCGTAACTCGCTCCATTGGGGCGTGGTGTAGGATCCGCTGCCGTCATCGCGGTATATGGTGAGGTTGTTTCCTCCGAAGGTAACGCTCTCGAGGTGCACATCGGGGTAGGAAAAATTCTGCCCGAATGAAGCGGAGGAAGCACAAAGCAAGAGCCCTAACACGCGAAGTGTTTTCATAATGATGGTTTTTCAGCTGGGAGAAGGCGGCGTCAACACACCCTCAAAATCTCTACGTGCATACAATGTAATAAAATATTCGCATCAATTTCACATTGCATATCACCTGTATGGGTCCAAACGCGGGTTAGACGCCATGCCATCCGAACCGTTTAATTTCATCCGGAATCGGGCATGTGGCGGTCACATAAAAACCATCAGGGGTGCCGGCAGGCTTCTTATTTCTTTCTTATCTTCACCCGCAAATCTGCTGGGCTTATGCGCAATTTCGATTTCAAAAAATTGCTGCCACATCTGGTAGCGATTGTGGTGTTCCTGCTAGTGGTTCTGATTCAATGCAAACCGGTGTTTGAGGGAAAGGAACTCATGCAAAGCGACATCATCCACTACAGGGGCATGTCGAAAGAACTGGTTGACTTTAAAAAGGAGACCGGGGAACGTACCTTCTGGGTGAACAACATGTTTTCCGGTATGCCCTCCTACCTGATCAGTGCCGATTTCCAGGGCAACATGATCGGATCCTTGCACAAGATACTCACACTGGGTCTGCCCCGGCCAGCCTCATTCATCCTGCTTTATTTCATGGGTTTCTACCTGCTGCTGATCGTGCTGCGTGTTAAACCCTCCATTGCCATAGCAGGCGCGCTTGCGTTCGGACTTGCATCTTACAACTTCATCATCCTGGAAGCGGGCCACACCAGCAAGGCCAATGCAATCGGGTACATGGCGCCCGTTGCCGCCGGCGTGATCCTGATGTTCCAGCGAAGACTGCTCGCCGGTTTCCTGATGACCGCCATCTTCCTTTCACTGGAAATCAAAATGAACCACCCGCAGATCACCTATTACCTGGTATTGACATTGGGTATTTTCTGGCTGATCGAAGCGGTACAATCCTGGAAGAAAAAAGTACTGCCCCTGTTCGCCAGGCAAACCGGGCTGCTGGCGCTCGCGGGTATGCTGGCACTGGGAACCAATGCAGCCGGCCTGTGGGCTACCTATTCTTATTCGAAGCACTCCATTCGCGGGCCATCGGAACTGACCCTGAACGGGGAGCACGACAAAACATCCGGGCTTGACAAATCATACGCCACCCAATGGAGTTATGGCGTGGCCGAAAGTTTCACCCTGCTGGTTCCGAATTTCATGGGTGGCGCGTCGGGCGCACCACTTGACAAATCATCCGCCACCTACAAGGCCCTGCACAATGCGGGGGTACCCAATGCGGATAAGATCATCGAGCACCTTCCCCTGTATTGGGGAAGCCAGCCCTTCACATCGGGACCGGTGTATGTGGGCGCCATCATATGCTTCCTCTTCGTATTATCAATCATGATATTGAAAGGCCCCGTTCGTATCTGGCTGGTATCAGCAACCGTTCTTTCACTGATGCTGGCCTGGGGTAAAAACTTCAGCTTCTTAACCGATCTGTTCCTGAACCATTTTCCCGCCTACAACAAGTTCAGGGCAGTTTCCATGACGTTGGTGATCGCCAGCCTGACCATGCCGCTGGCGGGGATGCTGGCGCTGCGAAAAATCCAGAACGGTGAAGTGGATAAGGATGAATTGTGGAAAAAGATCAAGCTGGCATTTTATATCACGGGCGGACTGGCCCTTTTCATTGCCTTGCTCGGTCCGAGCTTTTTCTCGTTCACTTCGGATGGAGATGCACAACTCAGAAGTGCCGGATGGCCCGGTTACCTGATGGATGCCTTTGTTCAAGACAGGCAAAACCTCATGCGCATGGATGCGTTTCGCTCGTTTGTATTCATCCTGCTTACCGCCGGTGTTTTGTACTTCGCATTTGTCAAAACCACCCTCAAACGGAATACGGCAGGGTGGTTGCTTGCATTGCTTGTGATCGTTGACATGTGGCCGATCGATTGGCGTTACCTTACCTATGACGACTTCGTGCCCGCCAACCAAATGGAGCAGCCCTACCAACCCAGCCAGGCCGACCTGCAGATCAGCCAGGACCACAACGGTTACTACCGTGTATTCAACACCACACGGGCACTGGATCAGGACAGCGAGACCTCCTATTGGCACAAATCCCTTGGCGGTTACCACGGCGCCAAACTGCGGCGTTACCAAGAACTCATCTCCTACCAGATTTCCAAAGGGAACATGCAGGTATTGAACATGCTGAACACAAGGTACCTGATTGTGCCGGGCCAGGACAAACAACCAATGGCCCAACGAAATCCGGGTGCACTGGGCAACGCATGGTTTGTGAACGATGTGAAACTTGTGGCGAATGCCGACTCCGAAATGACTGCCCTCAGCAACTTTCAACCGGCAAATACCGCCATCGTAGACAAGCGTTTTTCCGATAACGTGCAGGGCTGGCAGCCGGGAAAAGACGAAAGTGCTACGATCAACCTGACCAAATACGCACCGAACCAACTCACTTTCGAATCATCCTGTTCAAAGGAACAACTAGCCGTGTTCAGTGACATCTACTATGCGGATGGATGGAATGCATATGTGGATGGAAAGCCCGCACCTCACTTCAGGGCCGACTATGTTCTGCGCGCCATGCGCATTCCTTCCGGGACCCATCAGATCGAGTTCAAATTCGAACCGGTTCAGGTGCCGGTTGGCGAGAAGATATCCTGGGCAAGTTCGGGTATATTGATCCTGCTGGCCATCGGACTGTTGTTCAAAATGAACAAACAAAACCCGGCGGAGTCAGACGAGGAAAAGCAGGAATGAAACGGGTCCTGATCATTACCTACTATTGGCCGCCCAGCGGTAGTTCAGGCGTACAACGCTGGCTGAAATTCGCCAAATACCTTCCTGAGTTCGGGTGGCAGCCCGTAATTTACACCCCGGAAAACCCCGATGCACCCGAAACCGATGCGACATTGATGAAGGATGTCGCAAAAGACCTGGAAGTGATCAAAACCCCGATCTGGGAACCCTACCAGCTCTTCAAGAAACTCACCGGAAGAAAAAAAGAAGAGAAGGTGAATGCTGGCACCTATTTCGATGATGGAAAACAGGGGCTGGTTGACAAGTGCATGCTGTGGATCCGGGGGAACCTGATGATACCCGATCCTAGGGTGTTCTGGGTCAGACCTTCCGTGAAGTACCTCCGCAACTACCTGAACACACACCCGGTGGATGCCATCGTTACAACCGGTCCACCCCAAAGCATGCACCTGATCGGCCTGGGATTGAAGAAAGCATTTCCCGCTTTACCATGGCTCGCTGATTTCCGTGACCCCTGGTCGGGTGTGGATATCCTCGATAAGTTTTTCATCACCAAACGCGCTTTACGCAAGCATACCCGGTTGGAGCAACAGGTCTTCCGGCATGCAAACGCCTTCACCTCCGTGTCACCCACCTGGGCGGCGGAAATGACCGCTAACGGCGCAAAGAACACGCAGTGCATCACCAATGGGTACGACGAAAACGACTTCATCAACTACCGGCCCAAGTCATCGGGCAGGTTCGTCATCAGCCACATTGGCGTACTGAATTCTTTCCGGAGTCCGCAGGTGATTTGGGATGCCCTCGCTAGCACCTGCAAAACCCGCCCGACTTTCGGAGATCAGCTGGAGATCCGCCTGGCAGGCACCATCGATCCGGGCATCCGGGCTTACCTTGAAAATCATCCGGTACTGAAAGACAAGGTGAAATTTCTCGGATACCTTCCGCATCAGGAAGCCATCAGGCAATATGAAGAATCGGACGTACTGATGTTGTTGCTCAATAAATCGGCAACGGTTAAAGGTAACATCCCGGGCAAGCTGTTCGAATTGCTGGCAACCGGGCGCATCATCCTGACCCTGGGAGACACAACCGGCGACCTGGCAGGTATCCTCAAAACATCACAATCAGGCTATATGTTTGAATATGATGATACCAAAGGCGTGCAGCAAGCGGTGGAAGAACTCGCATCACGGACACAAGAGACCGGATGGTCCGTGAATGCATCCGGCGACTTCACGCAATACGCCCGACGCCACCTGACAGGCCGTGTGGCGGAGCTATTGAATGATCTTTGTATATCCTCCGGAAACAGGTAAAGAACCCCTCAAAATTATTTGGGTTATTTTTGACTGATATTCGGTAAATGCCCAGCTGATGCAAACCTTATTGAAACTCATACCCGATCCTGTAAAACGGAAAATGGCAAAAGCCTTCCGCAAACAAATGCAGGCATACTGGAATGGCCAGGATAAGAAGATGTACCGCGAAAACCTGAAGCAGGAAAACATCGCACACCTTCAAACCCTTGCAGACAGGGAAACACTTCTGGCCATATTGCCCAAACACGGAATAGTAGCGGAATTAGGCGTGAACAGGGGCGACTTCAGCGAAAAGATTCTTCAGATATGCCAACCTGAAAAACTGCATTTGGTTGACGTATGGGCCACCGAGCGATACCATCAGGGACTACGCACGGAAGTGGAACAGCGGTTTGAAAAGGAACGGGCAGAAGGCCGGGTGGAACTCAACCTGGGATTGTCTACGGACGTGGTGGAACAATTCCGGGATGAATATTTCGACTGGATCTATATTGATACCGATCATACCTACGATACCACCAAGGCGGAGTTGGAAAAATACCGGAGCAAAATCAAGCCCGACGGCATCATCGCAGGCCACGATTTCTGCGTGGGACATTGGAACAGCATGGCGCGCTATGGCGTGCAGGAAGCCGTGTATGAGTTTTGTAACAAATACAACTGGGAACTGGTGTACCTCACGATGGAGCTCACGGACCACCCCAGCTTTGCCGTACGCAAACGCAGGTAACAGCATCACAACCTTGGATCAAGGTGAACAAAACAACCGAACATACAACAGCCTCTGACCGGAAAAAGATCATTCACTTCCATGTGGTACTGGCATCTTTTTCGAGGAACGACATCCACCTGTTGTCACAATATCATGACGTGGAATCGTTCGTGTTCGATGGTGTGAAGAAATGGAAAGTTCCGTACCTATTCGTCAAACAATTCTTCTTCCTGTTGTTCAGGTTTAAAAAGCCAGACCTGTACATCAGTCAATTCGCCGGATATCATTCGTTTCTCCCGGCCATCTTTGGCAAGCTGTTCGGGATTCCGAGTCTGGTGATTCTGGGCGGATCCGATAGTGTTTCTTTCCCTTCCATTCAATATGGGAATTTCAATCGTGTGGTTTTCGGAAAATTCACGAAATGGTCGCTCATGTATTCCGATCATCTTTCGCCGGTGCATGAAAGCCTTGTAAACGGTGCATATACTTATGACGATGCTGATTACCCCAGGCAGGGATACCAATATTTCCATCCTAAAATCCACACACCTTATACGGTGCTCCGATACGGGTATGATCCTGAAAAATTCAAACCTGTTGGCGAACGACAACCCAACACATTTCTGACGGTAGGGTTCCTGAACAAACAAAACTATTACCGCAAGGGCATCGACCTGATCGTACAGGTGGCCCCTCATTTCCCCGAATGCAAGTTCCGCATCATCGGGTCTGCCAATGACGAGTACGCCCGTAACCTGCCTCCCAATGTGGAAATACTGGCGAAAGTGGCATATGACGAACTGCCCCGGTACTACTCCCAGGCAACCTACTACTTTCAGGTTTCCATCTGCGAAGGATTTCCCAGTGCCATCTGTGAAGCAATGTTGTGCGGCTGCATCCCGATCGGTTCAAACGTTGCAGCCATTCCCGAGATCATCGGAGATACGGGTTTCATCCTTAACAAGCGTGACGTGGAGGCATTCCGGAAACTGATCGAAACGGCGATGCATAGTGACACACAATCGTTATCCGCAAAAGCAAGGTCACAGATCATGCAACTTTGCCCCAAAGATGAACGCATGAAACTGGTGGAACTGGTGAACCAACTGATGCATGTACAGGCGGGTGCTGGCGAGCAGCATACGAAAGCGCCCTTACATCAAAAAGCAACCACATGATCGTAGGAAGGGGGTTGATCGCAGGGGCTTTTTCCCGGTATGAGCATGATACGAACGTAGTTATTTTTGCTTCGGGTGTATCCAATTCCCGGGAATCCGATCCCACCGCGTTTCAGCGTGAGAAGGATCTTCTCATGCCTTACCTCGGCAGAAAAGAATTGCTGGTCTACTTCAGTTCATGCAGCTTGTTCGATCCTTCGCTGAAGAACAGTCCGTACATCACCCACAAAAAAGAATTGGAATTGCTGATCTCTGAACGTGCGGCTTCATACCTGATCGTGCGGCTTCCGATCGTTGTAGGAAGATCAGATAACCCGAACACCCTGATCAATTTCCTGTACCACCAGATCCTTGAAAAGAAACGCTTCCAACTATACAGCCGGGCATGTCGCTACCTGATGGACATCGATGACGCCGCCAGATGGGTTTCACACATCATAGACAACAACCTGCTACGGAACCAGGTGATTAACATGTGCATCGGGGAAACAGTCCCGATCAGGGATGTGGTTATGTCCCTGGAAAAGATCACCGGCAAGCCGGCTGAATATGATGAAGTGAACAAAGGTGAATGTTACAGGGTGGATTGTGATGTATTCAACCGGCTGACACAGACAGAAGGTGCTGTTTATCCTGAAGATTATTTCGATAGGGTTTTGCGAAAATACCTGGCCACGGAACGGGTCAGGACTTAACGTTTCACAAACATACGACCGGTGGCATCGATGCGATGCAACAGCGGTTTCAATCCTTCTTCAGCCAAAAACTGATCGGTGGCTTCCCGCGCACCTTTCCAATAGCCGTAGTCATCCAGTATTACCACCCCGTTTTTCACCACTTTCGGGTACAAATGTTTGAGGATATGATATGTGGATTCGTACCAGTCGGTATCAACCCTGAGCAGTGCAATGTCTCCGGGCATATTTTGCGGAATGGTATCCTCCACCTTTCCTTTGATGAAATGAAGTTTGTCTGCAGGATACCCGGTTGAGGTCATGTTCTTTTTCACCAGATCGATGGGGGCATAGCACCATTCGTTGTGATCCTGCTTCTGGCTCCGCTGCCACTCCCCTTCAGCGCTTTCATCGAAGTAACTGATGTCTTTATCCGTTGGGGCGCTCATGCCTTCAAAGGTATCGTACAGGTGCATGTTACGCGTTGTATCGCCGCATTTCTGAAGCGTGATAGCAGCGTTCATAGAACTCCCCCCCCGCCATACACCACATTCAACCACATCTCCAGCAACTCCGTTATCCACAAGGTATCGGATGGAATTATACAGGGCATACATGCGCTCCGCAGATGTCATGGTTTGTTGCCGGCATGCAGACAACACCTCGAAAAATTCCGGCTCCATGTCAGCAGGAAAATCCAGGCGTTGTTTCATAATGATTTTGACGCCCATGTTTTCGAAAACGCGTTTCACAAGTTTCTTCATAGCCCCTTGTTCCTAAATTTTGCGCAAAATAGAGATAAAAATTCTTAACGGCGTTAAATTAGATGCGCCAAAGGAGCGAATATGAACAAATCCGGAAGCGGACCATACCTGCAAAAAAGAATCTGTATTTTTTGTTGTGGGATTAACAAAATGTGGAACAAACAAATGGCAGGATCTGGCAAAAGGAATGTGAAGCAGTCAGCCCGGCCATGGCACATCTGGCGGGTTCAAAGCCTGCCATATGGAACCACCCCAACTCGTCCGTTAGATTCTGACACATGGGCATTGTAAGAAAGCAAGCCACCAAAAACCTCATCATCCATTACATCGGGATGATTGTGGGATATGTAAATACGGTTCTGCTGTTTCCACATATCCTTAACCCTGATCAGTTCGGACTGACACGCGTTCTATTAGCGCTGGGGGTGCTGTTTGCACAGTTCTCGCAACTCGGATCCAACCAGATCCTGTTGCGTTTTTTCCCAGGTTTAAAGGAAGATCCCAAACGGATGAAAGGTCTGGTGATGATGTGCCTGGTGATCCCTCTGGTGGGATTTCTGGTGATCTCCGGTATCTCTTTGATTTGGAAAGATGCCTTGATCGGATACTATTCGAGTCGCTCCTCTATGCTGGCCGAACACCTGGGCTTTCTGTTCCCTCTGGTTTTGTTCTCTCTCCTGATCACATCCCTGGACGCATATTTGCAAAGTCTATTTAAGACCGCACTCGTTACATTTCTCAACCAGTTTTTAATCCGCGTGGTATGGATGGTGCTGATCATCATGTACAAGTATGCCTGGTTGGATTTCGACACATTTCTGTACCTGTTCGTGTTTGCGTATGCCCTGATGTTGCTGATTGTGTTGATTTATCTGCTTGCCATCTCCGCATTCCCCATCTCCGCACATGTCAAATTTCCATCCAAGCATGAATTCAGGGCCATGATGGCCTATGGAAGTTTCTCGTTCATCAGCGGAATGTCAGGCTTGTTCATGTCCCAGATCGATACCATCCTGGTTGGGCTGATGCTGGGGTTGCGTGAAGCGGGCATTTATGCAGTGGGGATTTACATCGGCAACCTGATCTCGATCCCCTTCCAGGCATTGAACCGTATTTCATGGCCGTTGTTCGCAGAAAAATGGAAGCTTGGATTGATACGGGATATCGAGGATAACTACAGCAAGAGCTCCATCAATCTCACCATCATTTCGGGTTTTCTGTTCAGCTGTATCTGGTTGAACATTGATTTTATCGAATCTTTTCTGCCCGCAGGATTTGAAGCAAGCTACTGGGTTATTCTGCTGACCGGATTGTCAAAATTCAGCAACAGCGCGTGGGGAACCAATGGTCTGATACTGGTGTCGTCAGCAAGATACAGGGTGGATACCTTCATTACCGTGGGTGCAGCATTAACGGGCCTTCTATTAAACCTGCTTTTCATCCCTCTCTGGGGCACAAGCGGCGCTGCCTTTGCCATGCTGGTATCTGTTTTCCTCTGCGATCTCAGCAGATACATTGCCATATGGAAATACTTTCGGATACAACCCTTCGGAAAGGGTACTGCATTGACACTGCTTTTCTGGGTGGCCATGTATTTCCTGATCACCGGTATTCCATGGCCTGCTGGTTTCGGGATAGGAAACGTGATCCTCAAGGTACTGATACTCGGAGCGTGCTTGCTTGTTTTCTTATTCAAATCCGGTGTCTCATCGGATTTGGAAGAGGGGATCAGAAAATATATCCCCGGATTTAAATAAACCACCGGGAATATCCGGAGCGCGCTTGCGCATTAACGGTAACACGCTAGAACGCCCGGTTCACCCCTACCACGTAACGCATTTGCACATACTCGGGTGATACAGCCGGAGTCCGGTTCAGGAAAAACGGCATATCGAACCGGAACGTCAACGGTTCAACCATTTCCAGGGGCGTCCACTTCTTCACGGTCAACGCAAAGCCGAGACCACCATCGGCACGAACGTCAGCCATTTGTAAGGTAGCGCCCGCGGCGGATGCATTGATCCAGCCGGCATCACCGAACAGGTACGGTGTAAGTGAAAGATATTCCTTCAGGAACTTGGGTTTGAAACGAATGTATTTATCAAACTCCAGTTCTCCGTTGAATGCCACTCCGGTTTGTCCTTTATATACCGCCTTCACATCAGCTGAATTGTTGCCTTGCGCCACAAGGTAACCGGCATACCCCCTCAGGTTGAGGCCTCCTCCGTACTGAATATGGCCCAGGTCATCCGTGAAGCCCATGATCCGGTCATCATAATAGGGCAATGACCGCATGAACTTGTTCTCCATCATCTCCTCGGGATTGGCGCCTGCCAGGAACAAAGATGACTCGGAGGCCCAATTGGCCCCCATGCCCCACTGAAAGAAAGTACGGGTGCGGAGATTGAATTTGGCGATGTGGTTGTTATTCACCGACGAGAGGCGCAGGTAGGAATAGTCGTAATCGCTGCCGAACGTACTTGAACGCAGCAACAATTCCACATCACCGTCTCCATGCTTGTATTTGTAAGTATGCTCGATGCCTATCTGCAAGGTATTGTTAAAGTACACGTCCTTATGCGTGGGTGACATTGACCATTCGTTGGGATACAACAGGTAATGGAGATCGGTACTGTCCATACGCGACATGCTCTTTGCTTCTGCAAAAAGCGTGGTGCGATTGCGGTTGAGTTTTTTCGACAACCTGGTTTTCAGCAGGTGCAGTCCGTCAAGGTGACGTGCCGTCAGTTCAATCTCCGAATCCTTGAACGACTTCCCCAGTGGCGTGGAATAGATCACATTCCACGATAGGTCATCGAAACTGTTGATATCCGCTTCCCTGGGAAACTGGCTCTGGAACAACCCGGTGTTGATCCATGCGCTCACATGCAATTTGTGATAATGGTTCAGGTACTGACCGTTCAGGTGGAAGCCGGCTTTCACGCCATCAAAACCGTTGTACCAGAAATCAGGACGTCCGTACAACTCATAACGACCCCACTCCGGCAGGTTGCGGATGCGTGCATCGTAGTTCAATTCCACCGGGAAGCGCTTGGAGTTGTCCAACTTATATTTATCCGCCAGTATGCCCGACGGGTCAATGATCACATCGTCGATGCCTCCCGGAATGGTGACCCGGGCCTCATACACCGGGTTCAGGTTTCCCCTGCCGTACCATTTGGGTAACACGGTGGCCTCCGTTTGTTTGATGAACCAGGTATTGGGAATGTGGTAATCATATTGTTTGCCATCAAGTGCGATCACACGGAAATCGACGGGCATTTCCATCTCGCCTTTGCGCCTGAAGCGAATGATGTATTCATCGGGTTTGTTCCCCTTGCGAATACCGCGCACGGCGTAATCGATGGTTTTGGATGTTTCGATCCATTCGTCAAAAAACCAGTTCAGATCTACGTGGGTAAAGCGAATAATGGATTCACGGAAGTCCTCTACATACGGATGGCAAATCTTCCACTGTTCAAAATAGTGTGCCATGGCAGATCGGAACAGGTCTTTCCCCAGTACATATTCCAGGTTCATGAGCATGGATCCGGTCTTGTAGTACACATTCCGGTATCCTTGTCCGCTTTCAGGGAATGCGGAAAAATCATCGGAGTGGGTGTTCAGCGTAGAGAGGTCTTCCTGGGTGGTGGAGATGATATATGGATACAGTCCCCGTCTCCATGTCACCAGATCAGGTTTCCTGTACTTGTTCACATATTCGTACTTGCTCTTTCCGGCGGGGATGGTATCACCCTCCAGCTGCAACAGGGAAAATACGGTCAACCAGGTGGTGAAACCTTCATCAAGCATGGCACGGTAGGTTTCATTGTTGCCCACCTGACCGAAAAACCAATTGTGCCCTATCTCATGGCAGAGAAGGGTACGATACCCGGGATCTCCGCCATTGTCAAGTGTAAGCATGGGATACTCCATTCCATCCCTGGCATCCGCCACCACCATTTTATGGTACGTGTACATGCCGATGTTTTGCGAATAGACGCGAATGATCTCCGCAGCATACGCCGCGGCATTCTGCCACCTCGATGCGTGTGGTTCCTGGGCAACGGCCACACAACGGATTCCATTCCATTCAGCCTCGCCAATTCGGTAAGTGGGGTCTGCGGTAAAGGCGAAGTCGTGCACATTTTCGGCATGGTACTTCCACGTTTTCCGTTGGGTACTGTCGTAAGGCGTGATCACGGAAGCTGCTTCACCCCATGGCTTATCCTTGAAGTTCTCGATCTTGAGTTTCTCTGCCAGGTCATCGGGCAACACTTCTTTCCGGTTCAGCAGGTTGCCGGTTGCTTCAACAACCATGTTGGAGGCGAAATCCAGCTCCACATCATAAGTTCCGAAATCACCGTAGAATTCCCTTCCCAGGTGTTGATCTGTGGTCCAGCCGAATTTCCTGTCGTACACTGAAATCCTGGGATACCAATGTACTCCGTCGTAATGTTTGTTCCCATCGGTGATCCACATTTTCATGCGACGGCGCATGGCTGAAGAAAGCGCACCGCCCCTTCCGTCGTACAAGCCGTAATAGGTTCTGAATGCAATATCAAATGTAACGGAAGCACCGGGCTTCAGGGGTTTGGTAAGATATACCTTAACCACCGTGTTGTCGTATTCCACGCGCAGGTCTTGCCCATTCGACTTCATCATCATCAGCTTGGTGCCCAAGCCGTTTTTCTCGTAGCCGTTAAACTCCGGGGTTTCTCCGTTGGCCCTGATCAACTGATCATAGTACGAACCGGGCTGAAAAGCATTCTGGTATAGATGGAAGTACACAAAGGTGAGCTCATCCGGTGAGTTGTTGGTGTACACCAGTTGCTCCGAACCCTCTATCACATCCTGTTGTTCATCAATCTTCGCCTTGATGGTGTAATGTACATCCTGCTGCCAGTAGTCCTGGAAAGGTTTCCGGTTCTTCCAGTAATTCGGGTTGGAGCGGGTGGCGTAGGTATCCGGTGGATGCAGCGGATCATAGGTCTGTGCATTCGCTTCGTGGGTGGTCAGAAGGGCCGGTATCAGGCCTGCAAACAACAAGGAAATGAATCGTAACATGTCATCGGATTTGATAAACGAATGTACGATAAATTCACTTGGTTGCACGACGAAGATCCATTACCTCACACACAACAAAGGAAGCCAACGGGCGACATCCGTGCACTGCGGATCCAAACAAAAAAAGGGCCATCCGAAGACAGCCCTTCTCACGATAAACACGGGTAATGACGCTTACCGATGCATCTTACTGATCATGCGGTTGTATGAATGACCATCTACGCGCAGCGACAGCATATAATTGCCGTTGGCCACATCGCGCATATCCACGGTTTGTTGCTGGGATCCGGCAGGGGAGGTTCCCAAATTCTTTTCAAACACCTGCCTGCCCATAAGGTCGTAGACCAAGATGGAGGTGTTGGCCTGTGAAGAAAGTGAGAAAGAAACCTGGTACACACCGTTACCGGGGTTGGAAGAAATACCGAGCAACGGATCTTCCATGTCCTGAACACCGGTGGCCAACTCGCATCCCTGTTCGCGCACTTTCCAGTCGTAGAAGAAATAGTAGTAGTCCAGCTCGGTGGGGGTGGCTGTGGATGACTTGATGCTGAGTACTCCTGGCAATGTATAAGGATATGAGGGACCTGCGCTGTTCCTATACAGATTGGGTGTTCCGTTGATACCGATGTGGTAATCCGTACCTACGGCGAGGTCGAAATCAAGGGTCACACGGCTTTCGCCGTCGGGGATATTCACGGTTTTGCTTTGCAGCACCTTGTCGTTCGCATCCCGCAACTCGATGGTGCGGTTACCGGAACCCTGGGCATACACTTTAACAGAAGACAGCACACAGGCTTTTGTCACATCGAAAATCAATGCCTGGTCACCGGTATAATTGGCTCCGCTACCAAAAGTATTATCGGTTGGCCCGACTGTTTTATCAGGATAGGGAACACCCTGTCCGACGGTGATGGGAATGTTTTGGTTATCGCTGCCGTTCGCATTGCTTACGGTCAGGGTCACATCATAATTACCGGGTGCGGAAAACGTATGGGTTGGATTCTGAAGGCTGGACGTGGAACCATCTTTGAAATCCCACAGCCAGGTATCAGGGTTTCCCTGGGAATTATCTGTAAACTGAACGGTAAGGCTTCCGCAACCCGAACTTTTATCTGTAGCTACATCGGCAACGGGCATGCTACCGCCGGGCATATCGGTGACTTCCAAACCTTCTTTCCAGGTACCCGAACTTCCGCTGATCACGATGGAGCTGCCACCGCTGTAGTTGTTGGTGGTTGTGCCATTCCACGGATCCATCACTGTGAGTTTACTGGTGTTTGTGTTGTAACCACAACCGACCACCACGTGACCGCCTCCGGCGTTCCACATGACCCCGATGATGAAAGGACGTTCATCACCAAGTATGCCGGTGATCTGTGAAACAGAAAGCGGACCTGAATAGAGATCGCTGTGCACGGGACCGAAATGAGACAGGATGTCTTGTATCGGCTGCATTTCATTGGTTTGGTTACAGCCACCGGGAGAATTGCAGCAGCTGCTTTTGCTCCAGTTGTAATTGTTGATCTCACACTGGCTGACCGCGGTGCTGTAGTACCGCAGGATACACTCGCTGTTGGCTGCCCAGCACCAGTTGGTTTGTTCCTGATCAACCTGGTCTACACCTGCCGTATAGGTTTGTGCGGTCGCAGACAAACCGGCGATGCACATCAGGCCGGCAATCATGAAAAGCGTTCTGAAGTTTTTCATAGGAATCCTTTTTGATGTTGATCTGTAGAGATTATTTGGATGGGGTTGATACTGCCTTCACCAATTCGGGCAGTGTGTAGGACGATTGGTTGGATCCCACCTGTGACAGATATGCCTTGGCGGATGGCAGCGGGAAAAAGCTGGCCCGCTCGGCAGATGCACCTTGTTGCTGGTACGCTGCAAAAGAGCACTTGTGCACATAATCATTCAACAGGATCCGGTTGGCATCTCCGGCCACATGAAGTTCTTTTTCCAGGTGATCGAGCCCTTCGGCCAGGATCGGAGCCCCCACCGACTGGATACCCATTTTACCATCTACCTCACCCACGGTTAACATGGCCCTGCAGGTTCCGTCAACCATCACCGCCACATAGTAGAACTGTGTGGGGGATATGTTGCCGTTCTCATCCACCGCCATGATCTGATAAGTGGCACCTAAGGTTGCCCTGGAAAATTCTTCCCGGTTGTTAAAGCCGTGTTGCTTTTCCAGTCCTTGGGGAATGTAATCCAGATAGGAGGTCATGCCGTTCCTGGCCACCTCCGATACCTGTGTGTTTTGTGAAAATCCGTGCAATGAAGCACAGATCATCAATAAAAGCATCCATCGTTTTTTCATGGCATAATAAATATTGGTTATGTACTGAATAGGAACACTCTGTTTCGCGGGTACAGGGCTGCAAACTGCTAAATGCATGCAATGCACACCTTGATAACATGATGAATTTTGAATCCAATCAACCGACTGATGGACGTACAACCGGCCGTTAAGCATCACTCACTTATCAATCACCTGACACACTCTTACGGGAAGGCTTTGAATGCAACCACCTTCCCTCACTTGGTGATTTCACTCAATATGTTCAATCGCGAAAAGGAAGTCAAAGAATTCTTCGGTTCCTTTTTCTACTTCCGACCGGGAATGAATTCACGTAAAATACTGACTACTTGAAATCTGTGTAAAGAAATCCTAAAATTTTCGAAAAGGATTTGGGCTATTTTCGAATGCCGTGGTTTCAGGAACGATGGCTGGCAGAACGGATACTTGCGTTCAGTTCAAATCCGATGAGCAGGATGATGGAGTTAAAATAAATGAACAGCATCAATACGATGATGGTACCCAGTGAACCGTAGAGTTTGTTGTACTGTCCGAAATTATTCACGAAGTAACCGAAGAAAAGTGAAACGACGATGGAGAACAGGCTGGCGGCCGTGCCACCTGCAGAGATGAAGCGCCATTGGGATTTGGCTGAAGGCCCCAGGTAGTAGATGAATGATATGGCGAAGAAATAGAGGGCCAGTACGGTGATCCACTTGCCGGTCTCGAACAGGTAGATGCTCCACTCTGCCTGAATCCAACCCTCTCCTATCAGCCAATTCAACAAAAAGCGACCGAAGATGATCAATGAGATGGAGGTCAGCAGCAGGGTAGACAAAATCAGCAACAGAAAGATGGAGACAAGACGTTGCTTGACAAAATTCCGCGACTCAAGCGTATGAAAGGTTTGGTTGAAATTATGGATCATCGCATTGATGCCATTGGTAGAGAAATACAGCATGGAGAGAAAACCGATGGACAGCAACCCACCCCTTTTATCGCTTAGGATATCCTGGATTGTTTCCCTGGAAGCATCATATACGTTGGCTGGTAATACGCTGCCCAGGAGTTCCATGAGCTGATCCTGGAAATTCTCTATCGGGATATATGGAATCAGTGTGAAGAAAAAGATGATGGCAGGAAACAATGCCAGGAAAAAATGGAAGGCCATGGAAGAGGCCCGCGTGGTAATTGAGCTTTTTTGCAATCCCTGAATAAAGAATCCCGCCACGTCGTAAAGGGGCAGCTTATCAAAACCGGGAAGTACAATCTTTTTGGAAAGTTCAAGAACAGCCGCAACAAGCTTCAGCTCGAGGATAAACTTCAGCAGCTTTCGCTCCTTGGGTTTTTCTTGCATCAAACCAGGGTTTTCAGGCTCAGATCCAGGCAAACGACAGAATGTGTAAGACTGCCCGAAGATACGAAATCCACACCTGTATCCCGATATTCCCTCACGTTGTGAAGACCGATATTCCCGGACGCCTCACTGGGCATACGCCCGGCGATCAGCGACACAGCTTCCTTCAGGATGGGAATCGGAAAGTTATCCAACAGAATGCGATCCACATACCCGTATCCGGCAATGGCTGAGACTTCTTCCAGGGTCCTGGCCTCAACCACAATTTTCAGGTTCAACCGTTTTGCATCCCTGTATGCCAGCACCCGGTCGATGGCCTGAATTACCCCCCCACAGAAATCAATGTGGTTGTCTTTGATGAGGAACATATCATCCAATCCGAAGCGGTGATTCACGCCACCTCCGATGTGAACGGCCCACTTCTCAAGCGCCCGCAGTCCAGGCGTGGTTTTGCGTGTATCCAGTACCTGCACGGGGGTACCGGCCAGAACATCCACCATGGCACGGGTGGTCGTTGCAATGCCACTCAATCGCTGCATGAAATTGAGTACAAGACGCTCGGCTGAAAGAAGGGATGCGGCAGGACCCGAGACTGTCAGGATGCGATCGCCTGATTGAACGGCAGCACCATCAACTACATTTGCCTGCCATTTGATGCCGGTATCAACCGTGTGAAATATTTGCCGGGAGAGTTCCACCCCGGCAATAACACCAGGTGCCTTGGCTATCAGTTCGGCCTTACCTTGGGTGCCAGACGGCAAGCATGCCAGGGAAGTATGATCTCCTTCACCGATATCTTCTCTGAGGGTCCGTTCGATCAGGGCCTGAACTTCATCTGCGGACAGATGTGGAAACTGCATGTTCACTTGGGAAGTATCACTCTTTGCTGCCATCGAGCTCAAAACTAAGGGCGTCGATGAGGAAACGGTCGCCCGCTTTCTTCAGCAGGAAATAAGTACGGTAAGCCTTGTTTCCCGAAATATAACGCCCGATGGCGTATTGGGATCCATCTCTGGAAGCACCCTTGTGCATGATACTGAAACTCTCCGGGGGGTTCTTGATGAAGAAGTCTTTGAGGATCAGTGAAGCTTGTTCTTTGCTGTATGCATCTTCTTCGTCACCGATGGTTAAGGTAACGGTATAGTTCAAATACCTGGATAGTTCTTTCGAACTTCCGGCCTTGATGGCGGAGGAGATGTCATCGGTCACATCCGTGATACCTGAAGACATAGCCATGCCTGAGACAAACAACCACCCGATTACACAAAGCAACGATTTCATTCGATACGGTTTCTATACATCCTCAGGATTACAGGGTTTGCGCGTCAACGGCAAATGCCCGACGGGACCAAGATACCCATTTCCTGATTTTCATACTTTCAGCAAAAACCAAGCCAACAATATGGGTTCCAATCCATGCGCATTCGAAAATAGGTATTTTCTGTCAGCAATGCCTATGAACAGCTTATTTCTGAACTTGCTTCCTTATTTTCGTTCCGGCATTCCCATACCGGCTTTCTATGAAAATCACGCTTATTCTGATCGGTGAAACGGATGACCCGCATCTGGCGGCGTTGATGCAAGACTATGAAAAACGTCTTCGCCGGGTGGCGCAAGTGCAGGTTGTAATCCGTTCCAACAAAAAGATTAAAAGTAGCTTACCCGCTGACATGTGCAGGCTTGAAGGCGAACTGGTCTTACAGGCCGTGGAAGCACAGGATCAGGTGATCCTGCTTGACAATAACGGGCAAATGTATTCCTCCGAAGGATTTGCCGAATTCCTCCAGGCAAAAATGAACCGATCCGTGAAAAACCTGGTTTTCGTGGTGGGAGGCGCTTATGGTTTTTCGGATGAAGTGAAACGGCGGGCGCAGGGCACTTTCTCCTTGTCCAGGATGACCTTCACACACCAGATGGTACGAGTGATTTTTCTGGAACAGCTCTACCGGGCGTTCACGATCTTGCGCAACGAACCTTACCATCATTGAATCAGGTTCTGTTGATCAGGCGGTCGATCAGTTCCAGGTAATGGGGCCCGATGGCCTGCAGGGAAAATCGGTCTTCAACGGTTTTTCTGCCGGCAGTTCCCAGCTGTTTCCGCAACGTTTCCGACTCGATCAGACGAGACAGCTTTTCCAACCAATCCTGTTGGGAGGATGCCAGAAAACCGTTCACGCCATCAGTGATGATATCCGCATTCACACCCACCGGCGACATCACTGCGGGTATACCCATTGACATGTATTGAAGTCCTTTGAAACCGCATTTACCGCGGGCCCAGTCATTATCCGGCAACGGCATCAGGCCGATATCAAATGTGGCAAGATCCTGTATTTCGGAGTGTTTGTTCCATTTTACGAATTCAACATCAAACCCTTCCATACATGGAGGCACATCGGCAATGACCCTGAACCTCACCCGATCACCCCACCTGGTTTTGAGTTCTTTCAGGGCAGGCACCGCTTCATCGTAATGCTTCAGGGTGGTGGAAGTACCCGTCCAGCCAACCCGAACTGTTCCTTCAGACGGCCTGGTGGCGGCCGGAAGGTGGTAGTTCACATCGATGGTGGTTGGGATTAAATGCACATTCGGGTTGAATCGTTTCGCGTAATTGGCAAGGTAGGTATTGCCTGCAAAAACGGCATTGGACATGGCGATGATCTCATCCGTTTTGGAGGGTCGTTTCAGCCAGGCCAAACGTTCGTTGCCCTCGGAAACATCCTGCAACCAGATGGCATCATCGAAGTCCATTACCACGGGTGTATCCGACTTTCTGAGCATGCGCTCGAACACGGTTGATCCGAGCATAATCGCTTCCCTGTAGACGATAATCAAATCGAAATGATTCGCCTTGAGTACATCGTCCAGGCGGCGCAAAAAGCTTTTGAAGATGATGGCGGTTTTGCGCAGGTAGTTGCCCCGGCTGTAAAACACCTTGTCATCTTTCTCATCGATGATGTGTGAGTGTGTGATCTCGTAGCCATTGGCCTCCAGCAACGGCATGTATTGTTCAAACCTGAAGCGCTGCCCCGGCGACCGTCCCGGGCGATGTGCTGCAATATACAGGATCCTCCGTTTCTCTCCGTTCATCTGCGATTCGCTATGGCCTGATATATTTCCCTGTACTTTTTCACTCCGGTTTCTAACGAAAAATGGCGGACAGCGGTTTCCCGTAGTCGTTCCCCGGGAAAAGCGCAGACGGTGTCAATGGTCTTCATCCACTTTGCGAATCCATGCTTGCTGAGATCTGTAATGGCCGGAGATTCGAACAATTCACGGTACACCAGGTCCACGTCACCCACTCCGGCGTTGCAAACGATGGGTATACCGGACGCCAGCAATTCACCCATTTTGGTTGGGGAGGATGCCTTTTTTGAATAGCACGGACGAATGAAGAAAATACCGAGATCAAACACATGAATGGCTGAAGCCACTTCCTGCCGTGGCAAAAATGCAACATGTATGCGGCTGGCATCCACACCACGCTGTTGCGCCATGTCCTTGATCATTTCCGGAGGGTCAGGTGTAATAAAAAGGAACCGGGCGTGGGGTTTGGTTGTTAAGAGCTCACGAAAAAAATCCAGCATCTCAGGCAGCATGTACCATGTTCCGACAGAACCGAGGTAACCCAGAACGAATGCATCATCGGGCAACCCGAACCGGTTTCGCCAGGCCCGCGAAGCCTCCCGGTCATGATGGTTGTTAAAAAGATCCATATCCGCACAACAAGGGATCACCTGAATGGGCGGGAACGCAGCTCCCGCAAGGCTCCATTGCAGCATTTCCTGCCGGCCGTTCTCGGTCAGTGATACCACGGCGTCTGCTGTTGTAATGAATTCCTTTTCCTTCTTTTTGAAATACTTGTAAACCCGTTTGATTGCAGGATTCTTGAGGTTCCAGATACCACCTTCCACCCTTTCATCGGCCCAGAAACCGCGCATATCAAACAAGAAAGGAACACCGAACCTGCGTTTCATTTCTACACCTGCGAGTGCAGCAATATAGCTCCGGCAGTGAACAAGATCAAACAGTTGTCTTTTGTGGATTTCATAGGCCGTTTGTTTCATCCTGTGCAAGTCCCACAGGGTGGACAAAACGGGCGGCCATTTGGTATATGTAAGGGGTGTCCATCCTATACCGTGTTCGTTCATCAGCTTATCCACATCGGCTTTCCGTCGCCGGTATGCATCTTCCTTTTCGAAGCTTATGATATGGAAATGATTCCCTGCCGCAGCAAGTCCGATCACATATGGCAACACCTGCGAACCACCGAGGGGATCGGTTAAACCGTCATAAGTGATGTAGAGAATTTTCATACCTTTAACTGAAAGTTGCCAGCTGCCAGATGTATCACGTTTCCTTCCTCGATTTCATCTTTTCAATTCCCTATCTGGTAACACTTCTATTGCTGGGCAATTTTATAAAAACCAGCAATAAGATTGATGCACATTTGAAAAAATACTTCTTTACGGGATTTACACTCAAATTAATCGGCGTATTGGGATTTTGCTTTGTTTACCTCTATGTATACGGTGGAGGAGATAC